>DYFG01000156.1 GCA_020725315.1 Nitrosotalea sp.
CTCACGGAAGAGGAGCTGCTGCAGGCGCGGGGATGGTAGAGAGAGTTGTTTAATTTAATAGTCACCTGTGTTGGAAGTAAAAACTCTGAAGGGCCAGTGGTAGAGGAAACCATTTCAACTCTCACACAAAGGGGGATTCATGATGATATTCAAAACTTATTTAGTGAGTGGAAACAATCGTTATTGTCTGTTCCTTCTTCTGATCGATAAATGGCATATCAAGGTTATAAGGGGTCTGTGTGGAATGCAGCTATGGATGCTTTCCGCATTGTTGAGGGGAAAAAAATCTTTGGATAATTTCTTGTGGATACGGCTTGATTAATTATAAGGATCAAATATCGGGATATAAAGTTACGTTTAAGGATTAGGAAGCTGACACTCTCTAATAGCTACAAAAATAGCCTGTTAGCCAAACAGATATTGGAGTAGAAAACAAGTTTATTTAATTATTATCGTGGTTATGTCAGAATCCGATATAACCGTAATGAATATAGAGACAGTTAAAACAATAATAAAGAGAAGGTGCGAAGAAATGGTCTTAGAAGCTGATAGATACGGCGATACCGGTTTGACTGGTGTAATAGACAGAATATTGGATAAGGGATTGGTGATAAATGCAGACATTACTGTAAGTGTTGCAGGTGTTGAGCTGCTGGGAATAAAAGTAAGAGCAGCACTTGCTTCTTTTGAGACCGCCACACGATATGGGCTTGAGTTCCCTTCTGGAACGAATTACGAGACTGAGGCATGGAAAGAAGCGCAAATAGAGAAAGAGACATGTCCGCAATGTGAGAAAAGAGTCTCAAAGAAAGAACTCTTAGAGGAAGGATGCCCATGGTGTGGCTGGCAGAGCGCGAAGGCGGAGAAGAGAGAATTAGAGGAATTAATAGCAGAGTAGAGTGAAAATGGAACCCACTCGTGATACCCGTGCTACACTGGTAGACCTGCTGGATAGAGTCATAGACAAAGGTATCATGCTTGATGCAGACTTAATGATCACAATGGCGGGGATACCTTTGATTGGCATAAAACTCAAGGCGGCAATCGCAGGGATAGAGACAATGCTCGAATACGGAATATGGAATGACTGGGATGAGGCGCAAAGGGCGCATGCCGCTGAGGAATGGAGAAGAAAAAAGAAAAGAGTTCCATTATTAGAAGGAGAAGAGGTGATATTGAGGATGTTCAGTTCTATCTGGTATTCAGAAGGAATATACCGGAGTTGGAGACCTGGGCATCTTTACGTTACGGACAAGCGTGTATTTTTATACAGGAAAGAGCCTGTGGAGATTTTATTTGAGGCTTATTATGAGAACATAGAGGGCTTTGCGATTGAAAGGAAGAGTAATCTCGCAAATAAGGAGACCGACTACCTATACCTGTTTTTGAATAGCGGAGAGGTAATGTTGCTGCACCCGACGGAAGCATACCCGGTAAGGGAAGCGATAGAGGGAAGGATGAAGGAACTTGGACTTTTTTATGATGAGATGAACCCACCGGTGATGGATGAGAATGTAGATAAGTTCTTGAAGGAAGGTGAAAAGCTCGAGCATTGCGAGAAGATGTGGTATCTGATGGAGCTTCCAGCGCCAGGTGGCACAAGAAGAAGAACATGGAAATCCGGAAAGCTATACCTTACCACTAAGAGAATATGCTGGTGGTATGACTTCGGCGGGTATGTGGCCTTCGAGCTTAGATTGGAAGAAATAAGGGATGTAAGTATCGAAATAAGAGACTTAGGTGGGATGCTAAAAGAGAAGAGAGTGCTTGTAATCGATAATGCATGCTTCTCTAGTGATGAAGAAGCGATGAGAGCAATTGAAAAAGAGCTGAGGAAGAGAATAATAATGACCACAGTCGAGGGAGAAGTGGAAACGGAAACCTGCCCTTCGTGCGGCAGGAGAGCACCTGTAATGGAATTACTGAACGAAGGATGCAAGGAATGTGGATGGATGAGTCCAAAATTGAAAAAAAGGCGATTTTGGTTCAACAGTGAGATTTTGCATAGCTCAGCGAGAAGAAACAAGGGATGAAAAAGACGGGTAAGATAAGAAGATGGAAGAGATAGAACTCGATGAAGGAAGAACGGTGAAACGGCTGTCTGATTTTTTACCTTCTGATTTAAGAATGGAAATTTTCAGGGCTGTGAAGGAAGCTGCGAAGCGTTCTTTGGTAAAGCCTTCTTTAGAAAGGTTTGTTGGTGTAGATTTATGGAATATAAAGGAGGAAGAAGCGCTTGAGAGATATTCTCATCGTATACTCGCATTTGCATTGACGAACATACCCCAGGTAAGAGAAATAATAAGAAAAGATTTTTTAGGTGAGATAAAGTGTCTATGTGAAGACCTTGGTCTCATCACTTCAGGAGAAAGAGAGCTAAAAGGGGTGGAGAGAAACAATCGGGAGAAGTTTATGGAGCACATAGATGGAAGAAGTAGAGAGATTATCTGGTATTTACTTCGAAACAGGCATGCAGGGATAAGAGAACTAACGGATTTGACAGGTGAGACAGATATGGAAGTTCTTACAAGAATAAGAGAGGTGATAAATCCGGCAGCTAAAAAGTTCATCGGGAAAGAGATAATGGAATTCAAACGGTCGAAGATAGACGAAAGTAGTGGTAAGAAAGCGGTATTTAAATGGTGGTTACGGGATAATTTGCAGTTAATAGAAAAAAGAGAGGAGATAATAGATGTCTTCGACGAACCCGATCAAATAAGAATAATAGCTGAATTACCTTCCACTGTGGAGGAGAGGGATATAAAAGTTGAGATGAATAATAATGATATAGTAAGTATAATTGGAAAAGCACCGAATGGCAGATATGAAAGAAAGATTCCTTTGTTTTATGCGGTGGAGAAAGTCATTGAAAAGACATATAAGAATAGAATTCTGGCGATCAGGTTGATAAAGAAAAGAAAAGGGATAGAAAATGAGGTTAATGGTGCAGGTAAGAACTGAGAAGGATTTACAGTAGGAAGAGATGAAAAAATCGGAAGTATTCAGAGAAAGATTTGAAGAGGTTGACAGGGAGATAGAAGAAAGAATGAAGGGAGGTGGAGGTGGACGAGAAATTTCAAGAGGAAGATATTCAATAGGAAGGCGCCCACGTGTAGACTTTGGCTACTCTGTAAGGACATTGGTTGAAGAGAAGTATGAGCCCTCTTTTAGAGGTAGAGAAAAGCGGATGGTTCGGGAAATCAGGGTAGATGAAGAAGCGGCAAAGGAAAAAGAGCCTTTGATAGACATTATGGATGAAAAGGATTACATGGTGGTCATAGCTGAG
>DYFG01000157.1 GCA_020725315.1 Nitrosotalea sp.
ACTTGCTCATTTTTCTGTTCTCCCTGCCCTGAGAAGATACCTGAGAATAAATAATATAGGAAGAAAAATAAAGATATATGCGATGGTCTCATATTTATAGGATACAGCTAGCAAGTAGCCCAGTAAAAAGGAAAGAAAAAGAAGAGTGATGAACATGGTGAATAAGCCGAAACCGTTAGATTTATTGAATAAATCGCTCAAATCACCGGTTATCGTGAGAATCAGAGGAAGCAGAGAATTTAGAGGAACATTGGAAGGATACGACCTGCACATGAACTTGATCTTAAGCGATGCAGAAGAGTTGAACAGTGACGCTTCGGTCAAGAGCATTGTTGGAGAAATTCTGATGCGTGGTGATAATGTGGTCTATATCTCGCCTACCGTTAGAAGGGATGCGGAAAAAGAGGAAAGTGAGGGTAAAAGTAAGGAAGTAGGAGAGAAGGAGCAATGGTAAAGGGAACACCTTCGATGGGCAAGAGGCAAAAGAGATCGCACATCAAGTGCAGAAGATGTGGCAGTCTCTCTTTTAGTTTGCATGGAAAATACTGTGTTGCATGCGGGTTTGGGAAAACAAGGAGGATGAGAGAGTATAGATGGGAGATGAGGAAGCCGTGAAGCAAAAAGCGCCTGTGGCCGAGGTAGCTTAGTGGACTAAAGCGCCGGCCTTGAGAGCCGGTGTCCCTTTGGGACACAAGGGTTCAAATCCCTTCCTCGGCGTTCTCTTGGGGGCTTAAGGCTTAACTTAAACGTATTACTGAGTGAGGAAGCTAAAATGGAAGAATATGTTAACCTCTTGGAGAGAGCTTTGAGACAACTACCGAGGGTAAAGGCCAGCGACTCGCGGTTCACTCTCCCCTCACTAAAAGTCTTCACCGAGGGAAAGACCACGATATTTGACAATTTTGATGTGATCTGTAATTACATAAACCGAGAAAAGGAGCACGTAATGAAATTTTTGCTGAACGAACTGGGTACAGCAGGTAAGATAGCAGGCGATAGGGTAATTTTCCAGGGAAGGTTCTCGACGGAAGTGGTAGAGCATCAAATTCAGCGATATATCGATGAATATGTACTCTGCTGGGAATGTAAGAAATCTGATACACACTTTGCGAAGATGGACCGTATTTGGGTGCTGAAGTGTGATGCATGCGGTGCTTTTCGTCCTATCATAAAGCGAAGAGGAGCACCGGTAACGAAATAACGGTGCAATTCTTATTTCGCTCCTTCCCTACACACTGCCACCACTTTTAAAATCCATCCCTCTTTACATTCAGATGGTGCATCACCGATCACGTCTAAAATAGTACAGCTATCCCCCTCTCTTAGACCCGGTGGATGGCACGAGTCAAAGAGCTCACAACCAGATTCTTTGCACCCACGGTCTTCAAAAGCAAATTTGGAGTTCTTGAACGCGTACGTCGCATCTATCGCCACCATTATACTCGGTTCTGCTACTTCTACCACACATACACCATCCTCGTGAATGGAACACTCATGTTTCATTTCTTCTCTTACTTTCTCTACCGTGTACCTCCTGCCAACCTCAAGGTTCGTGCACGAATTTTTCAACCTGCACTCTTCACATTTCTTAGCTGGGCCCCAAAAAATGAACCCCAAACCTTCTTTCGCCAATTTAGCACCAATTAACGTTACAATTCGTCCCGCTTCCATCTCTTTATCTTTAATTTGGTCCATAATCAACCCATTATCCATCTCTCTTCTCCTCTTTCAGTCCCTCTTAGTCGAGCACATGGGTAACTATGGCAAGTCTTTCTGCCGCCTCATACGTAAGTCCTGAATCGCCCAATATGGTATATCTCTCTGGATTTATCTTGTGAGCGGAGGTCAGCGCTTCTATTATACATTCATCTTTTATGCCCAATTCCTTTGCGGTTGTAGGCGCACCTATCTCTTTCAACACTTCTCGAATACGCTGCCAGTTCTCCCCGTGCAGGTAACTCATCATTATGGTACCAACACCACATTGCTCACCATGTAACGCAGGTTTCTCCACTATCATATCCAGAGCATGGCTGAATTTGTGTTCAGAGCCAGAAGCAGAGACCGATGAGCCTGCAATGCTCATTGCAACACCGCTGGAAACCAACGCCTTCACCACCGTCCAGACTGAGTTTTCATCCTTTTTCCTTAGTTCCTTGACATTCTCCATCACCATATTTGCTGTCATTTCAGAAAGCGCAGCAGCGTAACTGCTGAATGCCACGTTCCTTAAGTGGTGTGCAAGCTGCCAATCCCTTACAGCGGTATAATTGGCAAGAATGTCGCCGCAACCAGCAGCAGTAAACCGGTAAGGAGCCGAGAATATTATCTCCGTGTCGGCGACAACAGCCAGTGGTGCGTGTGTCTCTATGGAAACAGGACTGCCTCTATCCTTATCCTTTATTGATGCGCGTGGGGATGCTATTCCGTCGTGAGATGCAATCGTGGGTATAGAAATAAAGGGAATGCCGAGCTCAAAAGAAGCGATTTTCCCCGTATCTATGATACGTCCGCCGCCAACGCCGAGCATGAACTCCGCTTTACCCTCTGCTGCCATTTTTTTCACGCCTTCTATCTTCTCTCCGTTTATAGAACTCACTTCGATTAGATTGATTTCATATCCCGCATCAGATAGAATCTCAAGCACGCTCTCCCCCGCTATCTTTCTTGTGTGGATACCGGTAACTATAAGCGCCCTCTTACCTACCTCTAAATGCTTGCAGACCGTGTCTATCTTCTCCAGGACACCGTGTCCAATCAGAACATCCCGCGGCAAATGCATCCATTTTACTTTACCAAATGTTTCCATTCTAGTTCTTCGACCACTATACTTATCAAAGTAGCGGTAAATAAATAAATTGTATTCTTTTGACTCTCTATAAGTTGTTAGTAATAAAAGAGTCCGATGGGTAGGTAAAATAAAAAATAAAAAATTTTTTATGCCACCTGTATAGCCCCCAGATACCATAACCTATCCCTTTTCCCCCATACCCAGCTCACCCTTGTCCCCCTTCTGCTTCATCTCCAGTGGGGAGGTTGAGCAGGGGGAGATAATGTAATCGAAAGTTATGGATCTTCGCATCCACACTCTTACCTATCATTCCAGGCTCATTTTCAAAAATAGCTTCTAATATTCGCTCTGTGGTGCAGATGTCTGCACCAACTGAGGCATCTCCTCGCTCCTTTGCATGTTCATACGCTATAAATTTGGACTTAACCTCGCTATCCTTTGTCGAGTAGAGCGTCGAGTAGAGCTCATAGCCACC
>DYFG01000158.1:0-1130 GCA_020725315.1 Nitrosotalea sp.
AAATCGCAATAAGGCTTTGAAGAGCATGTCAGAATCTCCTTTGTAATGCCCAGCGCTTCCAACGCTTCTCTGTCATGGATGCCTTCAACGATGATAGCATCGACAATGTCGTCCATCTCTTGAATCACGCTCTCTAACTCCGTATAGATTCCATAATCCATCCTCTGTAGCGCTCTATTATTTGATCTGCTCATGTCTTCATCTCATATCCTATTTTTTTCTCCTTGAATTCACCTGGCGATAACTGATGTAACCAGTCTACAATTATGCAATATTTCGCAGAAGTAATCAGTGATAAAGCCATAACCTTTGGATAGATGTACATCAGTCTGGAATATTTTTGGCAACTCCCAGCCAGGGATAAAGCCGTGAATTCGGTCAATAAATGCTGAGTCTTTCATGTAGTTAGGTAAAACCGAAGAGAAATCATCCGCTGGTATTTCATTCTCTACTTCTATTATATTCCCCATGAACATTAACGAGCACCCACTTCTCGCTCTTTTTAACATCCCCCTCTCGAACTCGCCACTTTCCATGTAATCTTTCAATTTCCCTATCATCTCATCAGGATTAGAGAAATTAACCTTGCTTATCTCGTCAAAAATAACGTAATCTCGGACACCTATATCGCCAATAATTTTAAAAGTCCCGTGGAAGAAGAATACAGCGGGATTCAATCCAAGGGTATTGATTAAAGCAATTATCCATTCTTTTGTGCTGAAAAGCATCCTCTTCTCTTTAAATTTCTCTATTTTTATACCTGAATACTGCAAAGGCTCAAAATTAGTAATGAGAATAGGAGACTGACTTTCTTCCTCCTCTGATGTGACCATAGGCGCATATTTTAAGGTGGCGATGCCCCACATACCCGCTTCCAGCAACTCTTTATTATTCTCAAGGATAGACTTCATTATTCTCGCGTCGTGGATTCTCAGGCATGGAATTTCTACCTTGTGGATTCCCCTTTTTATATCAACAGAAGTTTTGAAAGAATCTAAAAGAGTATATTCGCCTTTTGTCATCAGTTCGTGTAGAATTCTATCCCTCTCCTTTGGTTCAGGGTAATATTCCTTGACAAAATCAGAAAGTTTAGCCAAATCGCTCGGCGTTGGGTTCTCTCCACTGATTTC
>DYFG01000158.1:1230-3229 GCA_020725315.1 Nitrosotalea sp.
CTTGAAGCTCTGAAAAAAGATAACTTCGACTTCGTTAATATAATCGGAAATCGTATCGCCACCGATTCAATGATTATAAAGAGAAATGACTTAATTATGATAGGTTTTCTCCTCAAAGAAGTATCAGTTAAAATCAGGAGGGTTAAGGAAATCAGCGAGACAAATTTAATGAGGTGCAAGGATGTGGGGAGAAAGTTCCTTGAAGGGCTACTATCTCTACTGGAGGATAAAATAGTGAATAAGGAAATTTGGGATAAGTATCAAAATTACGAGAAAGAAATCAGGAAATATCTCATCAGTGATATTGAATCTTCTATATATAAAGAAAATCCAGATTTTACAAAGGAAACAAGGACGATGTTGTTAGAGCACTTAAATAGGAACAGAAGACTACTAACAACAAAGAACAATAGATTAGTAGAATGTATAGTTTCTGAAATCTCAAGGGTAATTAACACTTATGGCTTCTATTCCGAGGATTTGGTTTTCTATCTTGTAATGAAAGTTTTCAATAGCTATTATGACTATTTCATCTATGATTATCATTTGGAAGAAAGCGAAAAGGAAAAAGCGGAGAAGGAAAAGGAGATAAACTCATACACGGATACTATTTACAAACTCTTCTCAGTGGAAAGCAACTTAAATGATCTTTATGTGGAATCTGCAAAGATGATAGGAGAATTAGGAACAAAATGGAGAGCATATTTCATAAATCTTGGGGAAATCAGAGTAATAGTGGAAAGGAGGATAGAACTTCCACCGGAAGCAAAGAAGAAAATAGAAGAAGGAATTGCAGAGGTATTTGAAAGGAAGGTAAAAGAAGGTAAATAGGGAGGAGGGAGAAGAAAAATGAGTAAGATACAATCAGCAGTTGATATAACCCTGTCCAAATATCCTGACATTGGGAAGGCTGAACTAGCGAGGCTATTTATGGATTATACTGAAACGCATCTAAAGGATATTGTTGCAGGAGTAGAACTGCCAAGCAGAGTGGAGTTAAAACGTGAATGGTTTATAGAGAAAAGAAAAAAGAAGAAATTTCGTATGTCAGGGGAGGAACTTAGGGAAAGAGAAGTCTTTGTAAGGTGGTTAGAGGGAATAAAATCGGAAAAAATGGAGAGACCAATTGATGCAGATTTTTTAATCAAAATGGATGGATGGAGTAGGGATGATGTAACGATATTAAAGGAATACCCTTCCGCATCCACGGAGATAGAAATTGGTGAGGAAATTTATTCTAAGGAGTTTGAGGAAGATTTACAGCCTTTAGGCAATCATACTCTCTTAGAAGCAATTCCAAAAATAGAAAGAGCGGTTAGCATTGAAAAAATGCGAGAAGAACGCTTAGACGAGATGATAGAATTAATTTCAGAAATATCAAGAGAGATTTCTCAGAATAGGGTAGAAGGGATTAGCCACTATTATGATGATGATTTTGGGTTCGTCGTCGAGATTATTGTAAATCAAACCGATAAAGAAGCGTTTGAGACATGGATTCGTCTTATAGAGGAGATAAAACCCTTGGAATTAGGGATTATTATAGCAGTGGATTGGAGAGGAGAAAACACCCTAAGTGAAAATGAATTGGTGCATAAATCAGTGGAGGTGATGCTGAAATCTGGTGTGGGGCCGAAGAGAACAGATAGATTCAGTGCTGTTGAGGAGATAGAGGAAAGGTGGATGTGATGTTTTACCTGGATACAAATGTTATTTTATCATATAGTTATGAAACTGAAAAACAGCATTGGCGAGCTGTGGATTTAATTGAAAATGAAACGGGTATAAAATTGCTTCCAAGTAACTTGCAATAGTGTAATTCTTACTTCCATGCTTTAAAACCTATATTTCGCAGTATATAGAAATATACTCTCTTAAGCTCGGCAAACAAGCACTTTTACGGTTACATTTCTATCCTTTATTCCCGAGCATGATTGACATCACCCATTTTCTCGCTACAAGCTATCACATTTATTTTTTGATTCACCTTCCAGAAGCGGCG
>DYFG01000159.1 GCA_020725315.1 Nitrosotalea sp.
CGCAACACTTTTTCTTTTTTAAATAAAAAAGAAAACCTGTACTAAAAGAAAAAATTATATAGAGACGATGGAGGAAGAAAGCTATACCGCAAAGGATATACAGGTATTAAAAGACCTAACAGCGGTGAGAAAAAGGCCCTCAATGTATATCGGTGACACCAGCAGCAGAGGGCTTCATCATTTAGTCAACGAAGTGTTGGACAACAGTGTAGACGAGGCGCTCATAGGGTTTTGCACCGCTATTGAGGTGATAATCCACCCTGATAACTCGGTTACGGTCAATGATAATGGAAGAGGGATTCCCGTCGACCTACACCAGGAATATAACCTCCCTGCGGTGGAAGTAGTGATGACGAAACTGCATGCGGGTGGCAAATTTGATCACAAGGTTTATAAAGTAGCTGGTGGGCTGCATGGCGTGGGGATTTCGGTGGTCAATGCACTTTCAGAGTGGCTGGAGGTAGAAGTGAGGAGGAATGGACATTGTTATTTCCAACGATACGAGCGTGGTAAGTCTGTCTCTGGATTAAAGGAAGAGGAGTACGCAGGGGAGAATAACGGAGAGAGTGGAACGAAGATACGATTTAAACCGGATAGCGAGATTTTTGGGGCTTATGAATTTGACACTAATTTTTTAGCGAGTCGGCTGAGAGAGCTGGCCTTTTTGAATAAAGGGCTTTTGCTCCACTTAAAAGACGAACGAACCGGAGAAGAGAAGGAATTCCAGTATGAGGGTGGTATAGCTTCGTTCTTGGAATATCTCAACAGAGATAAACGCGTGTTGCACAGAGCCATCCTGTTTGAAGACGAGAAGGATGACGTGAAAGTGGAAATCGGGATACAGTATAACGAGAGCTATGTGGAGAATATCTTCTCGTTTGTCAATAATGTGAAGACGATCGAGGGTGGTAAACATCTCAGTGGATTCAAAGCGGCACTAACGAGGGCACTTAACGAGTACGGAAAAGCGAATAACCTGCTTAAAAAGGTGAGTTTGGATGGTGAGGATGTGAGAGAGGGACTCACGGCGGTGCTAAGTTTGAAGCTTCCGGAACCACAATTCGAGGGACAAACAAAGACAAAACTGGGCAATAGCGAAGTCAAGGGTATTGTTGAATCAATTGTGCGGGAACACCTCTGGGATTTCCTGGATGAGAATCCAACTGATGCGAATGGGATAATACAGAAAGTCGTGGATGCCGCGAGGGCGCGGGAAGCAGCACGACATGCTCGTGAAATCGTGAGGAAGAAGGACTTTATTACCGATTCACTGCCCGGGAAGCTTGCGGATTGCTCTGAGAGAGACCCTGCAAAAAGAGAGATTTATATCGTAGAAGGCGATTCCGCCGGTGGTTCTGCGAAGCAGGCACGGGATAAAAACTTTCAGGCTATTCTCCCGATAAGAGGTAAGATCTTGAATGTGGAGAAGGCAAGGCTGGACAAGATATTGAAGAGTACTGAAATCCGGACGCTTGTTACTGCTCTCGGCGCGGGAATAGGAGAGGATTTCGGTTTGGAAAAAGTTCGCTATCATAAGGTAATCATCATGAGCGATGCAGACGTTGACGGTGCGCATATTCGAACGCTCTTGCTCACGTTCTTCTACCGTTACATGCAGGGATTAGTGAGCATGAACCACGTGTATATCGCGATGCCGCCGTTGTATATGGTGAAAAAGGGCAAAGAGACGAGGTATGCGTTCTCGGATAGCGAATATGTAAAGATTTTGGAGGAGTTAAACGTGAAGGAAGGGGATGCCGGTGTGAAGATACAGCGGTATAAAGGTTTAGGTGAGATGAATCCTGAGCAGTTATGGGAGACCACAATGAATCCGCTTACGAGATGCATAAAGCGCGTGACCTTAGAGGATGCTGCAGAAGCGGACTGGCTATTTACCGTGCTGATGGGAGAAGAGGTCGAGCCCCGAAAGAATTTTATACAGGCTCACGCAAAGGAAGTGATGATGTTGGATGTATAAAAGTCACGGTACTCATTCTTTATTTTATCCTCAAGGTGCCAATCCCGGGAACATCAATCCCTCTCCTTCATCCAGTCCGAGCATCAGATTCATATTCTGTATCGCCTGACCAGAGCCACCTTTAACAAGGTTGTCAATGGTTGAAATCACTACGATCCTATCACTCTCTTTCTCGATTTCAACTCTAATATCGCAGAAGTTAGTGCCCCGTACGGAGCTCAATGAGGGCATCCCTTTCATGAGCCTGATAAATCGTTTACTCTGGTAAAACTGCCTATATATCGCGTCAAGTTCTTCGTACGTCTTTAATTCACCTTCATTCAAGAAGACGTGCGCAGTAGTGAGTATCCCCCTTATGGATGGTATAACATGCGGAGTGAAGCTTATGGGCACCGGCAACTCCCTTCTCATCTCAGCTACGTGCCGGTGCGTCGTTACTTCGTATGGAATAATATTCTCAGCGAGGTTAGGGAAATGAGATACCTCTGAAGGCTCTACTCCGCCTCCTGATATGCCTGATTTCGAATCAAATACCACCTGTTTCACTATTGTGGGGCTCTGCCCCACGACCCTGCAAGCCCTGTAAGGGCTTACTTCTTTCACCAGCGGTGCGACTGCGAGTATCGCCCCCGTGGGATAGCATCCGGGATTTGCCACTAAGGCGGCATCCGCTACCTCGGGATGCAATTCGGTCAGCCCATATACCGCATCTCGCTCTTCTCTGTCCGTATGTTCCCGCTTGTATACCCGTTCGTATTCTTCTCTTTTCAGCCGGTAATCTGCACTCAGGTCTATTACCCTCGTTCCTCTCTCCATTAATTCAGGCACGTACTTCATTGCACTGCCATGAGGAACCGCAGCAAATACAATATCGCTTCTATCCGCTATTGCTTTGGTATCAACATCTTCGTAATCGAGCTCGATAAAAGGGGACAGGTGGGGATTCACATCGCTTACCTTCTTTCCTTTGTATCTTCTGGACGTTACAACAGAGATTTTTACCTTTGGATGCATCAAAAGCAATCGTATTAACTCAAGACCCGTGTATCCCGTTCCGCCTATAATTCCTGCTTCTATCATGGTTGGTCGAATTAATTTTAACTTCAGAACAAATAATAGTTACTTATCTCGTAATTAAACTTCAAAAGATTC
>DYFG01000160.1 GCA_020725315.1 Nitrosotalea sp.
TGACATTTAATTGCTCTCTTATTTCATCTGTGCTGTTATCATTTACAAGAATTATTTCGTAGTCTTTGGTCATATCATGGCTTTCTAAGACTGATACCAACCCTTCAATCAATTCTTCGATGTTTCCTTCTTCATTATGCGCGGGTATCACGCATGAAATTTTCATCCTGCCCTAAAAATAACAATAGGATGTAAAAGAATCTAACTAAAAAGGCCAATGTTCTCTCCAACCCACTTCACCAACTTCTCAACACCTTCCTTTGGACTGACTTCTGCTTTCCACCCTAGTTTCCTCTGTGCTTTTGTTATATTCGAAATATACACCTTCTGATCTGAAGGTCTCCACTTATCAAACCTTATTTCAGCTCTTTTCCCAGTTAACTCATCTAACAAATCCAAAAGTTCTAAAAGTGATAAAATGTTTTCAGGTCCACCTCCAATGTTAAACACATCGTGCTTCAGATTGCTATTAATGAACAGGTCATAAGCTCTGACTAAATCGTCAATATATAATACGTCTCTCACCTGCTTCCCATCACCATAAATCGTGATCGTTTTTCCTAATAATGTGGCGATCGTAAACCATGCAACCCAGCCCTGATCCTCAACCCCGAATTGTCTTGATCCATAGATGCAGCTCATCCTGAATACACCTGTTTTCAAGCCATAAACGTGTCCATAATCCTGCACATAAATATCACCAGCACATTTTGAAGCACCATAAGGCGTATGTTCACATAAATCTATCGGGAAATCCTCTGGTATTCCTTTCTTGTATTTATCATTTGCGAATTCATATCTTTTCTCTCTTTCAACAACTGCAATTCTGTTCACATTATCCCCGTAAACTTTGTTTGTGGAACAATAGACTATTGCTGGGTCGCTCTCGCTTAGCCTCGCAGCTTCTAAAACATTGAAAGTTCCAAGTGCGTTTATCTCAAAGTCCGTTCTTGGATTCTTTAAAGAAGTTGTTACCGCTACCTGTGCCGCTGTATGTATGATCACATCCACATCCTTAGCTATGTTTTTTACCACTTCCGCATCTCTGATATCGCCTTTTATCAGTTCGATGTTCTTATATATCTTGAGGTAATTCCAGTTATACATCGCGTTTGATGTTTCGTAGCCCAGAAGTTCGGCACGTGAAAGATTATCTAAAACAACGACTTCTTCGCCTTTATTTGCATAGTATTCTGCTACGTGACTTCCTACGAAGCCAGCTCCACCGGTTATTAACACTTTCATCTCTCCTCCTCCATTTTCCTCACAAAATCCTCCACCCTCTTATGCCACTCCTCAAACTCTTCCTCGTAATTATCCGGATAATTGCCGTTGTAAAAATAATCTATATGCAGCACGTTTATGAATTCCTCAAATTCATTTTTGTAGGGCGGAGGTAATCTCCTTTTAGTCCTTCCCCATCTCGTCTCATTTGTTGCTAAATAAACCATTACAGCAACCCTTGCAGCATCAAAAAGCCTGTTAAATGCTAATCTGATGCTTCCGTCACGCTCACTCTTACTTCTTGCTTGAGCACTTCTTTTAATTACGTTCTCTGCTCCTTCTATCCCTTTAATACAATTCCAAGCCTCTTCAAAACTTGGATTGGAATCCTTTGCTATCTTCGCTAAATATCCACCATCTCCATGCAAAATCACGAAAGCGCCCAAGATTTGACAGGCAAAATCACTCTTTATTTTTTCTTCTGCTTCTTTTACAACAACATCTACATCAAAAGGTAATTCAAGTTCATCCAAAAGGTCTAAATAATCTCCATAATTTTTTTTGTTTCTAGTAATCACCAGCAAGTCCAGATCTTTTGCATATCTAGGCGCATAAACAGAAGAGCCAAACTGCACTATCTCAACTATTCCTGGATCATATTCAACTAGGCTTTTACATATCCTTTTCTTTATCCACTCTTTTAATTCCATTTTCATGTTTTACTTCTCCACCAATTCTCTTCTCAAGAGCTCCTCATAAGCATCCTCGAACTTATCTATTGCCTCTTCTTTCTCTCCCCATTCTACAAGCTCCTTCATCCCCTCTTCAAAACCAACTTTCGGTTTAAACCCCAGTTTATTCTTTATTTTTGAAATATCTGCAAAGCAGTACCTTATATCTCCTGCTCTATATTTATTCGTTACTTCTGGCTCTAATTCTCCGCCTTTATTGTACAATTGTATAAGAACCCGTGAAATCTCCAAAATGTTTGTCGGCTTTCCGGTACCAACATTAAAAGCTTCGTAATTCGCATTTGCGCTTTCCATCACTAAAATGTTCGCATCCACAATATCATGAACAGACACAAAATCTCTCGATTGCAAGCCATCCTCAAAGATCAGAGGTGGGTTGTCGTTCTTTATTCGTGATGAAAAAATCGCACACACGCCTGTGTAAGGATTGGTGAGTGATTGTCTCGGCCCATAGACATTGAAATACCGAAGTGCAACCGTAGGAATGCCGTATGCCCGCCCAACAGTCAAGCACATTTCCTCTTGATCACGTTTTGTAATTGCGTAGATCGAAGTTGGATGCAAAGGTTTATTTTCGCTTGTAGGAATCGGTTTTACGATTTTCCCACACTCTGGACACTTCATTTCCCACTCCCTTCTCTTTAACTGTTCTTCAGTCCTCAACTCTGGATAAACGATACCACAATCCACGCACTCATACGCGCCTTCACCGTATATGCTCATCGAAGATGCAACTATTAATTTCTTCACTTCAGGTTCGTTCTTCACTAAAATGTCCAATAGCTTTGCGGTTGCCATTGTATTCACCTCCACATATTTTTCGACTTGATACATACTCTGCCCGACACCTACTACTGCCGCTTCATGAAAGATTACTTCAACACCTTCTATCACTTTCATTAACGTTTCTCTATTTCTCACATCCCCGAATATGTAGGATGCGTTCTCGTTTAAGTAATCGGGCCTGACTCTCGCATGAACTTGCGGCTCTAAGTTATCCAAAACGACAACTTCGTGCTTCTCTGCAACTGCATCCACGATATGCGACCCAATGAAGCCCGCACCTCCTGTAACTAATATCTTCATTTCTTATTCCATCATCATTATTTCTTTGAGTATCCTTATATACACACTCGTTTCTATC
>DYFG01000006.1 GCA_020725315.1 Nitrosotalea sp.
GTATAGCTCTTTGGAAATACTAAATCCTAAGCACCAAATTAAGCCCTTACAGGGTAAACCCTTACAGGGTTTTCGGGGTCAACGGGGCAGAGCCCCGTTATGCGGGGTCGTGGGGCAGAGCCCCACATGTTTAGGATTTCGGATTTAGTGTTTGGGATTTTGCAGCTAATCAATTACCTTTGCCCTATTTGAGGTACAAACATCGGAAGAGGAGATAATTGCTGGATTGGTGGATTGTGCATTTTCCGAAGTAGTGCAGCGGACGTACTCTCACGAACGAAACGCTCTGCGAGGTGAAAAAGAGCGACCGTGGGGTTTAAGGACCTACAGACCTTTCAGGGGGCAGGTGCAGGACGCTAAACCGTCATTCACAGAGATGCTCAGGATTACGCAAAATTCGACGAGTTTCTAAATGAGTTCGTCATCGATGGGACGGGAATACCCTGTGACTCGCTTGTGGAGCGGGAGAGGGTGATGGAACAGCGGCTTGCTAAGGTAAGGAAACAGAGGAGATCACGATTCTTACGAGGATCATTACGAACACGGTGCGAGCAGTGGCAGCGCACACGAACATGAATATAAACAATACCCAACGGTCTCCTTTATTTTGTGAAAATGCACCTTCATTCTATCATCAATAGCTCTGTTTTTTCTTCTCGTCCTCTCTTTTTTGGATGGTCTCGATTGCTCACTTCTGGGTCAGATGCGCCGCGCTTCCCTCATACTTCAACCCCTTCTTCGATCGCCTGTTGAACGATGCCTATCTGCTTCTGATCCCCACTCGCCCCTCTTTTCTCTCGAATACTGTCTTTGAATGAGGTTAAAGTACTGCTTCAACATCAAAATCCTTCCGCGCCCCTGCAAAATTCGTCAATGTTTAATGCGTTTCTTTTAGCTCTCTTTCACAGCTTTTAATACCTGATTAACGATCTTGGGATGTAATATCTTGCCCGGGTGAAATGGAATAACTATTCTTTTATCATCTTTAAGGTATATCTTATGACTCCCTTTACTTCTAATCAGTTCAAAACCGGCTTTTAACAGCATCTTCTCTGCATCTTCCGGTTTTAATATGGGTAATTTAGCCAACTTTAACCTCTAAAGAAGTGGTCAGTATTTCCTTGCTTAAAAAATCTCTTATCTCATCTTCTGATAGAGTTTCTAAATAAAGTTCAATAGCTTCCCTTGCATTGCATAAGACTTCTTCTAAAGTATCCCCTTGTGTTTGACATCCTTCAAGTTCCGGGCAATATGCATAATATCCATGTTCGTCTTTCTCGATTACAATGCTGATTTTGTATATCATGGACGCTAACACCCGCTTAATTTTCCCTCATTCCATTTATGGTTATGTTATTATGATTTATTTCTACCTTATAAAACCTTTACTGAAAGGAGTGATTTAAAAGTGTCGGGGATCTTTTTACATCAAACGTTGCAACCACCTATCCTGCGGGCAAAAAAGATTTCCGCTTTTTCACAGAAATCCTAAACTCTAAATCCGAAATCCTAAACATGTGGGGCTCTGCCCCACGACCCCGCATAACGGGGCTCTGCCCCGTTGACCCCGAAAACCCTGTAAGGGTTTACCCTGTAAGGGCTTAATTTGGTGCTTAGGATTTGGAATTTTTGAGGTTAAAACCGGAAAAGAAATCTTAAGTTATCATGTTAAAACCGGAAATGAATTTTGTCAGGGGTTTTTGGGTTTGAAACAATTGATGATATCCAGGTTATGTTCTCACAAAATTGCGGCCAAACCAGAAGCTATTGTCACCAACGTCAACAGTGATGATCGCTGTGGGGTCTATTGTCTCGCGCAATACCTTCATGATAAACGGAACGCGTAACGGTGCAGCCTCAGCGTCAGCCTCTTTCTCAAGCTGAGCATGCCATTTTTCCCTCTCCTTTTTCACCGCCTCAACTACCTGTGGAGTCGCTTGTTCTTTTACCCTCTCCAGAATTGTACTTTGTCGTGCTTGCGTATCGCATCCACTATACCCAGGCATGTCGTGCCTGGAAGCCCAAAAATGTATTCCACTCCTCACGCAGCGAGTTGATCCACAATAACCTCTGATACCGTTCTCTCTTGCATACTTCTTACGTATGCCTCAGGTCTATTAAACTTTTGGCAAATGCGAAATAGCTCTCAAAGAGTAACCACCCAGAGCCGAAATGGAACTTTTTATATGCTGAGAAGCATGGTTATGGTATCAATTAAACAAGGTAGATGAAGGATTTGAAAAATGGAAATGAGAAAGGATTTCAGCGATTTGGAAAGTGAAGTGGTAGAAAAAGGGAACTGTGCACTCTGCGGTGGCTGCGTTGCTACCTGCAGGTTGCTCGATTACGGGTATCTCAGTATGGACTTTTCTGAGTGGGGACCAGTGATAGGAGAAGGGCCGCAGTATTCGCCGGCTTGTGGATCATGCTTTTATTCTACGGGAAGACCAGTGCTAAGAGAGGGGCCGCAGTGCCCGCCGACTTGTGGGTACTGCTACTATCAATGCCCACGGGTCGAGGAACCGGTGTTAAAGGAACGACTGGAAGAGCTTTATGAAGTTGTTAGTAAAGATGAGGAGATAAGGAGAATGTGCCACAATGGTGGTGCGCTTCTTTCGTTACTCGTTTCTGCACTTGACGATGCGATCGTAGAGGGCTGTATAACGGTTACTGATAAGGGAGGATTAATGCCTGAGGTGCGTGTTGCGATGAATAAATCAAGTTTGATGGAGGGTGCGGGTGGCACCTATGGGTCAGCAGCAGCACTGACTGGTGTAGCAGATGCTATTTTGAACTACGGTCTCTGGAGCGTTGCTCTGGTAGGAACGCCGTGTCAGATGGCGGGATATGAGAAGATGCTCGATGTTGGGCGTGGTACACACAATGCCCATAATTTCTCGTCCAGTGTGAGATTACGAATAGCTCTGTTCTGTCCGGGAGCTTATTCGTATGATAAATTAGTGAAGGAGTATCTTGAACGCGAGCATGGTATACTTAGTGATGAGATAACAAAGTTAGAGATTCGGGAAGATGGTCTCCACGTATATGCTGGTGATAAGGAGTTGTTACATGCGGGAATGAACGAAATAGAGGATTATAAGCGAGAGGGATGTAAGATCTGCGCAGATTTCACCGGGCTGTTTTCAGACATAAGTGTTGGACATATCGGCTCACCTGCCGGGAAGTCAACGGTTATAATTCATACTGATTCTGGGAAAGAGGTATTTGAGCGTGCTTTGGAATGGGGCTATATAGAAGCGAAACTGATAAACAAAGCTGGTGCGGATTTGATACACCGAGTGAAGCAAGAGAAGCGAGAAGCAGGGCTGGTAGAGAAGGCGCGGAGGAAGAAGGTAAGGGGGCGGTAGAGGTAAACTTTCCTCGTGCTTATCCAAAACTGATACGATCCTCTCAAGGCTGACTCGACATTTCAGAGGGTTAAAAAGCCCGACAACGCCTACTGTCTTTGAAGCATTGGTTGACTCCATAATTGAACAGCAAATCGCGCTCAATGTGGCACATAGCATAGAAAGAAACGTGGTAAAAACGTTTGGTGATACGTCAATGGTAGATGGCAACCTTTATTACGCATTCCCAATACCGCAGCAATTGGCTTCTGCAACTACAGAACAACTCCGCATCTGCGGGTTGAGTGCGCGAAAAGCGGAGTAGGGAATTGGAGTTTGGACAGCGGAACTCACCATGCTTCGGGGAATAAGCCTCACAAATAATAATACCGCCCCGTCTCCTTCTGCTCACGGTCCTTTGCCGACCCGATCTTATTGATCCGTGGTCGCAGTGTGGTTTCATCACGCCTGAAGGTTATACCCAACTCCTTCAAGAACAAATTCATGCCCTCTCGCATCTCAAAGCAACCTTTTATCTCGCCTCGCACCCCGGGTTCACCGTTGAACACCATCAACCGATCACTTAACAAATCGATCAAGTAAATGTCATGGTCAACGATCAGCATTGATACCTCTCTTCGTTCCGCATACCGCCTCAAGGTCTTTATCAATCGTACCTTCTGCTCCACATCGAGATGCGCAGACGGCTCATCCAGCATATAGAGTGATGCATCCTTGCAGAGACACGCTGCTATCGCTACGCTCTGTAATTCGCCACCACTGAGCTCTTTTATCTCCTTTTCCTCCAGCTCTGGTATCCCTAATGGATTGAGCACCTCAATAACATCAGCTTCACGTAATCCTCCGTTGAGTGAAGAGATGAAGTCCTTCACCTTCATATCCAGCTCGCCCTTGTGGGGCTCTGCCCCCCGCAAGCCCTGTAAGGGCTTTATATACTGCGGCTTGTAAGAAAGGGTAATATCACGTGAGTGTGGGGCTCCGCCCCTACCACCCCGCAAGCCCTGTAAGGGCTCACCCGCAAGCCCTGTAAGGGCTTTGCTCCCTGCTGTCGGCTCTGTCTCGCCTGCCAATACTTTCACAAATGTGCTTTTACCAGTAGCATTTCTCCCGACTATACCCAATACTTCCCCCAGCGCTACACTGCCTGGCTTCGCCTCTAATAAAAATCCATCTCCGCCATATCTCTTCTCAAAACCATCATACTCGATGAAAACATCTCGTTCTTCCTGTCTCTCCCTCGGTGGATGAGCGTTGAATTCTATCGGTTTATCTCTTATCCGAACGTTCTCCGCGTGCAAAAATCCACTCAAATATTCGTTTATCCCTCTATTCGTGCTCTTTGGCAGGGTAACCACACCATAGCCACCGGGCTCGCCATAGAGGAGATGCAGATAATCAGCAAGCATATCCAGGATGGCGAGGTCGTGCTCCACCACGACCACTGCCTTCCCCGCCAAAACCTTCCTTATCCCCTTTGCCACCTGCACCCGCTGATAAATGTCCAGATACGGTGTTATCTCATCTAAGAAGTAAAAATCAGCATCCCGTATCATACACGCGATTACCGCGACTCTTTGCAGTTCGCCACCACTGAGCGCCTTTATATCCGTCTTCATCGCCTCTTCGAGCTCGAAAGCCTTTATCAGCCGTTTTGATTCACCGGTCTCATTCGTACTTTCCAGCAACTCGTACGTGGTGCCATCGAAGAATGTTGGTATTGCATCTACATATTGCGGCTTATACGCCACCCTAATCTTCCCTTTTGACAGTTTATCAAAGTAATTCTGTAACTCAGACCCCGAATATCTCTTTATTATCTCATACCAGCTCACCTCCGCATGTACATTGCCAAGGTTCGGCACTTGCAACCCTGCTAATATCTTAATCGCCGTGCTCTTCCCGATCCCATTCTCTCCTAACAACCCAGATATCCTCCCCGCTCGTGGAATAGGCATTCCATAAAGGACAAACCCGTTTTCACCATATCGGTGCGCCTCTTCACCCTTCAGCTCCTCAGGTAAGCCTATTATAGAGATGGCGGAGAATGGGCATTTTTTTATGCAGATCCCGCATCCCTCACACAGATCCTCTGATATTATCGGCTTCCCATCGCTACCCACAACGACCGTCTCTGCTCCTGTCTGCACCATCGGACAGTATTTTATGCATTCAGATGCACATTTCCTCGGCTGGCACTTGTCCTTCTTTAAGGTCGCTATTCGCATGTTACACCATCATATCACGCATTCGTTGATAGATTTCAGGCTCTAACGCCGCGATAAGGGAAATTTTTTCGGTTTTCCCTACTTCGGTTCCAAACTCATCCCCCTGCAAATCCGTTATCATGCCGCCCGCTTCTTTTAAGATGAGCGAGGCGCCGGCAATGTCATAGCCGTTTATTAAGTCACGTACATCTAATACTGCATCCAATGCACCTTCCGCAACTAAGCATAGCTCCAGTGCTATACTGCCCAGTACACGAATTAACACATTCTTACTCTCCTTTTGAAAGTGCATCACGGCCTCAGGAATTGAATCCGCCCCGTAGGTATAGATAGAGAAAACGCGTTTGTTCTTTCCTTTCACCGTACGAGGGAGCTTTTTACCATCTACATAGGCATGCCCGCCTTTAACCGCATAATAGGTCTTCCCGTAGATGCTTGCAACGACACTCGCCTGAATGTCATCAAAAGTAACATGCTCTAAGTTCGGTGAATACGCAAGAGAGGAGCAGAAGAAGGGGAGACCAAGGATAGCATTGGTAGACCCGTCTATAGGGTCAAAGATAAGCGTGAATTCCGGATCACCCTCCTTTGGAGATACATGGTCGCCTAATTCCTCTGATATTATCTTCGCGCAGAGGTTGCGGCTCTGTAAGGCATTCTCCAGCGCTTCTTCCGCAAAAAGGTCTATTTTCCTCGTTACGTCCTTCTCCCTTCTCTTTATTATCTCGCCATGGTCTGCCGTTTCTGAAATGTAGGTTCTTATCGAATCTCGTATCTCTGACGAAATCCTTAAGAGTTCTTCTATCTCCATTTATTCTTCGCGTCCCCTCTCTTGATAGTTTTTTTATGCCTTAAAGCTTGTAACAACTACCTTTTTAACAACTGCGAAGAGGAAAACTGCGCTATCTTATCTCGCTTCGAAATGCATAATTGTGCTAATTATGGGCGGGATAAAAATATAAAAAATGCTCCGGTCGGGATTTGAACCCGAGTCCTTGGCTCGAAAGGCCGAGATGATTGGCCGAGCTACACTACCGGAGCATAACCTCTCTTATGTGGGGCTCTGCCCGTGCCCCCGCGTGTGGAGCTCTGCCCACGACCCCGCAATCGCGGGCTCTGCCCGCGTTCCCGCGAGCCTGAAAGGCTCAGTAAGGGCTTAGTTTTCTTTTTTCTAAAAAGAAAAAATGTAAAGAAAGGTTTAGCCGAATAGCGCAGCAAGCCCCTGCATGCCCGTCTTCTCTGCTTCCTCTTCTTCCTCTCCTTCCTCTCCTTCCTCCCCCTTCTTCTCTTTCTTCTCTTTCTTTTCCGCCTCTTTTGCTTCTGGTACTGGTACCTCTGTTGGCATCATGGGTGGTGCCATTGCCGCAGGAGCATAGGCCGGCTGTGCTTGCGCAATCGCTTCATCTATGTTTACACCGCTAAGAGCGGATATCAGTGCTTTCACACGACCTTTATCTACCTTTATGCCTGCAGCCCCCATTATAGCTGTTATTCCCTCCTCGGTAACTTCCTTACCTGAGTTATGCAAGAGCAATGTGGCATATATGTATTCCATCTCTACGTTTACCTCCTTATTTTCATCTACCTTTGCTTATTATATTGCTATTCTTATTGATATTCTATTACCTTATATTTAAAAAGGGAATTTGTTGGTCCTTGCTATCTTTCTTTTTTTAAAAAAGAAATTTTTCTAACGGAGCCGCTGGGATTTGAACCCAGGTCATCGGGTCCGAAGCCCGAAGGGATAGTCCGCTACCACACGACTCCTTATTTATCTTCTCCCCGCAAGAAGACCCCATGCGTAAGCGTGGGGATGAATTGCGGTTAAACTTACATACTTTTTGCGATATTAAAGAATTGCTATGAAGCTGACCATCCAAGCGGGCATTGTGGGGCTGACCCGAAGGAAAAAGGAGATTCTCGACAGGGAATACGATAACCTTCAGAGATTTTTGTGGGGCGATAAGACTGTGCCACTCTACTCAGCAAATAAGCAACAGGCATTGAGATATTACGGAAAAGTTAAGCGGAAGGAATATCCACTTAGCTTAAGAAACGATCTGATAAACTTGAGGGAGGCTAAGGCTTTTTGGTTTCTGAAAATTCCTGTCTATGGAGTACGAGATGGAATTAAAGTTCCAGTTAAGCCTCATAAGGAATTTCCTCAAGGAAAGCTTTGCGAGAGTAAGATCGTTAAGAAGAATAGATATATTGCCATGCTCACTTTCGAGTTTGAAGCCCCACCTATACGCAAATGCTCCTCTCCCCTCGCCGTGGATTTGGGAGAACGCTTCACTGCTACAACGGTGGGCTATATGCCCTTGTACGGGGCTGCCTGTGAACCAGCCCTTAACCATCCAAGGATGGAAGCCCCTCCCGTTAGGGAGGGGGAGTTCACTTTGTTTCACCGTAATCCCTCTTCCAATAGCATGCCAATATCTCAAAAATAATCCTCGCGGCGTTAATGCTTGTAATTCCGTTAGTAGTATCCAACTTTGGATTCACTTCCACCACATCACTTGTAACCACGTTTTTCCTTTCAATTATCCCCTGTATTAAAGAAATCAAGCTTTCAAGCGACATTCCGCAAGGCTCAGGATTTTCTACTCCCGGCGCTATGCTCGGATCGAGAGCATCAATATCGATTGAGAGATACGTTTTTTCTTCTCCTTCCTCTATTTCTTCCACTACACCCTCTACACCCTTTACTCTTAACATCTCAGCATCGTAGACCCTTACATTGTCTTTTATCAATGCATATTCCTCCACAGAAGCGGATCGGAGGCCTATCTCAACCACATTCTTCAATCCTACCATCTCCGCTATCCGCCGCATCACGCATACATTGGAAAATTGAGTGTTTTTATATGACCCCCTAAAATCAGCATGTGCATCTATGGCTATCACTTTCGTGACTTCTCCATGCTCAAAAAGGTCTTTGACGAGTGGATAGGAGATGGAATGATCACCACCGATAAAGATCTTCTTTCTCGCGGGGTCAAACTCTGCAATGCCTTCCCCTTCAACGAACGTTTTGTGCTCTAACTTCACATCACCACGGTCGTAATACAGCAAATAAGACAATTCGAGCTTTCTGTGCCACAAAAACGTTTCAAGTCGCTGGGATGCCCTTCTTATCGCTTTTGGTCCTTCTCTTGCCCCTTTCTTGACGGCATTACCGTCATACGGCACACCTATTATCTCATACAATGCTTTTTCCTTATCAACTTCTGAGAGCGAGCCTGAGAATTTCATCACAAACTTTCTTTACTCTCTTTTGAAAGAAAGACGTTCTTCTTAACGATTTGCTCAGAGTAAGCGAAAGAGCTATATGCCACCGCTTTTCGTTAGCTCGAGCTACCTATATGGTGATTAACTATAGGAACAGCCGAGTTGTGATCTCTGCGCTCTTCTGCCAAGTATTCTCTAGGATAGCTGGCTTGGACAAACTCTCGAAACTCTTTTTTGAACTTATGAAAGTTCTCAAGGGTGTCAAACCAACGTCGATGGAGTTTATTCTCAGCTACGATAATCGGCTCCCATGTGTGCCATAGCTCTTTCACGGCTCTGCACCGATCGTAAATGGTTTCGCAGATGTTCCACGATATGAAAGCGAAAGTGCTAAATGCAACGAGCTCATCCTCCTGGAATTTGTTATTGTAATCGCTTGTAAAACTAGGATCCCTGAATCTTGGATGCTCGGTGCCTAACGTCAGGAATTGCTGATAAAGAAGGTCTATGTCAGCATAGGACGCAATCTTTTGCGTCCTGAACCAAGTGTAGACCGAAATAATGATAGCAACTATAGCTGCAGCAACAGCTATGCCGGATGTCAAGTCCCAGCCTATCTCCATTTTATGGCTCTCCTTTAGAGGAGTGAGAACTTGAACTTCTATTTACTTCGCGCTCAAGCGTCTTGTTTCCCCTCTTCGTTTCCATTCTTGGCATGCTATAATCCTCACCATTCTTTTTATAACTTCGGGTTAATTAATGGTGATTAACTATATCCACCTCAAACCCCACCACGGGATGATCCAGCCCAAAATTAAGGATTACCTCTGGGTGTATTTCACCAAAAACGCCTATATTTTTGTTTCCTAGCATTATATCCGCTCTTCTGCCTTCTAAAAAGGCATCATCCTCTGAGTCCACGACTTCCACTTCTGCCATTCCCATCTCCTTGAGTACCGCATCAACTACCGACTTAACTTCTGCGAAGTTCGCATGTGCATGCGTTGAAACCGCCGCAAGCATGTATTTCTCCTTGAACTTCAAGATTACCTGACCAACCTCAAAAATCCGCTGTGGTAAATCACGATGCTTGTTGATCGAGAGGATCTCTAACAAATTGGGGAGGATAGAACACCTGAGCATGGTATGCTCCAAGCTTATGGGAGATGCAACCGCTACTTTTTCCTCTTCTCTTCTCGTTCTCCTCATTAACTCAAACTGTTTCCTCTCCGAGGTCAGCGTGAATGTCATCACCTCAAAGTATCCCAAGCCCGTCATTATTTCCCTCAAAGCTATCTTTTTCTCCTCTACCGGATGCACCTCCCCTATAACCATCGCGCCTGGGATCTCAGGCTTTATCCTGTCATAGCCATAACCGATAGCGATGTCTTCAATGATGTCCCATGGATGGAGTATATCATACCGATAAGCCGGTATCTTCACCTCTATCATTCCTTCGGGTTTCACATCCGCACCAAATCCCATTCGCTCACAGCACTTCTTACATTCCTCTGCACTTAAATCAATACCCAGAAGAGAGTGCACTTCTTCCACCGATACTTCCATCCTCTTAGGCTCAAAATAGGGTGTTTCCCTTTTCTCCACTCTTCTATCGGTCGGGGATCGAAGCGTCACCGATTGAATCTGTCCACCCCGCTCTCCAAGTGCATATGCGATAATATTGAGTGCAATTGAAACATGCTCACTCAAGCCCGTAACATCTATAAATATCTCCGTTGTAGATTCAGTAACCCTCGTCAGCTCCGCATTGATAATGGGTGGAAAAGAAAGAACGTTCCCTTCTGAATCGAGAATCAATGGGTATTTAGCTTTCCCTTCGAGAATGTACCGGTAACCAATCCCCTTTGGGTGCTTCTCTAAGATCTCTGCCATCGTCATCTCCTCTTCGTAGTCAAGTGGAACGAAAGAGAAACTTGGGTCAACTGCAAGGTACCTAAATGGGGGTTTCACCTTAGCCAGATCGTGCACACCCACCGAGACATTTTTTCTGTTCCGACCTAACCCTCGATGCAAATGTTCTTGCAAGAGCATTAGTGATTCTATCCCCCGTGAATCAAAATGCAAGTTCTTTACCACACCGCAGACGATATACGGTCGTACGTCCAGAACCGAGGGCTCGATTACCATCTCGATGCCCGATCGCTCAACGTTATAACTCCTTAATCCCGGTTCGATCTCCAAAAATTGTTTCAGAGCACGAGAAACACCTTCAACACTGAAAAGATCAGGTCGGTTTGGGGGGAACTCCACATCCATATAGTCCTCTTCTATTCGTTCTACATCCGCGCACAGTAGCGGCAGACGTTCCTTTATCTTTTTAATACTCACACCGGAAAGGTTTTCCAGGTCATCGTAAAATAATCTTATTACGGGCATGTTCTATATCCCCATTTTTTCACACGACCTTTTCATCGCTGCTAACCTCTCCCTTCTCTCTTCTCAAAGCGCCTCCTGTAAGATAGAAGTCCCTCCAGGGATAGATATTTCCTGCAAAAGTAAACCCTTTCTCCTCATTCAGCGTCTTCAGTCCATGCTTCCCCATATGCCTCAAAAATGTTCGTCGTACGTTATCGCCCTCTCTTCTGCTTAGAGTCCGCGCTTCTACGTCTCTAAACGCCTTTTGCGCCGCAATAAAAAGATTCCACGCTTCCACTATCTCCTCATCCTCATCTTCGAGGTTCAGAAATTTCGCTATCAGGTCCTTTTGATTCATCATCTATGTTCCCACTCGTATCGGAGAAGATAAGCGTTTCAGTGTTGCTATTGCAGAAAGAGCAGCTAAATAGCTCGTCTTTGGATTTGCAGCCGAGGGGACGTTTTCTACCCGCACGAATAATTTACCAAATTCACCCTCTGCTTCTATCTCATGCACGTTCTCTTTCGCAGCGGGGTCTGCAATTATCTTCACCCTCGTCGCCTCTGAACCTATACCTGCAATGCTCAAAGAAGCAGCAACGTTTACATTCTCAGAAAAATGTCTCACCGCTTCCTTCGCGGAACCTATGAACAATGTTCTCTCCTTCGTTATTGAATGCAAATCTATTCCCCTTTCCCTAACATACTCATTCCCCTCAAACCCCAGGGGGGGCTTTCTTGTCGTCAATGCTACCGAATGCATCCCGCCAATAACGCCTGATTTCAGACCATCTATTCCCGCCACAGCACCTGACGGGATATACACGCTACATCTCTTTTCCCTCGATATACGTTCAACTTCTTCAAGAAGGCCAGGATCAGATAACAGTGCACCAACACTCAATATCATCACGTCTTTACCCTTCTTTAACGCAGGTATTACAAACTCACGAACCGCAGCCTGCGAAGCGCACTCTATTACCAGATCAACCTCTTCTAAAATTTCATCCAGTCCTGTGACACCTGACCTTGTTATGTCAGGTCTCTTTCTCAGGCTTTTACTCAGTTGTTCTATCTTCTCAGGATGGGTGTCAATCAAAAATTTCAGCTCCATCCCTAACTTTAACTCACGTCCACTTACTTCATCCGCGTCTATCGCCTTGCATATCACACTTCCTATCGCACCGCAGCCGATTACACCCACTCTTATCTTTGCCATTTTTTACAATGAATGAAGAGAACTGTGCTAAACGAGAGATTTTTGATAAAACATTCTTTACTTTATAAGATAAGGTTTATTTGCAGATGTTGCTGAAGGAAATAGAGAGTTTTCTGGAGGAAGATATAGGACAGGAGGATTACGAGGAGATAGTGCCCTATACCGATTGTAAAGCGGAGATAACGGTGAAAGAAGAGGGTATCCTCGCAGGGTTAGAGGAGGTGAAACAGATATTTGACTATTTGTCTGTACAACATGCCTCCGAATTTAAAGATGGGGTTAGAATAAAAAGCGGCGATACTATTTTGACGTTGAGGGGACCTGGTGCGAAGATATTGAAGGGAGAACGACTTGTACTTAATCTCTTAGGGCGGATGAGTGGTATAGCGACTCTCACGAGTATGTTTGTAAATGAGGCGAGGAAGGTAAATGAGCAGGTAAGGGTTGCGGGGACGAGGAAAACAACGCCGGGCTTCAGGAAATACGAGAAGAAAGCGATAGCTATTGGTGGAGGAGACCCACACCGATTCGGATTGTATGAGGCTATCATAATAAAAGACAATTATATTCAGCTGATGGGGCTGGAGAACGCGATAAAAAAGGCGAAAGAGAAAGCAAGTTTTACACGAAAAATCGAGGTTGAAGTTGAAAGCATAGAGGATGCGCTCCGTGCGGCGGAATTGAAGGTTGATATTATCATGCTGGATAACATGAAGCCAGCGGAAGTAAAAGAGTGCATGAGGTTGCTGACCGAACGAAGGCTTCGAGAGGGGTTGATTCTGGAGGTATCGGGAGGGGTAAATTTGGAAAATATTAAAGCTTTTGCATCCACGGGTGTGGATGTTGTTTCAACCGGCATGATTACCCATTCAGCGAGATCTTTGGGCTTTTCGCTGACGGTGGTGGAGTAGACCAATATGCGTGTGGAGAGGGTTAGTCTATTGTTATCAACACCTTCCTTCGTACCTTGGGCAGGGTTATCCTGAGAATACCGTTCTTAAAAATTGCTTCTGCTTTTTCAGGCTCTATGGGCTCTGGTAACCTTATTTGTTTCCTGAACGCCTGGAATGTTATCTTCTTTTGAACGATACCCCACCGCTCCCAGCAAACGGCATCGCTCATCTTCGCTATCACCTCGAGCGTATCCCCGGTCGTATTTATCTTCACGTTCTCTTTCCTTACCCGTGGCAGGTCAAAGGTAACGAGTATCTCATCCCCTTTATCTTCCACCTCGTATAATGGCTCTAAATTGCCATTGTGTTCCCATGTCGCCTTTAATATCCTTCGTTCTATTTCCATCTCTCCCTTTTCCACCCTCTATCCTCTTTTATCCCGGTCACCGATACATGATGGGCATATCCTGCTCCATGCCCTTTTGCATCTCCGAAGCCGAAAGCGCGGTCTGCTGCATAAGGTCACGAGCTTTGAGTTTTATCTCCCCGGCATTTTCTAACAATTCACCAACGTCCACCGTAATCTGCGGTGAGAACCTCTTTACGGATTCTATTGCCGATGCCGCCGCACCTGGATCGGGATACACGGGGAAGCACTGTGCGAGCAAGGAAATCGCACTCAATCTCCTCTTCGTGCATTCCCAGAGCATCATTGCATACGTACCTGCGATAAACCCCTCTTCCAGAAACTCCATCTGTTTATCCTTCAACTCCTCCATGGCAGCTTCGTTGTTTCCAACGCCAAACACCTCAGGCTTCTCTATATCCATCCTGTTCTTCACCGGCAACCCCTTTATCGAGATGATAAGCTTTGCATCAATTTTATGAAACCAATCAGCCAAAGCGGTCGTCAGTGGATAAACCGCTCTAGGCGGTACTGCAACTTCTGATAACACCACTACAATACCTCCGTCTTTATCGCTGTATATCCTGAAAGGATTTTTCAATTTACCCTCATGTATTACCATAACCGGTACAAACAAATCCGATTCGATGTAGCCTATCTCCTTATAATCCATCTTCTCGACGATGTAAGAGGCTGCGATTGTTCCTACCAGCCCCACATCTGGTAAGCCCTCTATCACTATCGGCTCTTTATGTATTATCCCTTCCTCTTCCACTATCCTCACGACTTCATCCATTTCTATTTTAAAATAAAGAGGGGAAAGCAAAAATTTAAAGATAAACTTGGATAAATAAAAATACTGTTATGAAAATTATATTTAATGGTGAGCCCCGAGAAGGCAAAAGCAAACGGTTAGGAGACCTTATCAAAGAATTAGATGGTGTCTATAAGCAGGGGTGTATAGTAGCGGTTATCTCGGAGAAAAAGGGCGGGGAGTTAAAAAACGAATTCTCTCTGGAAACAGCGAAAGGAGAGGCGAGGATAAAGATTGCCAGAGAGAAAGAGACAGAAGCGGTGCCATTATTCCATAAGGTGTATAAAAAATTCCATAATGATGCGGGTAGAGTGGGATGGGTAAGTGAGGATATAACTGCTATTGGACCAATTGGAACAAATTTAAGGGTTGAAAAAAGCGAGCAGAGATATAAGAAATGGGATGTCTTCTTCGGCTTTGGTGGTTTTGACCCGGGCATGACGTACCTTATGATAAGCAAGCGCGAGCATGAAGCGGCGTATGGTACGGGCATCGATGCCCTCATTGGGAGATTAACGAGGGGGAGAAGCATTGTTGCGGAATTGGACGAAGGTGATAAAATAGAGGCGATACGTCCGCTCGTAACAAAGGCGGAGAGGATTGGCTTCGTCACTTCAGACTTGAATACCGAGATAAAAGAAGGGCAGGAGATATTCACGTTTGCAAAGATAAAACTCTCTCAAGAAGCACCGATGTCAAGTGAACATTTCTTATCGCTCGTACGGGAAGAGATTATCCACGTAGATCTCCGTACACAGACGTATCTTGCTTCAGAAGCTCTAAAAGGACTTAGTTTACCTGTTGAGAACATTCAGTATCGGTCAAAATATTACCTCTCCGTAAGGAATACAGGGACAGAGAAAGGTAAAGTTTATGCATATAAGGAGAGCAGATTGCCTAACCCTTCTCATAACGTATTTGGTGAAGTGATACAGGGTGGGGATTTGATAGAGTACGCACAAGCGGGTGATACGATTTACACGGTGACTGAGCCGAAGTGGATGATGGTGGTGGGGAGAACACAGAAGGAAGCAGAAGAGTTTTTTGAGCGTGAGGATATCGAGCAGGTAAGGGAAGGGAATAAAGGTGATAATGCGGTGGTTGTAGACCAGATACCGGCATTGACGATGGATATTATGGAAAAGGGGACAGTAAGAACAGTTGGTGTTGAAGAAGAAGCAGTGTTTGACGTGGTATTATTTCATGAAGAAGCGCCTAAGACCGTATGGTATTTCAAAAAGATTACAGGATTGATTAACCGGCCGATAGGCTATTTAAAAGTATTTTTCACCGCCCCCGGGATGATGGTTCTCTTTCAAGGAAGAGCAGATGAAGCGGGGACACTTATCCCCGAGAACTTGCCAAAGGGGGTGGTTCAAGAGGGAATGCTCGGCGTTACAAACATGTCGAGGGCGAACCGCGGGATGATGGGAATACGATTGGATGAGAGCAGAGAATATGGACCCACGGGTGAGACCTTCGATGGTACAAACATCGTCCTTTCAATTCCGTCCCTCACACCTTCAACGAAGTCCTTCCTCAGCAAGCTCAAAGAAGGGGATGTCATTTATGTGAAAGAAAGGTTTAGATGAAGACGAGAATCACTAAAATCGCTAAAATACGTAAAAGGGATGGACGGATTGTACAATTCGAGCAGGAAAAAATCACAAATGCTATTTACAAAGCGATGGTTAGTGTTGGAAGGGGAGAGGAAGGCAGAGAAGGAGCACAAGAACTCACCGAGAAGGTGATGACCGCGATTGAGAACGCTTTTGCCAAAAGGGCAGAAGTTCCTTCGGTTGAGGATGTGCAGGATGTTGTTGAGCAGGTCTTGATTACTGGAGGATTGAGCGAGGTTGCAAAGGCGTATATCTTATATCGGCAGCAGCGTGCTGATATTCGAGGTCTAAAGAAAGTCATCGGTGTTAAAGATGATTTAAAGCTCTCGTTGAATGCTACAGAGGTGTTGAAACGGCGCTATTTGTTAAAGGATGAACGTGGAAAAGTTATCGAGACCCCGGGTCAAATGTTCAACAGGGTAGCAGAAGCAATAGCAAAAGCGGATCTGAAGTATGGTAAAAGCAAAGAGGAAGTAAAAGAGATTGAACGCAGCTTTTACCAGCTCATGAGGAATTTAGAGTTCCTGCCGAACAGTCCCACGTTAATGAATGCCGGAACTGAGCTTGGGCAGCTCGCTGCCTGTTTTGTCTTACCCGTTGAAGATTCAATAGAAGGCATATTTGGGGCTGTTAAGAGCATGGCGGTGACTCATCAAAGTGGCGGTGGAACGGGATTCTCATTCTCACGGTTGAGACCAGAGGGGGATGTGGTTAAATCAACGGGAGGAATTGCTTCAGGTCCTGTCTCTTTCATGCGTGTCTTTGACGTAGCGACCGGTGTAATCAAGCAAGGAGGCAAAAGAAGAGGCGCGAACATGGGTATATTGAACGTTGACCATCCCGACATCGTGGAATTTATAAGAGCGAAAGAAGGTGGAGGGTTTGCCAATTTCAATACTTCGGTAGCTGTTACTGATGACTTCATGCATGCGGTAGAGAGAAATGAAGAGTATGGGCTTGTAAATCCTCGAACTAAGGAAGAAGTGAGGAGAATAAAAGCTCGTGAGATTTTTAACGAGATTGTAACCTGCGCATGGAAGATCGGGGATCCCGGAATTGTTTTCATCGATGAAATCAACAGACATAACCCCCTCTCTACAGTGGGAACGATTGAGGCGACGAATCCTTGTGGCGAGCAGCCACTCTTGGCGTACGAATCGTGCAATTTGGGCTCGATTAACGTTTCAAAATTTGTTAAACCTGGTGAAGGTGAGGTAGACTGGGAACGGCTTAAAGAAGTAGTTTGGATCTGCGTGAGGTTCTTAGATGACGTTATAGATGTGAACAGGTATCCAATGCCCGAAATAGAAGAAATAACGAAGGCGAACAGGAAGATAGGGCTTGGCATAATGGGATTTGTAGAACTGTTAATCAAACTCGGGATAGCGTATGACTCAAAGGATGCGCTTTTGATGGGTGAAAAGCTGATGCAATTCGTTACCAATGAGGCGCGACAGTGTTCACGAGAGCTCGGGCTTGAAAAAGGCTCTTTTCCTAACTTCGAGCGGAGTGTATGGTCGACCGGCGATGCGATGCGCAATGCTACGGTGACCACCATCGCACCAACAGGAACAATAAGTATAATTGCAGGGTGTTCAAGTGGGATTGAGCCGTTATTCGCCGTTGCATTTGTTCGCAATGTACTGGGCGGCATGCTGGAGATAAATAAGCTATTCGAAGAGATAGCGAAGGAACGGGGATTTTATACTAAAGATTCGATGATAGAGATGGCGAAGCGCGGCTCGATACAGGATATTGATGGTATTCCAGAGGATATTAAACGGGTATTTGTTACCGCACTTGATATCTCGCCCGAATGGCATGTACGAATGCAAGCGGCATTCCAGAAATACACGGACAACAGCGTATCAAAGACCGTTAATCTTCCGCCTGATGCATCGTGGGACGATGTAAAGAACGTGTTTTTATTAGCGTATAAGCTCAAGTGCAAAGGCATCACTGTTTATCGGTATGGGAGTAAAGAGCAGGTTCTCTCGTTGGATATTCCAAAGCTCATGCTTGAAGAATATATACGCGCCGATTCGGAATACACAGGCGAGTGCAGGATTTGCTCGGTATAACGTTCTTCTTGTGATTTGGTGCTTGTGGTTTGGATTTTTCCACTTTTATTGAGCATATTCGCGATGTATCTCACGATATTTTATATGGAATAAATCCCTTCTGCATATTACAAGGGGGATGATTGTAGAATAGAAGGGCGAAAGAGATGAAGGAAAAAGGGTTGCTGAGGGACATAAGAGTGATGGCATTGGTCTTCCTCGTTTTAGCAGCCCTGGTGGTCATTTATCTTTATCCTCCACCGCCTCCCGATGCGGGGATAAATGGCAATCTAAAATACGGCCTGGATTTGGTGGGTGGTTCGTGGCTGCAGTTGAAATTGGAGGGCACCTTAGTGGGTATAACTGCACCGGTTAATGAGAGTGAAGTTGCTACATTCCTTGAAAAGGAGCTGGATGCCGAAGTGGTTTATTACAAGACGGATGATGTTGTAGTCTATGAGATAAGGAAGGTTGTCTCAAAAGCTCATCTATCGGACGTTTTGAAGAAGATTAACGGCAGTATAGCGAAAACCCCGACTGGAGAAGATCTCTTTGAAGAAGGCATAACTCGAGAGACGCGAGATGAAACGCGCGAAATAATAGAGATGAAGCTAAACTTGTTGGGATTAGCAGACGTTAAACCAAGAACGGTGGGGAAGAATTTTATTCTTGTAGACCTTGCGGGTGTGGATATCGGGACGGCAAAGAGCATCGTGGGCAAGCCAGGAAAGTTTGAGATAAGAATCCAAACAGAAGGCAGCGGGGGGGATATAGAGAAAGGGCAACGATTGGAAGAGATTGGGAATATCACGGCACACGTCGTTTATGGCAGCGAGGGAATAGAAAGCAGAAGTGTAGGGGCAGTGCCCGTGAGAGAAAGAGAGAATGCGCCATGGGGTGCTTCTTTTACGTTAACCGAGAAAGGCGCGGTTGCATTACGAGAAGCGACAATGAAATATGGTCTAACAGCCAATCCAACGGAGTCGTATCTGAGGGATCACGAACTTGCAATGCTGCTTGACGATGTGGTGGTATACAGTGCGCCGTTGTCTTCAGATCTTGCGCAAGAATTGAAACAGAAACCGGTTCCTGGATTGCGTGCTGAGACGGGGTTAGGAACCGAGGGATTTGAACGAGCTAAAGAGCTCATTATCCACTTAAAAGCAGGCGTGTTACCCGTAAATGTGGAGATAATAGGTTCGGGGGAGGTTCCTGCCTACTTAGGAGCGAAGTTCAAGGAAGGGGCAATAGTTGCTGGATTAATTGCCCTCTTTTCCGTCACGCTCGTTGTTTTTCTGCGATATCGGGAGAAGAAGATCGTATTACCAATGTTTTTCACGCTTCTGAGCGAGCTAATCCTGATATTGGGGTTTTCAGTAGTGGTTCCAGGGGGGTGGCGGTTGGATTTGGCGAGCATTGCAGGGATAATATTGGTGATTGGTACCGGAGTGGACCAATTGGTGATAATAACCGACGAAGTGCTTTCAGGTGGTCATTCCTCCACGAGCATGTATCGTAAGCGAATATCATTTGCATTTGGTATAATATTCGTTTCCGCGACGACCACGATCGTGGCGATGCTTTATCTTGCCTTCATGGTAGCACTCGGTGCACTGAGGGGTTTTGCGATTGTAACCATCGTTGGACTCTTGATAGGTATTTTTATTACACGACCCGCTTATGCGAGGGTGATAGAAACGATCGTGTGAATCCAGGAGTTAAGATTTTAGAGTAGAGAGGAGTAAATAAGGGAAGGATGTGCGGGATAGTAGGTTACGTGGGATATAGAAAAGCATCCCCGCTATTGCTGAAAGGCTTAAAGAACCTTGAATACAGGGGTTACGACTCCGCAGGGATCGCCACGTGCCATGCCCAAAGTTGCATCGAGGTGAGAAAGGGCATTGGTAAGGTAGAAGAAATAGAGAAGAAATTGAATTTTGAAAGTCTTGATGGTGACATGGGGATAGCACATACGAGGTGGGCGACCCATGGGGCGGTTACCGACAGAAATGCACATCCACATACCGATTCCACAGGGAAGATAGCAATCGTTCATAACGGGATAATAGAGAATTACGGGGAATTAAAAGAAGAACTCATCGAAAAAGGACATGAATTCAGGAGCGAGACGGATTCGGAGGTAATAGCCCATTTAATCGAAGAAAATATCGCATATGGATTTGAAGATGCATGCATGAGCGCTTTCAACAGGTTAAAGGGTAGTTATGCGATTCTTGCTATTAAGGAAGGAGAGGATAAAATAATAGGTATTCGGAAGGATTCGCCTCTCGTGGTTGGCATAGCGGAGCATGGCACATTCTTTGCTTCTGACATACCGTCGTTCTTAGAATGGACGAAGAATGTCATGTATCTGTACAATTACGACATTGTCATTGCGGGAAAGGAAGGAATTCGGGTTTATAACGAAGGGCTGGAGGTATCTCGGCCGATAGATACAGTGGAATGGGATATTGAGCAGGCGAAGAAGGGTGAATTCGGGCATTTCATGATGAAAGAGATAAGCGAGCAGGCTGAAACTGTGATGAAGGCGATAAAGCAGGATAGAGCGGTTGTGAGCGCTATTGTGGAGGAGATGAAGAATGCCTTTGGTATCTTTTTCGTTGGGTGCGGCTCGAGTTATCATGCAAGCCTAGCAGGTAGCTATTTCTTTTCCAAGGAGGTAAAGATGCACGTTAACCCCGTTTTAGCGTCAGAATTTGAGAATTATGAGCACTTCCTTACCGATAAGACACTGGTCTTTGCGGTATCCCAATCCGGAGAGACGGCGGACGTGCTGGAGGCGGTGAGGGTAGCAAAAGGTAGAGGAAGCAGAGTGATAGGCATTACTAATGTTCTTGGCTCTTCGTTAACAATGGAAGGCGATGCTTCTCTCCTGATGCACTCCGGACCTGAGATATGCGTGCTCTCAACAAAAACATATACCTCACAAGTTGTTTTAATGAACCTTCTTGCTCATGCTCTGGTGAATAGATATGAAGAATACATGGCGGACGTAAAGAGCCTGTATCTGGGCATTTACAATCTCACATCAAGAACGATGAGGGAGCATTTGGAGGAATTAGCGAAGGAATTAGTTGAAGAGGAGCATATTTATCTGATTGGAAGAGGGCTCCAGTATGCTACCGCGCTGGAAGCTGCCCTGAAGATAAAAGAGGTATCATATATCCATGCGGAGGCTTTTGCCGGGGGGGAACTCAAACATGGACCCTTAGCGTTGATAGAGGAAGGGACACCAGTGATCGCATTTACTGCGAGAGATAATTGTAATAAGATATTATCAAACATGCATGAGGTGAAGGCACGAGGGGGATGGATAGTGGGTGTATCCGCAAAGGAGAGTGATCTATTCGATTACTGGGTAAAAGTGCCCGAGGCAGGAGCATTGAATCCAATAGTTCAAATCATACCGATCCAGATTCTTGCGTATGAACTTGCAGTCCTGAGAGGAGTTGACCCTGATAAACCCCGCAATCTCGCGAAGAGTGTTACGGTAACATAACGATGAGCAAATCCGGGCTTATGAGATGAGATAATCTCAGTTAATCCTTACAAGATTGGTGTAAGCGCAGCATACAGGATGTCGAAATGAAAGCGATAATACTTGCGGCTGGTAAGGGGGAAAGATTACAACCTCTTACGGATTTTAAACCCAAAGCAACGCTTCCCATCTGCAATAAACCCCTGATTGAATACCAGATCGAGTTGTTAAAGAAGCAGGGGATTGATGAAATAGCGGTTGTTGTTGGGTACTTAAAGGAAGAGATTAAGCTCAGGGGTGTGAAATTTTACGAAGACAGGTTGATAAGAGGGACTGCATCTGCACTATACGCGGCACGGGATTTTATTGATAGAAATTTTGTTTTGGTCTATGGTGATCTCTTTTTTGATATTCTCAATTTTTCGGAGATCGTGGAAAAGGAGAATTCGATGGGTATTGTGAGGGTAAAGGACGTTTCGAGATATGGTGAGGTTTTGTTTGAAGGTGGGTACTTAACGGGGATAAGAGAGAAAACAGGGTCTGGAGAGGGGTTTGTGAATGCGGGGATATATCATCTTCCCCCAACGATATTAGATTCTGTAGAAAGGAGAGAAGAGAGCGAGAGAAAGGAATACGAGCTTACCGACTCCGTTCAGATGCTCAACGAGAAAGAACAGGTCAACGTTATTCCTCTGAATGGCTATTGGAATGATATCGGTTATCCATGGGACTTTATTGATGCGAACAGGTATATGCTCGAGCGAATAGGATTTGCTGTGGGAGGGAACACAGAGATATGGGATTCAGCGATATTAAGGAAGCCCGCAGTTATAGGAAAAGAGTGCGAGATAAAGAATTGTGTAGTTGAAAAATCAGTCGTCGGGGATGGTTCTGTTGTTGGTGAGTTTTCAGTTTTAAAGAGAAGCGTTTTGATGTCAGATTCTAAAGTTCCTCATTTAAATTACGTTGCGGATTCCGTTATTGCGGAGGGTTGCAATTTAGGAGCAGGAACGAAGATAGCGAATTTGAGATTTGACGAGGCAACGGTAAAGATGAGCATAAAAGGGGAAAGGGTAGATTCGGGAAGGAGGAAGTTGGGAGCGATAATCGGGTACAATGTCAAGACCGGCATAAACGTTTCGATCTATCCTGGGGTGAAGATAAGCAGTGGTAAATGGGTAGAAACTGAGAGTTTGGTGAGGAGAGACGTTTAAATGTAGAAGAATAGAAATGAAAAACAAAAGAGTGCTAATAACAGGCGGTGCGGGATTCATAGGATCGAATTTGGCTGAGGAATTGGTAAGAAAGGAGCATGATGTTGTCATCTTAGATGACCTCTCCACTGGTAAGGAAGAGAATATAAAAGAGTTTAAGGATAGCGTTAGATTCGTAAAAGGAAGCATAACCGATTTGGCGTTATTAAGAGATTTATTCAGAGATGTTGAGTGCGTTTCCCATCAGGCGGCAATCCCGTCGGTCCAGCGTTCGGTTGAGGATCCTCTTGCAACAAACGAGGTGAACGTGAAGGGGACTTTAAATGTTTTAGTTGCAGCGAGGGATAGCGAAGTTGAAAAGGTAGTTTATGCATCCTCTTCTTCTGTTTATGGCGACACACCGGAGTTACCGAAGAGAGAGGAGATGAAACCAAATCCAAAATCACCTTATGCGGTTTCTAAATTAACTGGAGAGGAGTATTGCGCGGTTTTTTCAGAGGTTTATGGGCTAAAAACTGTTTCACTACGATACTTTAATGTTTACGGACCCCGGCAAGACCCTTACTCTGAGTATGCAGCGGTTATTCCACGATTTATCACGAGGGTGTTAAAGAATAAGCCACCTATAATCTACGGAAACGGAGAGCAGACGAGAGATTTCACATTCGTTAGAGATGTTGTTATGGCGAATATTCTGGCGATAGAGCGGGATGTCGAGGGTGTATTTAACATAGCATCGGGGAAGCGGATAAGCATAAATGAGCTCTCTAATAAAATTATGGGAATTGTTGGTATAAGACTCAAGCCAATTTATGATAAGCCACGGGAAGGGGATATTAAGGATTCTTCAGGTGGTATTTCAAGAGCAAAGGAAAAACTGGGATATGAACCAAGATACAATTTAGAAGAAGGATTAAAGGAGACGATGGAATATTTTACATCAATTGTTTCACTCGTGAAAATCCCGGACAAAATTCTTTTCCGGTTTTAACCACAAAAATCCAAATCCTAAGCACCAAATTAAGCCCTTACAGGGCTTGTGGGGTCGTGGGCAGAGCCCACGGAAACAAATCCAAATATCTAAAATCAAATCAAAAAGTGTGGCTTTAATATTATTTCATTAGCAAACAATCATATATATGACTACGGTGAAATTGGATTAAAAGATACGTTAAATGAAATAACAATGAATGGTTTAGACTATATCGGTGCTGGTTTATCCTTTGATGAAGCTTATAGTCTAACGATAAAAGTAATAGATAATACTAAGATAGGCTTTTTGGCATTTTGTGAAGCTGAGTTCGGAGCGTTAATAGAGGATGAAGGACGTGGAGGATATGCATGGATAAATCACCCCGTTGTAAATAATATCATCAGAAACTCCAAACAAAAAGTAGATGTTTTGATACTAATTGCCCATGCGGGAGCTGAAGAAGTCCCATTGCCATTACCTGAATGGCGAGCAAGATATCGTGAGTTATGTGATTTGGGTGTAGATGTACTTATAGGACATCATCCTCATGTACCTCAAGGCTGGGAAAAATATAACGAGTCTTTGATATTTTACAGTTTAGGAAATTTTTATTTCGATTGGAATGTTTCCAAAAATAAAGAGGATATGTCATAGTCTGTATTACTCAATATTAAAAAATAACTATTTAGATATGGCAAACCAGCAATCAATTTACCTATACAAAACGAGATATGAAAACTACTATAAGGAGTATGCAATGGCAGTGCGCAAAAATATGAGATTTATATCTAACATATATATCATAATTAAGCAGCTATTTTTCAATACAAAAGCTGGTTCAATCAGGTGTGGATATATGCCGTAAAAAGGGGTTAAATGTACGTCAAGGGTTAATAGATGTTCCATTAGGTGATGTTGAAGATAAGCAGTTTGATTATGCGATATGCAACGTAACAATACAGATGGTCATGTATCCTGAAGTGCTTTTGTCAGAAATGAAACGCATCGCACATTATCAAATCATATCATTTCCAAATTTTGCACATTAGAGAAACCGATTGGACCTATTGTTAAAAGGGCGAATGCCCCGACCTATGTTATTTGGATACGAGTGGTACAATACGGGACATATTCACCAGCTTTCGATTAAAGATTTTAATTTATGGATTGCTTGTTTTGATGATATAACTTATTCGGTACTCAAAAAACTAAACTTAAAAAATGTGATATTAATCTCAAGAGAAGATTTTGAAGACGAAGAATTACTTAGAACCTTAACTCCACCTGGATGGGGAATAGGTCTAATCTGATATCCCGTAATATCCCGCTCTTTTGCCAATCAGACATACATGAAGGTGGAAACCTTTATATTAATATATTCCCCATATACTGAATATGGAACAATGGGTCAAAGAATGGCTGAAGGAAGAGAGGGATCAGGGTGTAAAATGCCTTGAGGTAAAGATGCAGGGAAAAAGCCACTATGTCTATCATTCGACCACTTACTGGGATAAGGCACTCAAAAAGCCTAGAAAAACCTCATCTTATAATCTCAATACATAAAACAACAAGTAGAAAAAGAATAAAAGAAATTAAAAGAGGTGATTTTAAAAATGGATAAATGCCCAAGATGCAGAGTGGAAATGAAGATTGATCAAGATGCATACGTGAGAGACGATGTCATCGTTTTACACCAAGTCGAGAGATGCCCTGAATGTGGAGAGATTATGCTTACGGAGGAGCAGATGGATGCCTTTGTTGAAAAATTAAAGCGATTGAATCTCTGGAAAGAGGAATATGGTATCGTTAAGATAAGGAAAAATCGTCCTGAGTACGAAAAACTTGTTGAGATATCAAAAACGCTGGCAGAGAAGGGGGTAAAACTCAAAATTATTGAAATGTAAACTCGAGAAAATCTGTGTAATCTGTGGTTATAAGAAATGAAAGAAGTTTGTATCTTAATACCAACCTTAAACGAAGAAAAATCGATAGGCGGAATTATAAGAGAATTTAAGGACATCGGATTTGAGAATATCCTTGTAATTGATGGAAACAGTACCGATTCGACGAGAGAAATCGCAAAGAAGGAAGGAGCGAGGGTGGAAGTTCAGCATGGAAAAGGTAAAGGCACAGCGGTTAGGCAAGCTCTTGAACTTATAGATGAGGAAATAATTGTAATTATTGATGGAGACGGGACATACTCGCCTTCAGAGGTAAGAACATTACTTGCGCCAATACTTAATAATGAAGCTGACCACGTTATTGGTAACCGATTTGGTTTTAGAGGTGCGTTTACTCTCTCTCATCGAGTTGGCAACTGGGTATTGAACAAAGTATTTGGGCTCGGTTACGGAGTGAAATTGACTGATATATTGTCGGGATACAGGGCTCTTACAAAGGATTGTTTGAGGGAGATGAATCTCAAGAAAGAAGGGTTTGAGATAGAAACAGAGATGGCGGTAGAGTCAGTAAAACGGAGTATAAGGATAAAAGAAGTTCCCATAAGATATGAAAAAAGGAAAGGAGTTTCAAAACTCAATTTTATCCGAGATGGAGGAAGGATATTGTATACGCTCTACGCACTTGCACGGATGTATAATCCTATGTTCTATTTCGGTATCATTGGCTCTCTATTTATTCTTTGCGGCATCCTCTCCGGTGCTTATGTTGTGATGGAGTGGTATTATAGAAGTATATCGCATGACCTCCTCACTGTTTTTACCGCACTTTTGATAATTTCAGGTGTGCAGTTTCTTATATTTGGACTCTTGGGTAACTTAATAGTATCATTGCAAAAAGATATGATAGAAGTATTAAGAGACATGATTAAGAAGAGGTAAGTGGAAGTGTGATAAAAACAGGTCTAATAAAAGGAATCGTTAATTTACGCTCACAAGATCTATTCCATCTGCTCCAATAGCATATCAATCTTTGAATTAAACCTGTGATGGAAGAAGATCGATATTTAATCGCTTCACCAATTCCTTGTATCGATCCCGAATGGTGATCTCGGTTGTCCCGACAACTTTGGCTATCTTCTTCTCTGTTATTTTTTCGCCACTTAAAACCGCGGCGATATAAATCGCAGCCGCTGCTGTTCCAATCGGTCCCCATCCCTTTGCCACTCCGGTTCCCTTATCATCCTTGAGTATCTCTGTTGCTTTTTCCCTTATCTCCTCACTTAACCCGAGTTTAGAGCAGAACCGGGGGATGTAGCGCGCAGGGTTAGCAGGTGCGAGCTTTATCTCCAATTTTCTTAAGAGGAAGATATACGCCCTTCGTATCTTTTTTAACGGGCTCCTTGAGACCTCAGCAATCTCTTTCAGTGTTCGTGGAACTTCATACTGCCTGCACGTAATATACAACATCGCTGAAACCAATTCCTCTATACTTCGTCCCTTAATTAGGTTATGCCTCATCGCCTTTCGGTATAATACTGACGTCTCCTCCTTGATGTTATTGGGTAGCTTCAGTGCACATGCCATTCGGTCTATCTCAACGAGTGCGAGGGAAAGCGTTTTATCACCGGAGTCAATACTAATCCCGCGTAATCGTTTTGTTCGAGCGGGCAATCCGGGCATAGGTGTGCCCAGCCCCTTGTCATGTATTCTATAACTCATAGGAGGACCTGTTCTTATCCTTTTAGCAGCTTGTTCCTCATCATAGGAACGCCATTCAGGTCCGAGGTCAACGATATTCTCAGCTATTACCACCCCACAATCAGCACAGTACAGTTCTGCACGCTTAGAATCGGTTACTATATTTTTAGAATTACATTCTGGACATTTACGAATGCGCTCCTCCATTTATCATCACCTCTAAAAAGAAAGGATCTCCACTATCAGTCGCGAAAGTCATGCCAATAAGGATACAATAATTCTTTTTCTTCCCCCCTCTTCTTTAACCATCCTAAGGTTGCTCATCCTTTTTAACATTGTTATTATTAGTTATGTTATTCATACTATAAATAGGTATCGGAAATTGATTTTGACCAGCTCACGCTCGACTTGAAGGTAAAGAAGATGAGGTTAACGGTAAGGTGATGAGCTCATTTTAAATGAGGTCTACTTTTACCGTTCTCCCCTCCATAACATCCTCTTCGTGGATTCGCACTTCTTTCTCAACATCCCACACCACTGTTTCGTTCTCGAAATGCCCTGCTCTTATAGTGTACGGCGATACAGAAACATCAAAATTCGTGCCACCTTCTACCGGGCCTTCTGTTGAATACGGTACGATAAACTCGTATGAGTCATTAGCCATAGTTCTTGCAGAATACGTAAATGTTCTCCCCTGGTTGGTAGTTATCGTTGTTGATACCTCGATTAAGGATCCTTTAGGAGCTGTCCCTTCGATTCTCGCTCCCTTGACGTATTCAAAGACTTTAACAAAACTCACTGGCTGTAGGTATTCGGGTGTCCAAGCTTTTATGTTCGGCTGTCCTGTTGGGACGCCATAAAGGTAAACGTTTAACGTCCCCTCCTTCTTCTCAATTATGAATACATTTTTGTTCTTTTCGTCTCTTATTATCCACCTGCCCCCGTTCACTTTCGCGACAGTGCTATTCTCAGAGAGGAGAATACCCAATGAATCAAAAGTGCTTGTTAGCATTTCAGGCATAATTCCTTCGTCCAAATCCTCTTCTATCCCTACTGCCGCTGGCATACTGAAGAGGCGCCCATGAAGAATCTGTGCCTGAGCGGCTGTCGTTTCATAATTACCGGAAAAAGATCTCCAGTACATATATCCGGTATTTTCGTCCATGATAACCAAGGGGAGGATAAACGTGGGTGATTCGTGCACCAAACGGTAGTGATTCAATGCGGATATGCTCTCACCATCTACCTCCACACTCGCACCATCAAACATATGTAACCGAGCTTCCATCGTGTTATAGTAATATGAAAGAGTGTTATAACGTTGAGGATCGCCTGCCCATACGGTCATCGCAGCATATTTGTTGTATAAAGCGTTCCATATATCAGCCATCATGAAATCGCTGATAACATACCGGACGCCGAGAGCATCGGCAACCTCGTTCGCCTCGTTTTCATTGTCTACAATGAAGAATACACAAGCTCCGGGACTACCACTACCTATAGGACCACCAATGCCTGCCTGGAACGGATTTGCATTCGGTATCCGATGCGCTATCCAGGTAATTATATGCCCGTAGTCCCACCAGCTCATCACACCGTAAGCCGAAGTGGGGTACTTATAATCCTCTCTCACACCCGTTGTCCTGTTTAAAGGAGGTTCTTCATATACTCCATAGTAGTCAACATCGGGATCAGGCGTGTTATTTCGCATCCATCTCAATGCCTCATACCACTCCTCATCCGCACCGATACCCCGCTCTGCGGTATTTATGGCGTATGCTACGCTCAGTGGCAGGTTAGTAGTAGAGGGGAAATGCTCTGCTTCTGCTACTGCATTCAACGGGAAAGGATAGAACACGAGCACCATGATGAGCAAGATGGCAAGCGTTTTCCTAAGTGGCTTCTCTACCTCCGCTCTCTTTTTATTTGCGGCATGCATCCAGACGAAGAAGATCGCAACAATAACTGTCAGTGGGATGATGGATTCGATACCCACCCGGACAAGGCCTATGACAAAGATAATCATTATAGCGGAAGCGAAAATAGGAAGGTATATATCAAAGGTTATCTCACTTCTTCTCGCTTTCCCTCCTTTCTTCCTGGAACGAGCATCAGTGGTTGATTCTCTTCTCACCTCTTTTTCGCCAGTTAAAAACTTGAAAGCCTTCATAGAAAACAGCCCCATAAGAATAGCAACGTTTATCGCATAATAATAAGCGAACCTGTTCTGTCCTATGCCTTCTACTCCGAAGATACCCAAACCGCCAACTGCAACCAATATTATAAAGCTCCAGACCAATATCAGAAGCTCTTCCGGTCTATTTCTCATCATTATATCCATCACAAGTATAGCCATTGCGAAGAACGCGATGAAGAAGGGGGTTGTGAACCATATCCAGGCTTTTTCAGAATCCATTGGATGAACCTCAGCTATGGTCAATGCCGTTCCACTCGGTGTTAACGTGCCAAAGAGACCACCAACCGTTGATGAGGAGAGTGCGATAGCCAGCCCGAGTAATACTGCTATGGTAAAAACAGGCAATAGAAAATCGTATTTAGAGGTTAGTTCTAACGGAGAACCATGCATGGAGCTGATACCCAATTTCTTTAACCCCGCACTCAGCTCGGGATTTTCGTCAAAAAATCGTTTTAGCTTTACGAGCTCGCTTTTTTTCTCAATATTAGCTTGATGCTTTGTTTTTATGTGCTCGACGATGCCAACGCCCCTTGATTTCTTACCACATATCGGACAAGTATATTCACCTGTTCCTATCTTCTGCGGCTTCGTCGTGTCGGCTTTTGCTATCCTTTCCCTAACTAAGCCATGCCTATAACCAAATTTATTGCTTAGATACCGATAAAGGAGGGGAATGGAGAAAATGATTATGCCGACGCTTAGCGGTCCAAACTGCTGTATGTTATAAAGTGGATAAGAGGGTCCGAAGAAAGGGAGGAGCATTAGGAACGAGATGAGGAATACAGGAGCGAGAGTAACGCATATATAGCCATTTTTCTCGCCACGCAATCCCTCAATGGCGTATTGAAAGACTCCAAAGAGGATGAAAATGGCGACGAAGATGACAGCGCCTATCCATGTAAGTATGTAAAATCCGAGTGCCATACCTGCCAAAATGATGTAAAAGACGTAAGAATCGGGCTTTTCCCAGAAATGAAAGATAATAAGTGCGAGAAGGAAGAGGATAAGAGAAAGGAATACCCACCATTCCCAGGGCATTACCTGAAAAAGCACCAATATCGCACCGGCATAGCAGAGGAATGGGAAGTTCTTGCCTCTTACCCATTCTCCAGGAGAGCTTGCAAACCAGTCCAGAAAAGCCCCTTCAGGTAGCTCCTCTTTTGCTCTCTTTAGCGCCAATATGAGTAACATCACTGCTATGGTGCTGAACAGCACTTCACCAATATGGTGATCTGTAAATCCGATTATAGAACGTGAGAGGAACTGTCCTGGAAGAACTGCAACCACCACCGCAGCTATCACGCCTGCATATTTGTTATATAGCTCCCTTCCAATGATATAAACCGGGAAAACGACCAATGCACCGAGGATTGCGGGATAATACGCGCCTACTGCTTCCATTAGTGCTCTCGTTGGCAAGCCAAGCCCGATTATCCAGGTGGCAAAGATAATTATCTGGTCAAATAAGGGAGCGAAATGGAGGTATGTTCCGTGGGGGAAGTGGGTATAAGCATCAAAGAAGAGCCGACGAGGGAAATGGTCTCCGAATAATGCGTTCTCAACCAATCGCATGTGGAATACTGCATCATCGGATGCAAATCTAACGGTGTCCTTAAAAACGGTATCATACGGCAAGACGGTTCTTATGAGAAGGGCAATACCAAAAATAATGAAGAGCGTATTGAAAACTGGAAGGTTTTTGATGACCGTTTGCAGTTTTGCTTCTTTAAGAATTCCGAAGTGGTGCTCGTTTGATATAAGAAGAGGAAGAACGGTTAAGCCCACACCGATAAATGAGAGTAAAGATATCCAACTGTATTCGATACCGAAGTACGGGCTAAAGGCGGCGATGAGGGGCGAGATAAGTATGAGCGCTTCAAGTAAGATTAGAGAAGCGTAAAAAGCCCATTTCTTTTGCATCCATATTCCGTAAGCGAAGGGAAAAGCAGCAAGAGCAACGAGGTCTAAACTTCCCTTGACGCTCAGTCTCTGCGGTGCATGCAGAAGCGATACAATGGAGGTGGCACATAAAAAAACAAGCAGTATAGAGGTTATCTTTGAGCCTAAGGGCATTACTTCTCTTCCCTTTTTATTCTCCTTTCTAGTTTCCTTCTTATTCTGCCGTTGCATTCTCTACTAACATTATGTTCCTCTCTATAAAAGTGTTTTAATATGTCTAGCTCGAAGTATGACAAAGTAACACTAAACTAAAGGGAATAGAAGAAAATTTTAAAGAATTGAAGTCTTTTGTGCAAAGCTTAAAGAGTAAAGAAAAAGAAATAAACGAAGATCAATTGATAGCCACGTATTTCAGTATTATGTAGATCAATTTGATAAATTTCTTACTCGCCAAGCCGTTGGCATTTCACGTATTTCATAAACCACCGCTTTTTTTACCTTTAGAGATAATTGCAGTTTTTATTTTTCTTAATGCTCTTTTGGGTTTTACAAATAGTGCGTTCAATGCTTTTCAGGAATTCAAGTTTAAAAGCGAAGTGAAGCGAATAGATAGGAAAAGAATCCTGAGGTTTTTGAGTTTTCTTACCATTGGTTCTATTTCTGGTGTTGTTTTTGCGTATGTGGATAGCATCATGCTCGGTATTTTTATGGCGGCGGAATACGTAGGTTTTTACCGGGCTTCATATAATATCGTGATTGCAATTGCAGGCCTGGCAGCCATTGCAGGCGTGTTATTTCCAGTATTCATTCAGTTAGAAGGAGATGATTTGAATAATGCCTTTCAGAAGGTCTTTAAATATTCTACGATTCTATCTTTCCCTTTTGCATTTGGGCTTGCATTCATTGCAGAGCCTTTTGTGAAGGTGATATATGGATCTGATTATCTGCCTGCGGTTTATCCTCTGTATGCATTATCATTTTTGATTATAACAGCTACGACTGATTTCTTTGGAACAATGTTTAATGCGAAGGAGAAGCCGGAATATCCAGCAATGGTTATTATTGTTTCAATGACACTGAACGTTATTCTGAACTATTTTTTGATTTTAAAGTTTGGTATGATAGGTGCTGCGGTTGCTACGGTAATATCAACGTATTTCAACTTTGTTTCGCTTAGCATTTTGTCTAAGAGGGTTTTGGATATATTTCCCGCATTAAGTTCTATTTATAAGCCCTTATTCTCTTCTCTTGCGATGGTTGCGTTTCTTTATTTCATTCCAAATTAAAATGATAGATACGCTACACATTGATTATTTTTACAACGGGAATTATCCGGAGGATTATGAAGAGGAGTTTGAGAAGTGGCATAAAAGGTGGAGGAGTTTGTAAGAAAGATGGAAGAGGAGAAAAGTAAGTAAGGCTTGTAAATAGCGATACGATATTAATTGGGGTAGGAGAGATTCTAATGGCTTGGATTATTTATTTTGTAAAGCAAAGCATTTTGACTAAAGTTTTCTTAAAAGTTTATTTGAAGATTTTAACTGCGGGAGCTGTTTATTTGTCTGTTTTAACACTAACAAGAGGGATGGGAGAGAGGATTTGAGGTATTTAAGTGCGATTGTTGGTTAGCAGGAAAGGTTGATAAGAGCATATAACCTAATGAATAGCAAGCTACAGAGAAGTGGTAAGTGAAGCACATCGTATGTGGCGACCTTGAAGCTGAGAGGGTCTTGTTGATCACAGCCTATGAACCAAGTCCTGAGGAATGGGAAGAAGATTGGAAAACTAGGAGGTGATATTATGAGAGGGGGGAGATGCTATTTTTGTAAAGGAAAAATGTTGGA
>DYFG01000161.1 GCA_020725315.1 Nitrosotalea sp.
AAATAATAAATAAGAAAAAAGATAGGTGAAAAGAAGGATCAAGGATTGAACAAGTAATAAGGGTTATTATAAGAGTTAGGTGAGAGAACCAATGTCAGACGAAGGATATTTAGACAAATCGCTGTGGAAGATAGCCAAAGGCGCGGGCATCGCCTTCATCGGTACGGGTATAGGCATGTTCTTCGCCTATTTGGGTATGATGATCGTCGCCCGATCCTTAGGACCAACAGATTTCGGCTTGATTTCATTAGCTTCTGCGGTTGCTACAATTGCATCTACGGTCGTTTTAGTGGGGATGCCAGAGGGGGTTGTGAGATACGTCTCTTTTTACAAAGGAAGAAATGACGAGCAGAGAATAAAAGGCGTGATTTATTCTGCTTCGAAAGTCGTTTTACCGCTTGGAATTACCGCTGCAATACTTCTGTTTTTGTTTGCTGACTTGATTTCAGTTAAAGTCTTTCACGATCCGAATTTAACGCCAATATTAAGAATATTCTCTTTCAGCGTGCCCTTCTTTGCCTTATCTTATATCTTCATGTATGCTCTTGGTGGCTTTCAAGGATGAAATATATGGTTTACGTTAGAGATTTATTTCAAAATAGCACAAGACTTCTCATCTTAATTATCGTTCTGCTTTTGGGGTATGGTGTTTATGGTGCTGCCTTTGCATATACCTTTGCGTTAATTGCTACTCCTTTTGTTGCTTTTTATTATTTAAACAAAATTTTTCCTGTTTTTAGTAAAGGAATAAAGGCAGTTTCAATGAATAATGAGCTGTTCTCTTTCTCCTGGCCACTGATGTTTGCAGGCATGCTGGGTTTGGTAATAGGCTGGATTGACACGCTCATGCTTGGTTACTTTTTAACACCCGCAGATGTAGGGATATACAGAGCATCGTTATCAACAGCAGCACTATTAATGATTGTGCTAGGCTCTTTAGGAGCTATTTTCTTTCCTGTTATTACTGAGTTCTATTCACGAGGAGAACGAGAGGAGTTGGAGAATACTAATGCTGTAGTTACAAAATGGATTCTTATGATTGTGCTTCCATTGATTCTCTTGATGATGATTTTTTCAAAGCAAGTTTTGTATATTCTTTATGGCGCTGAGTATATTGCAGGAGCAATGGCATTATGCATCTTAGGATTTAGTTACTTGATTATCTCACTTTTTAGTCCAACTAATTCAATAATTCAAGTAATAGGAAGAACGAAGTTGATAATGGTAAATACATGTGTGAGTGCAACTCTTAATGTCATATTAAATTTATGGCTAATTCCTATTTATGGAATAAATGGAGCGGCAATAGCAACAGGTATCTCGATTTTAACCGGAAGTATACTTGCTTTTGGAGAAGTTAATGTGATTACAGGCATCCAGCCAATAAAATTGAATTATGCTAAGATATTTCTTGCTTCTTTAGTCTCTGTAGCATTCATTTATGCAATAACAAAATCATTTTTCGGAATCAGACCAATTTATGTCTTAATATTCATGTTTTTGTTTTATATGGGTGCATATTTCATCTTACTTTTAATGCTAAGGACATTTGAAAAAGAAGATGTAGTGATAATGAAGGCGATAGAAGCTAAATCAGGGATAAAATCGGAATGGATAAGGAATGTGATCGGGCGGTTTTTGTAATCGTTTATCATTTCTTCATCTTATTGCTTATTACTCTGAGGACATCCTCAATACTTATCTCCTCAGATTCTTCGACTTCAGGAGTGTGTTTGTGGTGTGGGAATGTTTTCATTTCTGGACGATGAGGGGCATTATCCCATCTTATGCGTAACTTTCCGTCAGCATCTTGCCAGTGATACGAATATATTCGCTCACCCTCCGATACGTATTCTCTTACATAAAGCTGGCTGTTATCAACCAATAAGGCTTTAACCTTTAAAAAGTTAAATCCCTTTCCATGCTTGAAATCAAGGAGTTCATGACTCTTCACAACTTCACTTGATTTAAGCAACTCTAACGTCTTCAGCATCTTCAATCTCTTTGAGCTTAGCTGTTAATTCCTTCATGCTCTCGAGATAAGCTTTCCACTCAATGTAATCGTCCCACTTCTCAAAATCCTCTTCCCCTCGCTTCACTTCTTCTTCAAATTCCTTAAATGAAGATCCGTATTTCCTTTCAAATAGCTTTATCTTCTCCTTTATGGGAACTAACTGTGAAACTGTCTTAAGCTTCTCATACTCTTTTACCTCGCTTTTTGAAACAACTATACTCATCTTAACTACCTTACCTTATAATATGTTATGAGAATAAACATATAAATATGTAGTGATAATGAAGGCGGTGGAAGCGAAGTCGGGGATAAAATCGGAATGGATTAGGAATGTTATCGGGCGGTTTTTGTACTGAGATGAAGGTGGCGAGCTTTATATATTGAAAGCGTGCAAGTGATAGATATGAAAACCGCATTAATCACCGGAATAACGGGCTTTGTGGGCTCGCATTTAGCTGAGTATCTGTTGAGTATAGATGTGGAAGTGCATGGAACAATCCGATGGCGAAGCCGGACTGAGAACATAGAGCACATAAAAAATAGAATACACCTTATTGAAACAGATATACCTAAACTCCCACCTTTTTAGGCACTATGATATTTAGTTTTTCAACAATTTCTTTCTGTTGTTTTGCCAGTTCCTGAACGATGATTTCGTTGTCATATACTTTACATTTTAGATTTCTCATGGTCAGCAGAACTTCTTCCACAGTATATTTGCTGCCTATCGTTTTCTTTAACAGAACGAATACGATTAATGTTATAAACATTAACAGCAAGTAACCTCTCAGTGTCTCTTCTTTATGAACTCTCAAAGGTAGGAGTTCCAAATCATCTTTTGAGAAACCGAACAGTTTTTCAGCCATCTGCCCCATGTAGTAGAAAGGCACAACATCCTTCTGTTCTATCAGTACTTCCGAAACTGTGGAGTTCCGAACATACTATACCCTTTAAACACATTGGTGCGACTACCTATAAAAGATTTTGAAGATATTACGTATTGAATTTGAAAGAGGGCAGAGCCAAGAAAGTGCTGTTTCACTTTCCATACTGAAATGATATAAAAAGTATGATTTTATTCTTATTAAC
>DYFG01000162.1 GCA_020725315.1 Nitrosotalea sp.
ACCTCGAAATTGCGGAAATCACGGAGATCGATGAGAAAAATGTCAGGTTATGGATATTAGCGAAGCCATACGTCACTCATGTCAAGCAAGATAAAAGTGAGGTGGAGAAATTCGAGAAACAAATTTTACCGGCAGCGTTAAAAAAACAGAAGGTTGAGGCAAAGGGATTGAAGGTTATCGTGCTTTCTCAGGACGAGAAGCAGATCTGGGTCGATTATCCCTCATTCCGTATCGTCTGCCCTGAGGGCGAAAAAGGTCTTTTGGCTAAATACTTCCCGATAATATTCGGGTGAAGGGGGGGTGAATAACTATATTGAAAATTTAAGAGAAAGAATGAGAATGTCACTCCGAGAAGACGCTAACGAAAACTAATGCGTGCATTCCCCAACGAAATAATAAACAAGAGATTATCCATCCTTCAGGAAGTCAGCAGGCCGCCTCGTTTCATTTCTGAGTTCTTAGTTCGCTCAAAAAGTCTCTTCCCACCTGTAAGAGGGAGTTTTCGTGTACTCTCGCACCAGAACCGTTGCATACGAGCCTTGGGGCAGGAAAAACTGTAACGTCGTTTTAAATCGGCCGGGATTGAGCTCGTCTTCGTTAAGATCATCATCTCTCACCTTCACCGGCACTAACACGGGTCTTCTCGTGCCTTTAGAACTTATTTCCGGCATCTTTTCGATAGAAAAAGTGCTTAATTCTACCGCTTCATCCCCAAGAACCTGCCTTTCTATCTCTCCTTGCACACCATCTGCAAGCTCAGTTTCAGAGCCAACGATAGGAGCAGTGACAAAAGCCCTGCCCCTCTTCATCAGCCGGTTTATGCCCTCTATTTTATCTTCGGTGACGTTCTCCACCTTATCCGGGTCAGCAACCCCGAGATCATTCTGAAAACAGACCACATCACCCACTACCGCTTCGTTAAAGGGTACGTTTCGTTTCATCCGGTGACTTAAAATGAGATTGAAGAGATACGCTTGGTACGCATGGACGAAGAGTTTTTGTAAGTTCTTTGGGAGGACAGAAAAAGCAGAGAGGAAATTTGCTTCACTTTCACTACCACTTTTTATCAGCTCATTCAGCATCGCTCGTTCGTATCGTAAGAACAATGGCATTCGTTTCAAGCACTCTTTTAGTTCACCATTCCTACATACCATCCTCGCCGTTTTCGCCTCTTCGCTTTCACCAGGGAAGATGTCGGAGATGTAAGACATCACCGCTTCTTTTAGTTTACCTTCTATCAGATGTTTCCCCACTATGTGTGTTATCGGGCGGCTAATGCCAAACCGCTGAACGCCGAAGAAATTGGGTATCCCGCCCGTATCTTCTATTTCTTTTGTTATCGCCTCGATTTTCCCCATTATCTCGTCTTTCTTTCCTTCTATGTTACGAATAACAATCTCAAACTCGTTTCCAGAAAGGTCGCCTAAGGAAACGGCTTTATTCGACCTCCCGATTATTTTAAAGGAGACATCAGCGATTTTTACTCGGTTTAGCTCGTCTTCATCGGTATCCCAGATACTAATGCGCTGCGTTGTCAAAGCGAATTTGTCTTTGGTGCCTGCGAACCCAATCCTGTTCCTGCTCACGCGCAGCCGACGTGCGATTTCTCTTATTACGGTATGAGTATCCCAGTTCTCCTTCGTCAATTCGGCAATCAGGTATTTTCCTTCATTTCCCTCGGTTCTATTGGTGACCTCACGCACGATGAAGTCAGAGGGTCTTGTTTTTATCGTTCCACCTATTCCGTCGGTTTTCGTAGCATAAAACCAGATCCCTATTCGTTTTTCGTACTCCGGGCTCTCTTTTAGTTCCATTCCTGTCGATCCTCAACGATTGTTCAGATTTGTTTTTACCTGGATTTCAGTGACCATGTTGTTCGCCTGCTACTGGATTTATTGGAAAGAATATCATAAATAGCGAGGTAGCACGGAACTACCAGACGAGAAGATAAACCAATGCATCGAATGGCGCTGTAGGTTCACTTAATCCTTGCCCCTCATCAAAAGCGAAAAAGGTCACTGTCCCTGTCTTTTTGTTGGTATTGGGTATATCCTCCAATAGTGGTATCATAGCCTTGGTACAATATAATCATTCTTGACCCTCGGTACGGTGATTGTTAAGGATAAAGTTTAAAGTAAGTCTAAGCATCTTTCAGAGCCGCTTCGAGGGTTCAGAGTGCCTTTTACCGCGATAAGAGTTGTTTGTAACGCACTGAATTTCTAAGTTGCAATAGTCCACCAATATTTTCACTTATGATCAGAATAATTACTTCCCTTTTCGATGCGATCTAAGTAAATTTAGATAATATCTCTCAGACCATGGTCTTCTGTGAGAAAATATTCTACTTACAAATCTAACATCTTCAACTGAGTAAAAAGCATTGGGATTGTATCGTTTGATAATTTCTATGAAATTTGGAAGATCGTGACGATCTATGATAACATAAATGATCTTTACGGGTCCTTCAATGCCTTCAGCATCGGTACTCGTAACTCCATAACCTTCAGATTTAAGAACCTCTACTAATTTTGATGCTCCCTTTCTGGTAAAGATAACACGAATTGTGCCAAGGCTAACATCTAAAACTCGCGCGACAAATATAAACAGTGGTAGGAGAACCAATGCATACATCTCTGAATTGAAGAGGGATAGGTACGCCATAGTATCATCTCAAATTAATTCATCGTCTCCTCTTTTAAACCCATATTCCGCACTTTAAGTTTATAAAGATGTTAGTTTCTGAATTTCATCTGTGGGGCTCCGCCCCTACCGTAGAGGAGGAGGAGGTCTTACGACCTCCGTCCCCTCATCGAACCATACGTACGGATTTCCCGTATGCGGCTCTCCTTTGGCGTTGCCCCATTGCAGGGAGTGAGATCACCACTCAGGGTTCAAGAGCGTTGATAAGGATTTCAAACACAGATTTTAAAAAAAGGGTATCTATTCACCTTTTTTAAGTTAATTTGCTGAGGATATACTCTTTTCCGCGGGTGAAGAAGTCTTTTTTCTGGATTTTCATCGTTCCTATCACGCTCATCATGACATCCCTGTTTTTAGCACCCTTTTTGGTTCTGAAGCATCCCCATATCTTCCTTTGCC
>DYFG01000163.1 GCA_020725315.1 Nitrosotalea sp.
CATTCAGAAGAGGAATGTGAAAGGTGGTCCGGCAAAGCGAGAAGTCCAAAGGATGATCGAGAGACGAAAAACGGACCTGGAGAAGGATGAGAAATCGAGACTGGAGAAGGAGGAACGGGTGAAGAGAAGCTTAGAGGAACTGGAACGGGAAGTGAAGAAAAAGAAGCGAATTATAAAAGTAATCAAAAAACCAAATCCTAACCTGCTGAATGCTTTAAAGAAATGAAGATTTTTAGGTGTATTACTGGTATGGTTAAAAATAACATGTGCTTGATGCTAACCCACTTAACACGATGCTATGCGATTTGACATATGTTGTATCGCTTGCTGATAGTGGATAACTGCCTGATGTTGTACCATATTTGACTAAACTATCTGAGAGCTCATTGGTATTCCATGTTATCGTTGCAGAAGTCGTGGTAATGGATAAGATTGCTATATTCGAGATTACAGGTGGCGTGATGTCATTGACAGTCCACATCCAGGTCTGAATATCGGTGCCATTGGAATTGGAAACGATTACCGAGATGTTCCAATAACCTGCTATGGCGCTGGTATTGGTATAAGATGCCTCTGTTACGCTGGTATTCATCTGAACTTCAGTTCCGTTTATCTGCCAGCTGACGTTTGCGGTCTGATCGATAGTAATGTTAAAAGTCATAGAAGCATCTTCATCACTCGTTGGGGTTGTGTCGGCAGGTGAGAAGGATGTTATGTTTGGAGAATATGGTAGAGTCGTAGCGGTCTGATTTACCCATGTTTCGTTTATGTTTCCATTTGTGTCGACGGTACGGGTTGCTATCTCGTAGTCTGTGCCGGCATTGAGTCCAGTAGCATTAAAAAATTTGTCGGATGTATTCGTCTTCCAGGGACCATTCAGATATACCATCGTGTAGTTGAAATCAGCATCAGTTGGATTTGTCCATGTCCAGTTTATCCATGTTGTTCCGCTAGTATATGTTAAATTGGTAATGCTTGCGGGCGGTGTTGTATCTGTTGCGCGCTCTGCATTCACCAGCCCATACCCATATAATGTATCTCTCCCATTATCGCCCAGATCTTCGGCAGTTTCCTGTAACCGTTGTCTTATCTGGGTATTGTTGTAGCCCGGATACGCTCTCCATACTAAAGCAGCAGTTCCAGTCACATGTGGACAGGCCACTGATGTGCCATTCATCGTCATATATTCTCCTTTACGATGAGTGGAATATATATTTATCCCCGGCGCCGATAATTCAACGGCTGGTCCAGTGCTCGACCATTCAGCTCTTTTATCACTTTCATTAGTAGCAGCTACTGCTATAACAGAGGTATAATTTGCAGGATAAACTACGTTATCGCCCGAACCCTCACTGTTTCCATCATTTCCTGCTGCGACTAACAACAAGCCTGCATCGTATGCTTTATTACAAGCCTCATGTAAGAGTGTTGAATTATTCTTAGTACCTATACTCATCGAGATGATTTTCATACTATTATTAACCGACCATTCAATTCCTGCAACTACGTCACTTACATATCCAATTCCGCTGGCATTTAAGACCTTTATACCATACAAATTTACTTTAGGTGCAGTGCCTATCACACCTATCTCGTTATCCACTGCTGCTACGATACCAGCGCAATGCGTTCCATGCCCATGGTCATCCATTGGGTCTGCATCGTTATTCACAAAATCATATCCTCCCTTGTAATTACCAGCTAAATCCGGATGATTGTAGTCAATTCCTGTATCCTGAATAGAAACGTTGATTCCATCACCCGCGTTCCTCCCTGCGACAACATCAGTTCCACCTTCAGTACCGTTCCAAACCAACTCAGCATTTATTCTGTCAACACCCCATGGAAGAAAGTCCCCTAATGCTTTGACCTTATAGTCAGGCTCGACCAGTTTCACCTCCGGTCGCTGCGCGAGTTGTTCAAGAACCTCAGGTGTTGCTTTAACTGTGATTGCGTTTACAATCCAAAATGCTCTGACGTCCTCTACATGCCCCTTCGTTTTTTTCCTTCTAAAAATGTGAGAATGTCTTTTTGACTGCTCTCTGCAAGGGATTTCATCGAATTGATGCTTTGATGTCTTTGGTGTTCCGTTGCAGCTTTAAAATTGGAACCGATATGAGATGGTTGCTGCTCCAGCATTATTATGATTGAAATCTTTTCTTCCGGAGGAAATTCGTTTTTAGCAATATACATCTGGCTTCGTAGCTCAGGTGCAATCTTATGCAGTTCATCTGTAACGCCCGACGCAGCAGGTGCTGGCACTATCGTTAACGTGATGCTAAGAGATAGGATTAGAATAAGAATGCATGCTAACATCTTCCTGTGCTTGTAACTGCTCAATATTCGGTGGACTAAATTCCAAACTCTAAATCCCAAATACCAAACATGTGGGGCTCCGCCCCACGACCCCGCAAGCCCTGTAAGGGCTTAACCGAATACCAAAGTCCCAATGTTCAAAACAAACTTTTCACCTCTCAAAAACTTGTTTTGAATTTTGAATTTGCGTATTTGGATTTGTTTCCGTGGGCTCTGCCCACGACCCCGCAAGCCCTGTAAGGGCTTAGCTTGGTGCTTGTAATTTGAAATTTTTTCCCCACTCTTTATTGAGCATATTCCTGTGCTTCATTCCGGAGCCCCTCCGCTGTTGTAAAGGAACCTCAATTAAAATAAAGGTAGGGGATTAAGAACCTACAATTAATCCAAAGATACGCCTTAACCATTTTTCAAAAGTCTTGAGAAACTCGCTTATCTTCTTTTCTTCTTCAGTTTCTGCCATTTTTCTATTTTTTATATTACTTCCTCTTCGTGTAGAAGTAATACGCTACTGCTGCAACGACGACTACTGCGATGATAAGGGCGATGATCAATCCCCCTGGTAGCTTTACTGGCGGTGCTACTGGCGGTGTCGGTGTGGGCGTTGGCAGTACGACTGGTGTCGGCGTTGGCGTTGGTGTCGGTGGTGGCGCTACCGGTGGCGCTGTGAACAAAGCGAATATCATCAATTGTTTCAAACCCAAAAACTCCTGACAAAATTCATTTCCGGTTTTAACATGATAACTTAAGGGTACACAACTTAT
>DYFG01000164.1 GCA_020725315.1 Nitrosotalea sp.
AAAGTTCGAGGGGTTTCCGATACCTTCCCCACTTAACAAGAGGACTAAATACGATTCGTTGGTTTGCTTCCCAAAATGATTTCTTTCCGTAAACACTTTATTTGTAAAGAAAGGGTTTAATCAATTACCAACCAAGGATCATTCGCTTTGGAACTATTGATTGATGGGACTATGACTGAGTTTGAAATACGGCATAAGGACTTAATGGGAAGGATAGGAAAGCTTCGAACACCACATGGATACATCGAGACGCCGACGATCATGCCGGTAATAAACCCTAATCTCAACTCAATCGGGGCTGAGGAGATGAAGAAATACGGGGCTGAGATACTCATTGCAAATGCGTATATAATCTATCGGAAAGAGGAGTCGAGAGAAGCAGCTATTAAAAAGGGTATTCATGCGTTTCTGGGGTTTGAAATGCCCATAATGACTGATTCTGGTTCTTACCAACTCTACGAGTACAAAGACGTCGAGGTGAGTAATAGAGAAATAGTGGAATTTCAACAGCGTATCGGCTCTGATATCTGCGTGCCTCTGGATATCCCAACCCCGCCAAACGTGAAGAGGGAAAGAGCAAAGGATGATTTAGAGGAGACACTGCGAAGGATGCAGGAAGCACGAAGTATAATTCAAACTAACCTGCTTACCGGAGTGGTGCAAGGCTCCACATTTTTAGACTTACGGGGAGAGTGTGCACAGCGTGTCTCAGAAATTGGTTTTGAGGTATACGCAATAGGGGGCGTCGTGCCGTTGCTGGAATCCTACACCTTCGATAAATTGGTGGATATAATCGTGGCGTCGAAGATGAACTTACCCTTGAATGCCCCTGTTCATCTATTCGGAGTCGGTCACCCTATGATTTTTCCTTTAGCAGTTGCTTTAGGCTGCGACCTGTTCGATTCCGCTGCGTACGCGCTCTATGCGAAGGGGAAGAGATATATAACCAGTGATGGAACGAGGAAAGTGGAGGAGTTGTGTTATCTCCCCTGTTCGTGCCCTGTATGTTCCTCTTACAGCGTAAAAGAGATAAAAGAGAACGAGGATTTACTCGCAGCGCATAATTTGTGGGTTACGTTTGAGGAGATGCGAACAGTGAAGCAGAGCATAGTGGAGCGGAGCCTGTGGGAGCTCTGCGAGAGGAGATGCAGAGCATATCCCGCGTTGCTCAATGCGTTGAAGCAAATGACAAAATATTCAGCGTTGATCGAGAAGTACGACCCCGTCACAAAACATCCATTCTTTTATCTTGATGAGAGTTCTGCGCATAGACCCGAAGTGCTGAGATACTCCTACAGGCTGAACAGATTCACGTTGTCAGGGAACGTCTTGATAACAACATACCCTCTTTCTCAAGGAACAAACGCTACCGAAAGAGGACGGTTTGACCATCTATTCTTTGTGAAACCACCCTTTGGACCGTATCCCGTTGGATTAGAGGAAAGTTATCCGGTAGGGCAGTCAGAAATACCGACCGCAGTGGATAACGATGCTAAGACGATCGCATTGCAAAATGTGTTGAAGCTGCTGGAGCTCAATAGACATGTGAAATTCGTTTTCCTTTATGACCGCAGTTGGGAAGGTCATCCGTTGATTGAGGAGATAAGAAGGTATGCGGAGGTGAGGAAAGAGGGTTGAGTGATCAGATACAAGGCGGTGGAAGTCCATGCGCGGGTGAAATACGAAGAGGAGCTGGATTATCCTCTGATGCGTGTTGAAAAGCTTCATAAGCGGTACAACGAAGAATGAATAATGCTTAAATGCCATAAGTCCACATGCACCTCATAATCGGTTACCTCGCAGCTCAGCTCGTTTATCTGTATTGCATAGCTTTCATTTCTTTCATCCTCTTTTACTTCTTTTACAAAATCTCTTCAATTCTTGTTAGTGTATTGCTCATCTCTTTTAACTCGAACGCCGTGTAGGTTGCATTCGAGACATTTTGAACGCTTGTTCCACGCGGAATCAACTCTTTTTTTTCCAGCATCATTTCACTTTCGGTTTCAACCGCTTTTAACAGTCGAAGTCTCGTCACCCTTGGGTCAATAATTACCTCTTCTCGCTCGAAATCCAGCTTGAACCTCCACTTCTGCATCGTTGTTGTCCCTATAATAAGTTTTTCAGAGAGGTCAGGAAGCACAAAGAACTCATCTGAGAACCGATAACCATCGAGATAAAAATCGAGCCTCACTGCCTCTTCCGCCTCCACCTCCTCTCCCTTCTTCGCCGTTTCAAACGGAAGAGGCATTGGTAAAGGAATTATCATTTCTAACTGCTGGGCAAGCTCCTTTTCAATACATGAATAAGTAGCCCCGCTGTCAAACAGCCCTGTTACTTTCTCCTTGCCCTTAGAACCTACAAGTTCTACCTCCTTTTCTATTATTGCCATTTTTTCTCTTTATTAATTTGAAGTATACCTCTCTCCTTTTAAAATGGTGTCATCTTATCATCTTTGTAAAAAATCGCTCTATCTTCGCTTCAATACAATATACGTTGCGAGCATGAGCAGACCAAAAGCGAGCAAAACGATGATTGAAGGTTTAAATGATTTAAAAGCTAATGAGGTACCGCTTCCGGATAGCACCTCTTTATTTGAAGATGTTCACAGAAAAACAGGTTCTCGTAAATCGCCAAATCTTCTTTCCCTTCCTGGAGATTGCTCTCTTTTAACTTACTATACCAGCAGGGGTGAACAAAGAAATGCTCCCTCAGGTTTGTGTAGATTAACTTATACCACAGATCATCCAGCTGTAAGAGCTTTTCACTCTAAAACTATAAAAGCTCCTTTTGTAAGAAGAAAGGAAATTCAATTTGTTGTTGATAAATATTTGAGAAATTGCTCCTCAATTCTTTCTGCCTTTTGTTCTAAAAACGCCTTTAAATGCAGACTTAACCATCGGTATTGATGTAAAGAATAATGTGGTTGGATTTACCTTGATTTATAAAACAGGGGCAGAAATTAAATTTCGCTCAAGCGAATCAGATCAGAAAGAGCAACTACCTAAGTTTCAGAGTATAAATAATCATAGACTTTCTATCAACAAACTTTGGCA
>DYFG01000165.1 GCA_020725315.1 Nitrosotalea sp.
GTTAAATATGATAGGAGAATAAGAAAATAGTGGGGACGGACTTAACATAGGTGTACAGCTCCTCCAGTCGTGATAGAGGAATAGAATCGAGAATCCGGATAGCTCGCTCAATAGCTTTAATCCCCGCTTCTCCTGATGCCTCCCAGAAACCTTCTATCCAAAACATCCCGATTCGCCGAAAGAGTAATTCCTCCAACTCATTAGCCGTTAATTCACGAACTGAATCACGTATCTCACGAGCAAGATTTTTATACCCTCTTGGTTCCCACCTGACGAGCTTCGCTTTCTCGGGTGAGGGGCTGTGGTCTTCACCGAGCAGGAGGAGAATATCTCCTCTCTCTTTCTCCACAATCTCATCCAATTGTCTACTAATTTCTGCATCCCTCAGTTCTATCTCCTTCATCTGTAATTCCATCGCCTCTCGATACTTCTTCCCTGCTTCTTCATATCTACTCTTGAAAAACAGGTCAACCTCCTCTCGCAACGCCTCACAATGTCTCTCATAAATTTCACCAGCTATCGCGGGCATTTTCTCTAAGAACACCTTCTTACCCGTATTATGGATAAATTCCTCCAGTGTTCTCCATGAAAGTGTTGGTTTTAAATCCACCGGATGGACGCGAGGCGGCATCCTACCCTGCGCTAATTCATTGAAGTGGTTCTCTATTCGTTCTCGTTCACTATTCTCCAGGACAGTCGTGAATTCCATAAAAATTATGTCCACCTTTGGCAAGAACTGCTCTATCCCAGGTACCCACGCTCTCCATATCTCCTCTTGGTGCGGGATAGCTATGTGATAGACCGTTACCTGCGCCTGATCTGGCTCTTCGACCCGAGTTTTCTTGGTTTGGGTTTTCATTAGACTAATCGTTTAGAAAAGCATTGGTCGTGTTTCATCTTTGTTTAAACATCCCAATTGAGCATAAGGTTGGAAAAGGTTGAGTGCATACTTTATATGGTGTCCAAAATGCCTAATCAAGATTCTCTTGGAGATATCATGATTATTTCTGAGTATGAACACAAAGCCGCTCATTCCAGCTATTATTGCTACGCAGATATGGCAGATGCACTGAGGAGGATATATGAGAAAGAGAGAACAGCTTTTAGGTCATATAGTTAGGTGTGGGGATGCTGCAAAGTGAGAGATATCTCTTTCTTTCATTTTAACCTCAAACATAATTTATATATATTACTTCAAGTCTTCTTTTTCAAGAAGAGAAGGATCCTCGTGAGAACAAGAGATGGTAAGGAAGCAGAAGAGAAAGAAGGGGAAGAAAACAAAATCCGCAGGTAGGTTTGGCGTGAGATATGGACGAAAGATAAGGAAAGCAGTTGCCGAAATCGAGGAGCAGACAAAAGCATTGCATAAGTGCCCAAAATGCGAAAGGAAGTCGGTGAGCAGAATGGGGACGGGGATATGGAGATGTTCAAAATGCGGCTACACATTCACCGGTGGGACATACATCCCTCAAACTTCTCTGGGGATTACCGTAGAGAGGGCAATTAAGAGGCTGGGAGAACGAGAAGCTGGTATGGGAAGCGAGGAAGAGACGGAAGCGGAAGGTATGGCAGAAGAGGAAAGGTGACTAAGCGCCTATGGGATACTATTGTTTACGGTGCAAAAGGCCGGTGGAGATACACAATGCCGGATACCAAGGAGTGAGATGCCCTTACTGTGGATACAGAGCCTTGAAAAAGGATCGACCAACAGTCGTGGTGAAAAAAGTAAAAGCCGTTTGATAGGTTTGATCAGACAGTTCAATCACCGATACCTTCCCCGCTCAGTATATAAGAAAATCAAAAAATGCTTACGCAAGATTGAAATGGAATTCAAAACTGAATTTGAGCTCGAGGATGATGCAGAGATAGTAAAAACGGTATATGAGTCCATACAAGAGGAGAATATGATAGAAGAGAACGCGCTGGAAGAGGATAAAAGGCGCTCTCTTGTTGATATCTCCCTTAACGGGAATAAATTATGTGTGCGGATAGATGGTGATGACCTCATACGCGTGAGAGCTGCAACAAATACCTGGCTTCGGTTAGTAAAAGTAGCGGAGGAGATGACACGCGTGGTGAAAGAATGCGATCCTCATGGTTTCTAAACGGAATACCGGCATTGGTGTTACTCTTGCTGAGCATCCTCATTCTTTTGGGCATAGTATGGCTGATCATTAAATTACTGCCCTATCTCATCATAGCACTGGTAATTTTGATTGTGATCCTTGGTTTCGTGTATTTTCTCGGGAAGGTTTTTAGCTGAGTAGTTTTGGGAGGAACAGTCGCTCCCAATCCGTAAAACGATGAAAGAGGAGGTTCTCTGATACTACAATCTTCGCGAAGAAAGAAAAAGAACCGGCTGACGAAAAATTTTATAAGCACCTACTTTAAACCACAAGGTGCAACGATATGAAAAATCGCTGTATATGACAGGAGGAGAAAAATGTTAGACGTCTTGATAAATCCGAACAAATTTTTTGAAGCGAGAACGAGGGGAGCAGAGAATTTAGCTTGCAAATTTCCAAAGTACGCTTTTTCTTTTGGTGAACCTTTTCTTTCGAAGAAAAACATTTTTTCTTTGATCAATGAAAGAGTCGGTGAGCAGTGTGGACATAGCGGTCATCATCACCGAACTCCAGGAGCTGGTAGGCGCACGACTCATGAAAGCTTATCAACAAGGTAGCGAAGAGATACGGCTCAAACTGCACCATAAAGAGAAAGGCGCGCTTGATTTGATAATCGAAGCTGGTAGAAGGATTCATCTAACAAAATATAAGAGGCCATCACCTCGACTTCCTTCTAACTTCGCCATGTTCATCAGAAAGCATCTCTGCGGCGGTCGCATTTCCCACATCCAGCAATTCGACTTCGACCGGATCGTGGAGATAACAATAGAACGATGGGATAAAAAACTCAGATTGATCGCTGAATTGCTGCCACGGGGAAATATCGTGCTTGTTGACAAAGAAATAGCAGCATACGAGAGAATATTACCATCAATTGTTTCAAACCCAAAAACCCCTGACAAAATTCATTTCCGGTTTTAACA
>DYFG01000166.1 GCA_020725315.1 Nitrosotalea sp.
CCATATATAGCTTATTGTAACAGGTTGCGAGTACCTTAGAATAGAACGCTAAAATTTAAGTATCTTTAAACCAAAGAGAAAACACGATAGAAAGGGTAAAATGGACGCGATAAAAAAAGGGAGTATTTTCACTATATCCGATCTGGAAAACGTGCGGATAAGCATAGGAGAGATAGTAGAAGAACTGGAAGCGAAAGAATGGGAGCCAATGGGACCCCATCCGATGCCGGGCATAGCAACGCTCAGGGACTGGGATTTCAAGCTGTTGAACCGGTATAAGCCGTTCTACGCTCCCTTCTGTGACATGTGCTGCCTCTGCACCTACGGAAAATGTGACCTCACCAGTGGTAAGAAGGGTGCTTGCGGGATAAAAATAGATGCACAGCAGGGAAGAATGTTTTTACTTATCTCACTCTTAGGATGTGCGGCGCACGAAGCACATGGAAGGCATATCCTGCGAGAGATGATAAAGAAGCATGGAGAGGAGGTTCCTATTGATTTTGGGGCTGAGGTAAACGTGGAAGCGCCTCTTACAAGATTGATATATGGGATAAGACCAAAGACAATAGGTGATTACGAGGAGGTATTTGATTATATAGAGGAGCAGATAGCGCAATTGGCTGATTCCCTTCATCCCGGTCAAGAAGGTTCATACATGGATTTCGAGTCGAAATCTCTTCATCTCGGAATGCTCGATTCTTTGAGCAAAGAAGCTACTGATATTCTTCAGATTGCGTGCTTTGGAATGCCGTCCAGCCATGCGGGAGGTGGTCTGGATGTTCCTTTAGTGGATGTTGGATTTGGCACATTAGACACGAGCAAGCCCGTCGTGCTCGTCATAGGTCATAACCTCACACCAGCCGCAGGCATCTCAGATTACATGATGGAGAATGGACTCGAGGATGAAATTGAACTTGCGGGGATATGTTGCACTTCTCATGACCTTGCTCGTTATAACAATAAAGCGAAGATAGTCTCTGCATTGGGCAGACAACTTCGTGTGATAAGAGCAGGTCTTGCAGATGTCATCGTAATAGACGAGCAATGTATTCGTGCAGATGTGGTAGAGCTTGCTCAAAGGGTCCATTCACCGGTTATAGCTACAAATAACAAAGCTTTACACGGGCTTGAAGATAGAACTTACGATGAACCTGATGAGATAGTAGCGGATTTGGTGAATGAGCGTGTTCCAGGTGTTGCCATTCTCTACCCTGATAGGGTAGGAGAGGTAGCTGTTAAGACAGCGATACTGGTAAAAAAGAGAAGAAAAACGCCGAGTATAATTCTAAGCGAGGAAGAATTCAAGAGATTGGTGGGGGAATGTGTGCACTGTGACGAATGCACACGAGCATGTCCGAATGGGCTTTGGATAGGAGAAGCGATGGGGAAAGCAGAAAAAGGAGACGATGAACCTCTTTCAGAGCTGTTTGACCTTTGTGTTGGTTGCGGTAGATGTGAAGAGGCTTGCAAGAAGCATATCCCGATTTTGGATGTGATAACAAAAGCGGCTTATCCAAGGATAAAAGAGGAAAGAGGAAGGGCAAGGGTGGGAAGAGGGCCTATATGGGACACAGAGATAAGAAATGTAGGTGCTCCAATCGTTTTTGGAACTATTCCTGGCGTTATTGCTCCTGTTGGCTGTGGGAACTACCCAAAAGGGACAAAAGAGGTATGGCTTATAGCGAAAGAGTTTGCAGAGAGGAGATACATAGTTACGTTAACGGGTTGTGCATCCATAGACGTCGCGCTCTGGAAGGATGAGGAAGGGAAGACGTTATATGAGAAGCATCATGGTGCTTTCGATGCCGGAGGCGTGCTCAACATAGGCTCTTGTGTCTCTAATGCGCACATACATGGTGCGGCGATAAAGATAGCGAGTATATTTGCAAGAAGGAAGCTGAGGGGTAATTATGAGGAAATAGCGGATTATATCCTGAGCAGAGTAGGTGCGTGTGGAGTAGCTTGGGGAGCAATGTCGCAAAAGGCGGCTGCTATCGCTACTGGCTTCAATAGACTTGGTGTTCCTGTTATTGTAGGTCCTCATGGGTCGAAATACAGGCGAGCTTATCTGGGAAGGGCGTATAATAAGGAAGATTGGTCGCTGATAGATGCGAGGGATGGGACAGAAATCTATTTCGAGCCTGCTCCTGAGCACCTGATGATGCCTTGCGAGACGGTGGAGGAAGCTTTGCCAGTGATTGCAAAACTCTGTTTCAGACCTTCTGATACTGACAGAGGACGCTCAATAAAACTAACGCATTATATTGACCTCAGTTTGAAGTATCTCAATATGTATCCTCCAGATTGGCACCTCTTCGTTAGAAGCGAGACTGACCTCCCAATAGCGAAGAGGAAAGAGTTGTTAAAGAAGCTTGAGGATGAAGAGGGATGGGAGATAGACTGGAAGCTTAATAGGATAAAAGGAGGACCGATAAGGGGCTATGACCCTTCTTTTGACCCCACGAATTTGAAAAGGTTGGTAAGGAAGCGAGGTGAGCGGGAGGAGGTCTGAAAATGGTATTAAAAGACGAACCATGGCAGATAGGGAACATACCTGGTCCTAAGCAGGCAAAGATTTTGACGCCTCTCGGCGCTGTGAAGATGATAAAGAGAGCAAAAAGACCTCTTTTCATCGTTGGCTCGCTCGCATTAGAGATAGAGCTTAATGGCAAGAGTTTGATTGATTATGCGATAGAAATAGCGAAGGAATCGAAGATGCCAATGGTTGCCGTCGCACACACTCCAAAGGGATTTTCCGAAAAGGGTTTTCAACCTGAGGCTTATATGCCTTTAATAAACATAATAGACAGACTTAGGGATGCAGAATGGAACGGAGTAAAAGGAGAAGGGCAGCACGACCTCGTCGTATTCTTAGGTGTGCTTTATCATATAGGGTCGCAAGGGCTGTCCACCCTGAAACATTTCGCACCCTGGCTGAGGACAATCACGCTGTGCAGGTTCTTCCATCCAAATGCATTTATGTCGTTTCCGAACATGGGCGAAGAGGAATGGGGAAATTATTTGGATGA
>DYFG01000167.1 GCA_020725315.1 Nitrosotalea sp.
CAATTCTCTCAGCTAAAATGAGCTCAAAAGCCTTTAAGCCCTTCATACCATACCTTTCATAAATCTTCTTAGCCTTATTTTCTCCGGCCTCAACACCCATCTCAAATATTATTACTTTTCCACCTGAACCAAATATCTGATAAATCCTATTGAACATTGACACAATACTATCAACACGGAATGTAATGCTTCTCTCATTTAAAACTTGAAGAGGAAAGTGGATATCGTCTATTATTAACCCATCAAACTGAGGTTCAGTAAAATATACCTCAGAAACAACGTCAATCTTTTTTATTTCCTCTACTACTTCTTCAATTTTTAAATTAACATCTGTTATATCGGCAAAGAAGCACCAAATTGAATAAACCTCATCAGGGATGACTGTGAGGAAACCAGACAAAATATCAATATTCATCTTTTCCATTGCATTTGCAATTTTAGCTAATGCCCGTGGTATATTCTTCTTCTTGATATTGAATTCTACTATTCTCCTACCTGGAGAATATAAAGCACATAATATATCTTTGGGATATCTGGCGGGCGATACCACTCTGCCTCTCATTTTTTCACATCACCACCTTTACTTATTCATTATATATATTTTTTTCGATTTCGATGCAACAATTGATAACAAGGTTTATTCTCGCTTCCCATGTATAATATCCCCCCTTTTGCTAATGTACTCATCAACCGAGATCTCTCCTCGTTCGAATCTCTTTTTAAGTTTAGATAGGGCTTCTTCTCGCCTGCTTGGTTTGGCTGTGATTTCTCGCTCCATAGGTCTCTCTTCTCGCTTCCTGCGAATAATCCTCAGATTAGTAATGGAAAGAGCAGAAAGAGCGATGATTACAAGGAGTAGAAACCACCAGGGTGTTATAATATAATAATCAATGGGGAAGATAGATTTTATCTTGATCCCCTCCTTTGGTGGCTTTGGTGGAGCGGGGGAGAAGAAAGCGTATTCATCACTTTCTGCACTTTTACCCTCAGGAGATGTGCTATTGACGACGAAATAATAGGTGCTGTTTTCTTTTAATTCTTTCAGAAGAATGGCGTGAGAACGGGTATAAGTGGTGTTATACTCTTTGATTGTATATTTTCCTGATTCCAAGCCGCATTTTACCAATGAATCGCTCTCTTCGTTCGTATCCCACGAGATGATCCCCGGATGTCCTAAGGTAACGGTGACGTTACTTATTATTAAAGGAGTTCTCTCTCCTGGTGAGGGGGTGGGAGTGGGAGTGGGCCTGCCACCGGGATGAACAGGTGTAGGAGGTGTAGGCTTTGTCGGGGGTATTTCAGCAACGTCAACAAATTTTGTTGCTTGATTATTCGTTTCATCTTGCTCTATTATCGTGTTATTCGCATCTATCTTTACGGTGACGTTGTGCGAACCGGGATAAAGAAAGATGAAGTTGATAGAGACGCTTTTTGGTGAATCAGGATGAATCTTATCAATCTCTTTCTTTATTACTGATGTGCTGTCAATATGAAAATCAACCGTTACGTTCTTTGCCGTGTAGCCACCGATGTTGTGAATGATAGCAGTTATGTTTACCGGTTGTCCCACGACTGGATTTTCGGGAGCGAAAGAAATATCAGATGGGTTAAGAGTGAGGTCAGGTGCAGATAAAACCTCTGCAGTCTGTGTTGCTGCAAAGAGGGGTGATGGAAGTAGTATTAACGACAATAACACAATTGTAATTATCTCTTTCTGTTTCTTCCTGTTACTCTGCCTTAGCCTTTTAAATGCTCCTTTCTTCATGCGTCCATCCCCTTTTTAATTTTATTTCTTCATGCAGGTCTTCAATTCTCATCAAGGAGAAGATATTTAAATAGGCTGAGTTAATATTATTAGTGGTGGTATAAATGCCGGAATTAAAGGTTGAGATTCCAGAAGAAGTTGGTGAGAAGATGAAACGATTCCCGGAGATCAATTGGTCAGGCTTTGTGGAGAAGGCGATAGAACAGAAAGTTGATAAATTAGAGCGTATGGAAGAAATGTTAAAGGAGTTGGAGAAAGAACTGGAGATAATAGACTGGTCTGTCAAATTACAAAGAGCATCGAGAAGAGGGAGATTCGAGCAACTGAAGAAGAAAGGATTAGTATAAGTATAAATGGAAATGGAATTCGTAGTTGACACAAATGTTTTAGTTACATTCTTCTGGGAGGGATCGTTCACAAAGAAATTATTGGTAAAGCAAGAATTAGAATTTTTTTCGCCAGAATTTGCATTAGAAGAGATAAATTCGCATTGTGATGAGATATTGAAAAAGACAGGCATTTCATTAGAAGAATTTAAAAAAGTAAGGAGAGAGCTTGCAATATCTGTTGAATTTATTCCATTAGAAGAATACTCCTCATTTATGGGGAAAGCATCAGCGATACCCGATCCTGATGACGTTGATTTTGTAGCATTGGCATTAAAACTGAACTGCCCAATCTGGTCTAACGATAAGGGATTGAAGCAACAATCCGTAGTCAAGGTATTCTCAACTTCTGAATTAATTAAGCTTTTGTCTACAACCATCCCATAAACCTTATGTTCAGGAGAGACAAACAAATTGAAATCGTTGCTAATCAGGAGGAACATCTCGCCGGAGTAATTATATGAGAAGTTATTTATATAGGCTGAGTCAATATTATTACTGGTGGTATAAATGCCGGAAGTGGTAGTTAAGGTTCCGAAGGAATTGGAAAACGAAGTCGTAGAGTTGTCAAAGGAAATTGATTTTAGTAAGGTTATTAGAAGAGCATTGGAAAGAGCTCTTGAAGAAGAGGTCAAAGAGGAGTTATTACTTGAACTCGCTGAGAGAATAGCATCTAAGTCAAAGTTGACCGAAGTTGAAGCAGATGAATTGGCAGAAGAGTTAAAGGAGAGGGCTGCCAGAAGGTTGGGATTGTTGTAGAGAATGTTTCTGATAATATGCTCCGGTGAAACCAACAACGCTGTTTCCGGATCCTTAAATCTTATTTTTTGCATCATGCCGCCTCCCCCAGCACCGATATCGTTGCGGTACCGGT
>DYFG01000168.1 GCA_020725315.1 Nitrosotalea sp.
CAAAAAGGAAAAAAAAGAAAAATAGACCAACTTTTGTTTTTTATCTCCTTCTTCTCAGTACGAAATACGCCACCACTAACAATCCTCCGAGTGCAAAAATAATTTCAAATCCCGGCTCTTTTGGTGCTGTTGCAATTTTGAAATACCCGGTCACACTCTTTGATGCACCAGAAATCATATCTTTTACTGTTAGTTCGACTTTATACTGGTCTTTCTTGTAATTTGATGTTCCCAAATAACCCGATGACCAAACACTTCCAGGAACAGTGGTACTATTCTGATGGAATTTACCCCAGTCTAAATTCTCATGCACAATATTATTGTTACTATCGTACACTCTTAGGGAATATTTAAGCCATGTCTCATACGTTCCATCTTGCTTCTTTGTGTCAAAGTTTGATGTTTCATAATACATCCAGACAGTATCTCCGGAGTCATAAGTGGCATTGGGTTTTTCATCATAATCTTGTTCGCCCCGGATAAAAGAGCAGAAGATTATATCTGACACGTTTAGTCCCTCTTTTATCTCCTCGAAATGAGGAGTTATATCAATGACTGAGATAGTTGTCGCATTCTCAAATGTCCAACCTGTACTTGTTGGTTTTGCTCCTCCAGACAGTCCACCCGCATATAAACTACTAGTAGAATCAAGTAATAGCCATACCCCCGAGTCATCGGTCAAGTAATGCAATGTGATGGGCGTATTGTAATATTTGCTAATTGCGGATTCTATACGATTGATGTTATTTTCATCGCCGATGTATACCGCTGGGAACATATGATCCTCGGTTATGTATATCCTTGGTGTGCCCCCAATAGCATCAATTAGTGTTGCGAGTAAAATTGCATGATCATCACAGTCTCCTCCTCCTGCCGACACTGTTTCACTTGGTTTAGCCATGTATTCAAATCCTCTCGGATCACTCACATACTTAATGTTGTTCACTGTATAGTCAAATAAATCACAAACTTGATAGATGTTATATGTTCCAGGATGCTTCTTTGCCGTTTGTATGGCAATATTTCGAACCGTTGAATCTATTGGAAAGATCAACTTATTTACCTGTCTGAACATACTCCCACGATCGACTTGATAAGTTGATTCTCTTTTTGCTATGGTAGAATTAACTGATATTTCAGTTGATTCATCTACAAATACAGTCCCATAATCGTACCATCTTCCATCACCTGTCTTTGCCATCAGATTAAAACCTTGTTTGACAGAAAATGAGTCAATATCTCCACCTACATAAACACTATTCATTCCAATATACTTCTTCTCCATAGGATAAATTGTCAATCCGGTCTCTGAGGATATCCAACCACCTCCAGGTAATCTTTGTGTTTGCACTCCATATTTATATACAAATAAGGCATTATCTCCTGTGTTCTCTAACCAAATTTTAATGATCCCTTTTGAGTAATCGTAAAACTCAGACCATTCGATCAAAGAAGAGAAACTGTATCCGGGTTCGATAAACGCATTGGCCGTTGGTTTTAGTTCAAAATCAGAAGGTGAGTAAGAAGGGATTTCCGGTACGACAAGCTCTAGTTCAGATATTTCGGTGCTGGCGACAGTGGGAACCAGAGTAATAATTGTGGATATAATCATTAAAGCGGCAAGCACCATAGATAAACCGTCGTAGATACGATTCGCCTCTTTCATCTCTGAAAAACACCTCACCTTACTTACCTTACTTTTTGATTTATTTATATTTATCCATACCTAACCTCCTACATCTTCGACATTCATCTCTTCGCACCTTTATCGGCACATGGTTACGCGTCGTTAGAGCTGTGGCTGCCTCCACTCATTTTGGCGTTCCTCTTTGGGATCATGAAAAAGACGAGGCTCTTATTGCCTTCTTCTCTTCCTTATGGTATTCCTTCTTTGTTAGCACCCAGTAGACCGATTCCGCCATGTGGCGAGCTGTTGCAACGATTGCCACCTCTTCTCCTCTCCTTGCTTTTATTTTGTGATAGATTCTCTGGAAGCGATTTGGAGTGGAAGAATGAACTGCTGCTCTCGTGCTCTGAATTAACGCCCAGCGGAGAAATCCGTTGCTATGCTTGTTTATGTGCCCATACCTCGTATAATCCCCGGATTGCTCAACCTTTGGCGCCAATCCAGCATAGCAGACGAAACTCTTCGGTTTGCTGAATCTCTCTATTTCTCCTATCTCGCTCAGGATAAGCAATACATTATGGAATCCTATACCAACTATACTCATCAACCACTTCGCTTCTTCGGTTATTTCTGCTTTCTCCTGCAGGGTCTTCTCCACCTCTTTAATCCTCTCTTTTAGAACTCCCAGCACTTCCAGGTAATTATCCAAAGCCGTCCTCCTCGGCTGTTGTAGTTTCACTTCTTTCATTTCAGAAATTCCATCCCTTTCCTTCCGAACAGCTCACTGAACTCCGAAGTCTGGATTCCCTCACTGGCCAACAGCGCATGCACTCGATTCTTTATCGAGGTTCTTAAACGAACAAGGCTGGCTCTATGTCGCACTATGACCCTGAGGTCCCTTATCTCTTTCCCTGGAACATAGCTCTCTGGTAGGTAATCCATCCTCAGCAATTGCGCCAGCACTTTTGAATCCACTTTATCTGTCTTCACGTGCTTCTTCGCAAACGGTTTGACCAGAGCCGGATGTGCCAGATGCACCTCTATCCCTCTTCCATCCAGATACTCATACACAAAGATACCCGATGTTGAAGCCTCGATCGCTACTTTAACTTCTTCAGGCAAAGTGCTCGCAAACTCGTCCAGACCTTCACACGTCGTTGGAAATCTGTCTTTCTTCAACTCTGTTCCTGATTCATCCACCATCGTATAGTAGCTATTCTTTTTATGTACATCCAATCCTATATTCATATTACCTCCCTCTCCTATTCATTGGGAGGTGTTTTTCATGTAGTCATTTTATATCACCTCCTAACCTTTACTTTAAATTTATCATCTAACTTGACAATGTCATATTCGTTAAAACTTTTTATATCCTTTTCTTCTATTGCAGAG
>DYFG01000169.1 GCA_020725315.1 Nitrosotalea sp.
CAAACGAAGAATACTTAAACGAATCGCTACGAAAAATAATATAGCATAAATATAGTCTAAAGGGTTAAGGGTGATGATAAGGTGATTTTAAAGAGAGGGGGTTTGAATGAAAACAGGATATAAAAACATCATCTTGCTGCTTACCGGATTAGGAATTTTAATTCTCCTGTTCTGGAAAATGGGAGTAGATTTCTCAGTGATATATGCGATAAAGAGACCTTATTATATCGCTTTAGCAGTTTTCTCATTATTACTAGCTCCTTTAATTACAGCGTTCAGGATGAAGTATTTTCTCTTATCGGTTGGCAAGAATTCGCCGCTGAAGGAAATTGTCATAATTGAATACATAAACAAGTTCTTATATTATATTGCGCCGTTCAAATTGAACGTCCCTGCAAAGGGACTGCTTTTAAATAAGATGTGCGATGTGAAAAGGAGCGATAGTGCATCAGTTGTAACTTTTGAATACGGATTGGATACAGGCATAACTTTAGCGATAGGGGTTTCAGGTGCGATTTTGCTTTTCAAAGATTTTCCTTATGGTTCAGTATACAAAATAGTATATCTTTTATTTTTTATTGTAGTGGGAGTGGTGATGTTTTTCTGTATTCCTTTGAGGTTCTTTGAGGGTTTTTTACGAAAAGCAGGAGGAATAAGGATGCAGAGGTTAAAGAAAATTTCAGAGTTCTTCTTAAGCACCATGAGAGCAATAAAGGTAACTTGGGTAGCTTTAGCTTTTAACAAGAAGATTTTATGGATAATGCTCGCTACTGCAACTATGTGGATTTTAAGTGTGCTTATGATGGAGATGTTGTTCTTATCATTAGATTACTATGTGTCTTTGGCGTGGATTCTTGTGATCTCTTGTTGTGGTGTGTTCGTTGGTGGAATTACAACAATACCAGGGGGGTTAGGTGTGAGAGAAGCAACAATGGTATTTCTTTATTCCGCGCTTGGTGTTCCTCAGGGAATGAGCGTTGTCGCGGTTCTGCTCGCAAGACTGTTAACAATAGCACCGATAATTGTAGGGTATCTTGCATCATTGCGTGTAGGTATGAAACTTTTATGATGGCTTCTCTGTCCATCGGAAAGTGAAGAAGATACCTTTTTATAATCTGAGTAGGAATAAAAGATAATAGAATTGAACGAAGAAATAAGGAGTAAGATATGTAGAAGTTTGCTCAAATATGATCGTAATATAGGGGAGATAGTGGAGTCTAGTCCTCAATTTATGCTCCTGAGTATGTAAGAGATTTGGATTTGTTAGTGATTATGAAGGATAAGAAGGAATATGGTGGCTATTTGGATTATTTAGATGAATTGAATTTGTCTTTCGATGTAGATGTTGTGGTAAAGGGGGCTGAAGAATCTTTAAGAGGAGATTTTGCATGTCAAATCTTAGGTGCATTTGAGGTATTACATGGGGATGGCGAATACTTATCTAAAACGACGAAGAATTTCAATCCGAGTTTTAAAGAAGCGTATGCAGTACTAAGAAAAGTTAAAAGAGACATGGATAGTGTGGGGAGCTTGTGTGGAAAGAAGATAGGGAATGGAGTATAAGAGTTGCTTTTAACGGTCTATTTCATGAAGCAAGAGTGGCAGCAATGACTTATTTAGCAGTTGAAAATTCGAGGTGGGATGGTATAAAAAGGAGATTGCCATCACCTTACAGGGAAGAGTTTGAGAATTTCATTAATATTTTGCACATAGTATGTGTTTAGCTGAGTATATAATTGCCTGCTCTGAGTGGTCAAAAGTCAAAAAATCCTAAATTCCCACCTTTTTAGGCACTATGATATTTAGTTTTTCAACAATTTCTTTCTGTTGTTTTGCCAGTTCCTGAACGATGATTTCGTTGTCATATACTTTCCATTTTAGATTTCTCATAGTCAGCAGCACTTCTTCCACAGTATATTTGCTGCCTCTCGTTTTCTTTAACAGAACGAATACGATTAATGGTATAAACCTTAACATTCCTTAGAACTCTTTTTCTTTCTCCTTCCACTATACTTTTATGTACCTCCATATTTATATCTCTTTCGGCAAGGGCTTAATCCACAAACATTCCTCGGTGCTCGAAGCACAATTTGGTAAGTGGTTAAAGGGCCCCCAATCAGCAAGCGAGAGGTTCGCTCCAAACGAGCGCCCTAGTTAAGCGCAGGGGGTGCCCTTGCCCTTTTTGTCCTTAAAGGACCATGATGTTTTTATGATGCCATCCTGTACGGTTCCTCCTTTGTGAGCATGTACCAGATGATCGTCACCATTTTCCTTGCCACTGCTCTTCTCGCTGTTTTGAATCCCTTTCTCTTCTGGATCTTGTAAAAATAACTCTGGAATCGCGGATTTAACATACTCGCCCTGCCAGAGCACTCGTACAGGATCCACTTCAGCCATTTATTTACCGCCTGGTTTCTTTCCGTTCTCTCTCTGTCCCCAGACTGATAAATTCCAGGGCATAATCCCGCATAACTAACCAGCTCCTTTGCCGTTTTAAACCTCTTTATGTCCCCTATTTCTCCGAGTATTAAAAGAGCTGAGTATTCTCCTATTCCTGGCATCGTCATCAACAGGGTAGCCTTTTTCATGTTTCTTGCTATCTTCATTATCCTCTTCATCACCTCCTTCTCTTCTTCCTTCAAACTCCAATAGACATTAATCAAGTTCTTTAGATTCAGGTCGTTCTCCGAGAGTTCTGACAATCTCTTCTCCGTCCATATATTCTTTCCGTATTTCACACCTTCGCGCAGCAAATACCCCTTTATCTTCACCTGAACCTTCACCCTTAATCTCGTTAGGTTTGCTTTATGCCTCGCAAGGTCTCTGAGTTGGAGTACATCATCATCTGGGATGTATACCTCAGGGAGATAATTCGTTCTTAGCAGGTCTGCAAGCGTTTTTGCATCCACCTTATCCATCTTTTTACTGCCTGCGAGGTCATGTGTTATCCTTGGATTTGCTAACTTGACCTCGTAGCCAAGTGCTCTGAAGATGTTGTA
>DYFG01000170.1 GCA_020725315.1 Nitrosotalea sp.
GCGGGCTCTGATAAGCCCGTGGTAAAAGCAGATTACTTGACTGCGTTGAAAAGTTACGAGTTTGGTGAACTGCCGCATGTGCTCGTTCTTCCGGGTGAACTCCATTTCTTAGAGAAAGAGGCGTTAATAAAGATTGCACAGGCGCCGGAGGATATTTGAGGACTCCGCTTCCTATTGAATCTAAGGCCTGCATGCCACTGCTAGTCACACGATCTCGGAATAAATTCCGAGGCATCCTTTGGCTTTCTTCTTATAGACTTCTTTTATGACAGAATTGTCACATACCGGTTATTCTATTAAAAGTAGAAATGATAATGGCACCAAATATATATCCTAATGTTAATCCAAACAGTAAATGCAATTTTGGAATCCATGGCGCTGTATATAGTGCTATTATATAATACAAGAAAAGAGACCAAAGATACACAGAAATGCTATTTGTGCAATTATTACTATTATCGTCGTTCCAGGGGTAGGAGCATTTAAACCAGATATTCTAACTCGCCTAAATGGTGAATTATAATACCCTGGTCTAGGAGTCAACATACCCTTAACAAACATACCACACATGGAAGAGAGGGTGTAAATGAGGAAACCTATCGGTATACTCATGACATGGAAAATATGATAATTGACTTGTATCGCTATGGATATTATGGGTACACTTATGAAGAGGAAGGCATTAAATAAAAGTTCAAAAACTTCTATAACACTCATCATCTTCGCCCCATAGATGAAGAAAAGAGTCCAGGATATTGGAATCATAGTAGTTGCCAAAAGAGTCCATAATGAACTCATTTTGCTGATATATAGAGCTGCCAATATCACAGGTGAAATAAATAGTGGCAATAAAAATATTAATGTTCAAAAAAAGTTCTTCTAGACCTAGAGATCATACTATCATGAACGGAAAGTATAACGAGAACTATAATACTTGCTAAGAATATTTTAGCCTCTATTGTTCCCTGTACTAATGATAAAATGTCCATCTTCCTACCTCCTTCTTAAGTCACATACCCCGCACTTAAGATACGGGGCCTGTTACCGTAAAAAATTTGGTATAAAGCGTTATGTAACAGGTTTTTGAGCGCCTTTTCTTTCTCTTTATGACGAAGCTCGCTTCTTGTTACCTTATCCTTCTTCGCTTCCATCTCCCCATCTCACTTCAAGGTAAAATATAAGGATTTTATCAGGGCAAAGTTCTGAAAAGGAGCGAGGAGAAAAGAGAGAGGTGCTTCTAAATGGTTTTAATCCCGGCTAACGCGCCACACCACCCCCATCACCACGAGAAGCAGCACGGCATACGCCAGAAACAGTAACCGTGCACCAAAGACTTCGGAAAGCGCGCCGCAAACAAGTGGAATACCACCCAAACCTGCATAAAATACCGTGTAATAGATGCCCATTACTTTCCCGCTCCATTCCTGCTCTTCCTCTCCTTCTCCTGCGACTTTCGACGCTAACGTTAACGTGCCGAGTGAGATTGCACCCAGACCTGCGCCGAGGAAGAGGCTCATTATAACAAGTTCGAAAATGCTGGTTGCGACGTAAAGCACGAACAACCCACAAGCGCATAAAAATAATCCAGCCGCCGAGAGAATGAGTTCTCCGATCCGCTTCATCAGCCGATTAAATCCTGCTTGCACGAGCGCGAACACCATGAACATCAATGAAAGAATTATACCGATGATTCCCGCGGAGAGCCTGAGGTTCTCTGGCGCAAAAGCAAACGGAGAGAACAGGGCACCCATAATGGCTGCAACACCGATCCCAAAAAATATCACGGAACAGGCAAGCGTCAATCTTCTTCTCTCTCGCTCAGGTAACAATAAACCCACTCCTTTCCTTTCTATCCTCAATTTCGGCTCCTGAACAAAGAGCAGCACCAGTACAACGCTGAGAAACGCAAAAGCAACGCAAACGAGAAATGGCATGAAGATACCATACCTATCGAAAAGAATGCCTCCTGAAGCAGGACCCACCGCTAACCCAATACCCAAACCGATGTTGTACACGCCCATTGCATGCCCTCGTTCCTCGTAGCTCGACACCTCAGAGAGCAACGCGGTGATTGCAGGGAAGAACAAACCTGCACCAGCCCCCTGTACTGCCCGTACACATATCCAATGATACTGTTCGGTTGAAAGAGGAAAAAGAGCGGATGCAACTGCATAAAGCAAGAGTCCCGCTATGATCAAGGGCTTCCTCCCAAGTTTATCCGAGATAATGCCTCCCGGAATATTGAGCAGTGTGCTGACAATGGTAAAAGCAGAGAAGATCAAAGCAGCGACGATGAACGGTGTTCCTGAAGCCTCCACCCATGTGCCGAGCAATGGTGCGATGACCGTAACACCGAATTGCGTGCTAAAAACAGAGATTGCAGCGATAATAACTATTTTTGCACGCGTTTGATCAAGATCTGAGGGCATGTGTAGTAATAAATTTTCCCCTTTTATTTAACTATTCAGGTTTATCAATACCCAAACGAGATATATCTCTTTAGCAAAGCTTTCTTTTTGATGGAATGCAAATTCGTTGAGAACGTGCGATCTTGCCTTTATAGCGAAGATTCGACTTGCACGTGGTTTTACAGGGGAATGATGAGAGAACAGCAGTTGTTTCCTTTATGCAGACAAAACATCCCGTCAATCATGATCCCCAGCGAGTTCTTTGCCCTATTTGAGGTACAAACCTCAGAAGAGGAGATAATTGCAGGATTGGTGGATTGTGCATTTTCCGAAGTAGTGCAGCGGACGTACGCCCAGGAACGGAACCCTTTGCGACATGAAAAAGAGCGCCCGTGGGGTTTAAGGAACGGAGATGTTCGGGATTACGCGAAATTCGACGAGTTTCTAAATGAGTTCGTCATCGATGGGACG
>DYFG01000171.1 GCA_020725315.1 Nitrosotalea sp.
ACCTGAATCTAAAGAACTTGATTAATGTCTATTGGAGTTTGAAGGAAGAAGAGAATGAGGTGATGATGAGAATAAGGAAGAGTGCAAAGAACATGAAAAAGGCTACCCTGCTGATGACGATGCCAGGAATAGGAGAATACTCAGCTCTTTTAATACGCGGAGAAATAGGGGACATAAACAGAAGAGAAAGGGGTTCAAAACAGCGAGAAGATCCGCTGCAATGAAAATGGTGACAATTATCTGGTATATGCTCACAAAGGAGGAACCTTACAGGATGGCATCATAACTGACATCATGATCCTTCATTTAAGGACAAAAAGGGCAAGGGCACCCCCTGCCTGCGCTTAACTAGGACGCTCTTTTAGAGCGAACCTCTCGCTTGCTGATTGGGGGCCCTTTAACCACTTACCAAATTGTGCTTCGAGCACCGAGGAATGTTTCTGGATTAAGCCCTTGCCGAAAGAGATATAAATATGGAGGTACATAAAACTCACTGTGTCCTATATTTAACGCCGATTGAATTGAGTAAAGAATAGCATCAGGATATGTAACTTTACCTTGTACTGACGTAATGAGAACCCACTGGTAGTAAATGAACGGAAATATAAACAAAATCGGGACGAACCACCCTGCAATGAAATATATAAACCCAATTCCAGATAGCCACTCTGCTATCGCACGAATATAACTCCTGCTATGGAAATAATAATGCATTAGTGCAGAACGTTCTTTTCTTTTGAATTGCTCTGCTTCTATTAAATTGCCTGCTTCCATCAGATTTAATTTAAGCGATCTATAACTGGTAGCAAGAGACCTGTATGCTTTACTTTTATCCTTGATTCCAAAATAGAGATCCTCCATTTTTTTAAGTCCTCCTTCTATTAACTCTTTATATGAAACTCCACTCCTGGATCGCTTATCTGGAGGAGCATGCTCAATAGTTCCATAAGTGCGAATGAAATTGAGGATTGCTTTACGGTAAAGTTCAGCTGGCCAATTTGGATATTGTGCTCCCACTTCCGTTCGCTCAGCATTTTTTGCAGATTTTAAAAAATTTTTACATGCACCAATATAATCGTCCTCATGTTCCATATACTCTGCAGCCCATTGATATATATGCCCATGCTTGCCTATGTGTTTTATCTGTATGTTCTTTCCATACATAGTCCGATACCGTAGGGTATACTAGCGGGAATTGATACCACTTGTCGTAAACATCTTGGATTCTTCCCTCTTGAAGTGTAACAAGGTAATTTGCACGTTTTTCTTTAAAATCGGGCTCCAACATTACTCCGATAGCCAGCCATAATGCTGGTATTTGTTTAAAATCCTGAGCCCTCTCAAAAGCGGCAGCAGAATGGAAAAAAGACTCTATAGCATTATCAATATCACCATTTTTAATTAACTGTAAACCCTTCTCAAGATACTTCTTACCTTCAGCAGCATGGTCAACTGACAGCACCATAGTATTGGAGCACTCCTCTTGTTTCGATTTGGAATTAATCCCACTCATTTTCTTATATGGCAATTTCACTTAACGGTTTCGGTGTTTGTGAAGTCGGCGTCAGCCAATTTGGATGAGCGTAGCGAACCGCATACACCATGTTATCTGACGTTGTTCCTTATATCTTGTATAATTTGCGGAAATCAGTAGGCATGCTCTCTATGGTCTATCCAATTGAGATAGACTATTTTCTCTACTTTGTCAGGTGTAAAAATGAGGCGATGTCTCTTTGTTATTCGTGTTGCCTTCTTTCCATGTAACTCACCGGAAAGCCAACCACCAACGTGCAATGGGTCCTCTTGTAGCCGTTTGATTTTCTTATCAAGTTCTTCAAGGGCTTTCTTGTTCTTTTTGATAATCCTTAGTGATTCCATAAAAGTGTCTGTTCGCTTTACTACCCAAGTCATGTTCACAGCTCGTCAAGCAACTCTTTGACAGAAGTAACTTCTTTAACACGGCCCTCTTTGATATCCTGGTCGCTTTTATGGAGTGCTTCCATCGTTTTTGGATTATTGATAATTTCAACTGTATCGATAAGTGCTTCCACATCTTCTCGTGTAATCATTTTCTCTTCTATTCTCTTCAGCGCTTCGTATACGTCTTGAATTGTAACCAATTCTGGCATATTTTTCCATTAGTGCTTTGCTCTATATAAACATTTTTGATTTGAGTTCATGGCAGCAGTAGCGTACTCTATTAAGAAGCCTAGAAAGACAATGTCAGATAACGGCTGCGGAGATACGAAGTGCGAGGCGTAGCCGAGCATTTGGGCGGAGCGAAGCGTAGCCGTATCTCTGCTGTTAGGCGACCAGAAGGGCGAAACGTTTTGCTTGGCGGTTATGTTATCGACTTCCATTCTTTAGCATCATCTCCCTAAAAGTCCAAGTATTGTGAAAACCTCTCCGCTTATTGCGGTTGCATCCCCTGAATATCAGAATATGTATACCGATTTTTCTACATGCATCACATTTACACCTCTCCCAAGGTTTATCGAGTAGGGTACGCCGGTATCTTTCTTCAAGGTTCTTGCCATCGTTTGAGTTTCTAATAAGAAGATTATCATATTCCAATACTGTATCTAACACCTTATCCATGCTGATTTTCCCTTTGCCATACTTTATAAGCACATCTAAGGATTTTCTCTCCATTTCCTTGAGCTCTGATAGGGAATACCCATTCACATCTAAGTTTTTCAGAATTCTCGGGTCAGAGACGTATGGAACTCTTATCGCTGCATACCACTTTCCATTAGGAGATAGATAATTCTGCCCTGATCTAAGCCAAGCTTTGCGGAAAAAAGAGGCACTATCAAAACTTGTAACACCTAATTCTTTAAATTTATTAAGGAATTTTTGTCTTAA
>DYFG01000172.1 GCA_020725315.1 Nitrosotalea sp.
ATGCTTACCTCAGGAAGCAAGGAATCGCATTGCTTACACGCGGAATGGTTGAGGACATTGGCAGGGGCGTATCGCATACCATCAGAAAGATAACAAAGCTATCGGAAAGGCTGATTAAGGAGTATATAAGTTTAATCGAGCGAGCTGAGAGTGAAGGATACTCAGATAGGCACAATCAGCTTCTGGATCGGTTTAAGGTCAACGAACCTTTTAAAAAAACTTCGAAGGAGGGGGCATAATGAATGGCAGAGGGATGCTCAAGCGGGGATATGCGAAGAATATTTACGGACCGCTTCAGGAGCGAACACTGCGAAATGCGCTCATAAAGAAGCTCATCGATGGATATGGATATTCTGATAAGCTTGAGATAGCGAAACGGCTCGTAGATGATTTCTTAGATACCGTAGACCATTTTTCTCCGCCAGTAGACAGGGTAAAACCCGGACAGATGGTCTGGATTGCACGATCCGATAGGGATAAGCAGGGTTATGGTAAAAGTAGTGCTGATACGGAGGCAAAAACGGCTGTACTATCCGTGGTGACCGAAGAAGAGATGGTGGCACTCGCAAAGGATGGAAGGGTCGAGCCGATAAAGGGGAGAAGAATGGTTCGGTTGATTAACGAGGCTAAACAGCAGGGTATGGTACTTAGCCTGGCTGATTTGAGTGCAATCATGCTGTTAGCCCCTGCTACACTCTCAAAATACACGAGAAGATATCAGAAGGAGGCTGGGAAGCTGCTCCCAACAGCGGGTAATGTGCTGGATATCGGACGAGGAATCACACATAAACGAGATGTGGTAGAGCTGTACGCAAAGGGTTACAATCCTCTGGAAATATCAAGGATGATCGATCACGAGCTGAGAAATGTGGAGAGATACATAGAGGATATGGAACGAGTAAAGATATTGGCTTCTAAGGATGTACAAACAATCTCCAAGCTTACAGGACTGAGTCTTTCCCTTGTGGAAGAGTATCTGGAGATCATCAGGACATACTATCCTGAAAGCATAAAGTTAAATAGAAAGGAGGGGATATAGATGGTAAAAGTAACCAGGGGTCATATAATACTATTATATTTTTGCATATATTAATGAATATTTGAATATGCTGCCAATACTTAAATCTGAAGTTCAAAAGACTGAAAAACCATTATTTGACAAATATGTCTTAATTTTGATTCTGCATTTATTGAGAGACTCGATATCCCTGATAGAGGCGTTTGCTAAGGCGGGTGCGGACCCGAGTGATATGTTCATTATCGGTATTCCATACTCATCGAAGGCGAGCGTTGTTAAAGAACTAAAAAAGACCTTTAAGGTTTTCACTCCGTCTTTTCCTATTGATGAGAAGGTTGTTGAGATTGTTGAGCAAGCACTAGAAGTTTGCAAAGAAAAGGGCAAAAAATTGTTGATAATAGAAGATGGCGGATATGCGGTGCCCATAATCCATGGATGGAAAATTGAAACAACGAAAGACGGCGGATATATCAAAGTACCGATTCCTAAAAAACTTAGAGAGACATTTAAGTACTGCATGGGTGCAGTTGAGCAAACAGCCCAGGGAGTTTGGCGTGATAAAGAGATAGAATTGCGGATACCAGTATTAACAATAGCTTCCTCTGAACTTAAAAAGGTGTTAGAAGCCCCTGAAGTGGGTAATGCGGTTGTTAGAAATGTACAGGAATTGCTCACAAAAAAGGGCGATTTTATAAGAGGAAGAAATTTGTCCGTTATAGGATATGGTACTATTGGCAGTGAAATAGCAAAAGCTTTGCGGGATAATGGTGCGGTAGTTGTTGGTGTTGCTGATATAAATCCAATAAACCTAATCGCAGCTCGTTTTGACGGATTTTATACTGATTCGAGCATAAATTTAGTAACAAGAAGCAACATAATAATTGGTGCAACAGGTCATTGTTCAATTGGTAGGGAGACAATCTCAAAGATTGCTGAGAGTGGTAAAGATGTGGTTTTAGTAAATGCCTCTTCAAAAAGGGTGGAAATAGATGTAGATGCCTTAGAAGAGCTTAAAGATACAAAAAGATCAACAGATATTGGTACTGAATATCAGATGCCCGAGGGCAATAAAATCCTTCTTCTTGCAGATGGATATCCAGTAAACTTCTATGGTGGTTCTGAGAGCGTTCCTGACAAAATTATGGATGTTATTTTGACAGAACTCTTCTTATGTGCCAAAAAGTTAGTAACTGAGGATTTTTCACCTGGTATATATGAAACTGGATTGGTAGATGATGATGCGCTGGCGGAACTTTTTCACTCTTTATATTTTCGCTGATTTGATACATAAAACTATTTTTGCTTTTTGGGTATCTTTAGTCAGGCCTTCTAAATCGTGAATTGATCTGCTTTAAAAACTCGACGTCGTTATCCACAGAGCCAAAGGCTAACGAGGAGAGGATATATCGGTCTGAGATGACGATATGATTCGTCCTCAACGCAGGTTCAATCTCCTTTTCTAAATGCTCTGCCCGATCCGCTGCGAAAAGCAACTGCAACGCTAACAACGATACCTCGTGGTTACGACTAAGAATAGATTTAATCAGCTTGCCAATCGGTAAAGAGGTTGGTTCCTTGGTCAACAGAACCTTCTTGCTTTTGCCTCTAAGATACCGCGCTAAAAGAGTTGCCTGTGTTGATAACCCCGCCCCATCTAACCCTTCCATCACTATCAGCATCCCCGCTTCACCGATTATTACTATTCCCTCTGCTCTAAAATCTATAACCGTGTAATAGGTATTAATTTGACAATGTCAAATTAATTTGACATTGTCATATTAGATTTGCAAGCTAATAAAAACCATTTATTAT
>DYFG01000173.1 GCA_020725315.1 Nitrosotalea sp.
CATAACTGACGCATGAATTAAGAAATGCTTGTCTGTTAAGGGGTTAAACGCCAAAGCAGAAAAATTTTATCGCAAAAAGGGCTGGACGCGCAGAAAAGATTATGAGATAATAGTGTGGGAAAATGTAGACAGGAGGCCCACACTATGGCTGATACTACAAGCGATGAAACTGTCCTTTTATTCGGGCGTGACTTTACGGCATTGGATCTCTGGATAGTGACTGAAACCGTACGCAGGTTCCCCAAGCTCAGTCAGACAGAATTGGCAAACACTATCTGTGAAAATCTCAAGTGGGTGGCGCCAAACGGACACAACAAGGTACATTCTTGTATTCGGCTTTTAGAGAGACTTGCTGCTGAGGGTAAGATAAAATTACCCAAAAAGCGGACACCAGGGAGCCGAACGTCCAGAGGAGTTATTCCGACTGCAAAGACAGACGCCCCTGCAGACATCACAGGCAGCCTGGCGGATGTCGGAGCTGAGTTAAAGCCTGTATTGGACAGATACGAGGTAAGCCTTTGGAACCAGTATGTTGAACGCTATCACATCCTTGGGTACAGACTGCCTTTTGGCGCACACCAGCGTTACTTCATACTTTCTAACCATGGTCAGCCACTGGGGTGCATCCTGTTTGCCGCCGCCGCCTGGGCGCTGGAGGCCCGGGACCAGTGGATTGGATGGACACAGACCGACCGCAGCAAGAGATTGCACCTGGTTGTAAACAACACCCGTTTTCTCATCTTCCCCTGGGTTCACGTAAAGAATCTGGCCAGCCGTGCCTTATCCCTGGCAGCAAAACGAATCAGCTATGACTGGCAGGCCCGTTATGGCTACAGCCCGGTGTTAATGGAGACCTTTGTAGACCCGGAAAAATACCTGGGCACCTGTTACAAGGCGGCTAACTGGGTACTGTTGGGAGAGACGGCGGGACGGAGCCGGATGGACCGGTACAAACAATATCTGTCTACCCCCAAGCACATCTATGTTTATCCTCTAAACCACGATTTCCGGAGCATCCTGCGCGGAGAAAGCGGGGATGCCAAGTGAGAGAAGCCGTCTTAAAACGCCATGAGCGGAGGAGAAAACAGCGGGAACTCAGGGAACAGCTGAAAAGACTGGGGATGCAATATCCCCGAACCTCCACCCTTCCAAACCGCAAGAGCGGCCACAAAACAACGGAGGAAGAACAGGAAGCCGTACAGGCTGCCACCGAAGAGAAGCTCAAAGTAAGTTATCAGTTACTGCCGGGGCTGTTAGAAAAATTATCCCGCATTCCCGACCCCCGGGATCCGAAGAAAATCAAACACCGGATAACAGTGATGATGCTCTACGGTATCCTCTTGTTTATGTTCCAGCTCTCGTCGCGGCGGAAAGGGAATGAAGAGTTAACCGGTCCCCAGCTGCTGGAAAACCTGCGCTCCCTTTTTCCGGACCTGGAGGATATGCCGCACCAGGATACCCTGTGCCGTCTGTTGCAAGAGATGGATGTGGACCAGATCGAAAGCTGTTACTTGGATTTGGTGAGGGACTTAATCCGCAGAAAGAAGTTTCGGCATCTCCTGCGTAAAAAAAGGTATCTCGTAGCCATTGACGGGACGCAAAAATACGTCATGAAGGAATGTTGGGACGAACGCTATCTTCACCGCAGGGTCCAGGGCAAAGACGGGGAATGGGAGTATTACGCCTACGTCCTGGAAGCGGTCCTGGTGTTTACCAATGGCATGGTGCTGCCGCTGATGAGCGAGTTTCTGGAGAACAGCGTGGAACTGGAAGCGGTTGAGGACTACGAAAAATGGAAACAGGACTGTGAACTGAAGGCCTTCCACCGTTTAGCGAAGCGTCTGAAGCGTGAGTTCCCAAAGCTGCCCTTTACCCTGCTCCTGGACGGACTGTACGCTAACGGCCCCGTCATGGAAGCCTGCCGCAAAAACAAGTGGGAATTCATGATCGTGCTCAAAGACAAATCACTGCCCTCGGTGTGGGAGGAAGCGGATGGCCTGATGCGCCTGGATACCAAGGGAGAGTATCAACTGAAACGGGATTGGCAGGGCCGGAGGCAAATATTCCGGTGGGCCAACGGGATCGAATATGACTACGGTGTTAACCGGCGTAAATCGCTGACGATTCATATGGTGGTGTGCGAGGAAGCTTTTGAAGAAATCGATGCCAAAACGGGATGCGTTGTAACAAAAACCACTCGTCACGCCTGGATTTCCAGTAATCCCATGGACCGGAAGAATATCCATGAACGCTGTAATCTGATGGGCCGCAAGCGCTGGCTGCAGGAGAACAACATTTTGAAGGAAAAGCACCAGGGCTACAGCTATGAACATATCTTCTCCCATAACTGGAACGCCATGAAGGGCTACCACTACCTGATGCATATCGCCCGCATGATAAACGAGATGGTCCTTCATTCCGTTTCCCTGATTGAGCATGTCAAAGAGGTCGGCATTCAGTCATTCATTCAGAAATTTTACACTGCTATGGTCTACAGAAAGTTGGACACGGAGCGGCTTCGCCGGTTGACTCAAGTCCCCGGTCAGTTGCGACTGGTGCAGGAAGAAGACTGGAAAACAAGCCGGTTGGCGGCATAACAAGCATACAGGGTAGGATAGTTGCGTTTATGACAGTACCCGTCTGCCCTTTTAGAGGCGCCGGGCAGGTTAAACGCGCAAAAGCGATTTTGCCATAGAGGATTTGGCGCAGACAGGCCGGTAATTTCCGGTAAAACCGATGCATAACAGGTATAAAAACGTCAATTTTCGGCCTCGCAGGATTCTTAAACAATTTCATGCGTCAGTTCTG
>DYFG01000174.1 GCA_020725315.1 Nitrosotalea sp.
AACACAACTGAAGCATAAACAAAAGAATAAGCCTATAATGGCAGTTTAACGCATCCGGCAGAATTATTTTTTCGCAAAAAAGTACTGGACTTCAGAAACATAATATGCGACAATAGTGTGGGTTCTTATAAAAAGGGAGGCCTGCACTATGCACGAAAATGAGCATAACCATAAAATATTGCTCTGTGGCCGTGAGTTTACCGAACAGGAACTGGATGATATTAAATATATGGTAAGGAGGTTCCCAAAGCTAAGCAGGAGGGAATTATCCCAGACAATCTGTGAAAACATTGGCTGGCTAACGCCGAACGGCGAGTATAAAACATTGGCCTGCCTCGAATTATTGAAGAAACTGCAGGCGCAGGGTATTATCCAACTGCCAGCATCGCGCAACAAAAACTTAAATAAAAGAAAAGAACAAGTCAATATCACCCCCCAAACCGATCCTGGCCCGGAACTAAACTTATCACTGGCGAAGCTTGAGCCCATTGATTTAGAGCCGATTAATAACCGGGCAGGCAGGACTCTTTTCAGTGAATACCTGGAGCGTTACCACTACCTGGGCTACAAGCGCCCCTTTGGTTCACACCTGCGTTACTTTATTCGGGCCAAAGAAGAGCTTCTATTGGGCTGCCTGCTCTTTGCTGCTTCTGCTGCCTGGGCATTGGAGGCAAGGGACAACTGGATTGGCTGGACCGAAGCGGACCGCAGCCAGCGGCTCTACCTGGTAGTAGTCAACACCCGTTTCCTTATTTTTCCCTGGGTACATGTCGAAAACCTTGCCAGCCGGGTCCTTTCACTGGCAGTTAAGCGTATCCGTAGCGATTGGCAGAAACGTTACAACTACCAACCGGTCCTTTTGGAGACTTTCGTGGATACAGAAAAGTATATGGGTACCACTTACCGTGCCGCGAACTGGATCTACCTTGGTGAAACGACTGGGCGTGGCAGGATGGACCGTTACAACAAAGCCATATTACCCATCAAACAGATCTATGTTTATCCCCTGGTCAAGGACTTCCGGGCTTACCTGTTAGGGAAGGGGGGTGAAAACAGTGAGTAAACCCAGCCGTCGTCCCCAAAGAGAGACCCGTAAACTGTTGATGAAAGAAAAGAAAAAAGCGCAAAAAGAACTGCGTAAACAGCAGCAAGCAGAGGGACTTAAAGCATTTGTTAAACCCACCCTCCCCGATCGCAAAAGTGATCTTGAAACACCGGAGCAAGAACAAGCTGAACGTCAAACAGTGATTGAAGAGATGCTCAAGCCATTTTGTATAGTACTGCCGCTTATCTTAGAAAAGCTTAATACAGTTGAAGATTACCGGCAAGTGAAAAAAAGAAAACACAAACTGGCGGTACTGCTACTCTTTGGTATCCTTGCTTTTATTTTCCAACTGGAATCAAGGCGCCAGGCCAACCGTGAACTGACCACCCCCATCTTTTTAAAAAATTTGAAGAGTATTATCCCGGATATTGACACAGTGCCGCACCAGGTCACCATTAACCGTTTGCTGTGCAAAATAGATGTGAGCCAATTAGAGGAACTTTTACTCGAGCTGATACACCAATTTATGCGCAACAAAAAATTTCAGCGTTACCTGGCAGACCGACACTGGTGTGTCGCCATTGATGGCACACAGAAGCTATGCCGGGATTATCCTTTTGCTGAAGAATCTTCACAGCGTGCTATGCATGAAGAAACCCAGTATTACGTCTATGTTCTGGAAGCCAACCTTGTTTTCTCTGGCGGCTTTTCTTTGCCGCTGTTAAGTGAATTCTGCGAGTACACAGAAAACGAACAAGGAAAACAGGACTGCGAGTTAAAAGCATTTACACGCCTGGCAAAACGCTTAAAGAAAGAATTCTCCCACCTGGCCATTATGGTTCTACTGGACGGCCTTTACGCCAACGGTCCTGTTTTTGCGCTCTGCCGTAAGCACAACTGGCAGTTCATGATTGTTTTACAGGATAAATCCCTGACGTCACTCTGGCGCGAAGCTTTGGCCTTAAAAAATCTAGATGACGGCGGCCAAAACACATTCACACAAAAATGGGGTAACCGTCGACAGCGGTTCTGGTGGGTAAACAATCTTGTCCATGAATATGGTCCAAACGGACGGAAAAAACAAACGGTCCACCTGGTCGTCTGCGAAGAAACCTGGCAGGAGGTTGATCGAAAAACAAGCCAGATTGTTACTAAAAGCTCCCGCCACGCCTGGGTTTCCAGCCAGCTCTTAAACAAGAAAAATGTACATATACGCTGCAACCTGCAGGCGCGCCACCGCTGGGCAATCGAACACAGCCTTCTGGTGGAAAAACATCATGGTTATGGCTACGAGCATGCCTTCTCTCTGGACTGGAATGCCATGCGGGGGTACCATTATCTGATGCGCCTGGCACATTTTATGAATGTCTTGGCCTTCAAAACACTCTACATGGCGAAAAAAGTACGGCAAATGGGAGCACAAGGCCTGATACGTTATATCTTCGAAACATTGAAGGGTCCGTGGCTGGATTTAGCGCGGATTAGCGCCTTGCTCACCAAAAAACACCAGCTTCGCTTGGAATAGATGCTAAGGCCCCACAATAATCGCTTAACTTTGAACGGGAGGATGGCGCCCCTATGTCCTTTTCCCTTTTATGTTTAAGTGATGGTGTTTATACAGGCATAAATACTGAAAATACAACAGGTGCCCCGGCTTTTATCAGCCCTAACAGTTAATGAATATATCCATATATGTTATATATTGGCATTCGTGATGCTATTAAAATTGTTCATGCATCAGCTCTG
>DYFG01000175.1 GCA_020725315.1 Nitrosotalea sp.
TGTATGATTTACAATAGAAAAGTATTAAAACTTTATTATACCTGAGTAGTTACAAAAAAACAAGCTATTTTCTTAGGTATTTCTATATTAAGCCCCTCTATTAGCTCTTTACACCGATAACGAAGTGCAATTTCTGTTATACCAATAATCTCAATTATTTCTTTTTCTGTGCAATGCTTTTCACACAAGCTCGTAGCAATATATATATAGCGGCTGCGGCTATCCCTACGGGACCATATCCATTAACAAGTTCCTTTCCCTTTGCTTTCTTTATCTATCATTTCTATTGCTTTTTCCCTTACCTCCTCACTTAATCTGAGTTTAGAGCAGAAACGAGGGATGTAGCGTGCGGGGTTAGCCGGTGCAAGCTTTATCTCCAATTTTCTCGAGAGAAAGATATACGCCCTCCGTATCTTTTTTAACGGGCTCCTTGAGACCTCAGCAATCTCTTCCAGTGTTCGTGGAACTTCGTAGTGCACATGTCATCCTCCCTATTTCTGAAAGAGCATAAACAAAGTTTTTTTCTTTCGAATATAGCAATCTTTCAATTCTTTTGATTATTTCAGCTTTCTTGCCTTTTCTCTGAGGTAGAATAAACCAAGTTTCCGTCTCATCTGACGGCAATCCAAGCATGTATAGCAAAAAATCTCTGCTCTACTATTAACCAAATTCCTCGCGTCGCATTCGGGGCATTGCATTTTCTTCTATCTCCATTTTCCTGCATTTCCTTCTTTAAACTTCTTAATCAACCCTTCCAACGCCCTTCCCCTCGATACTTCTTCATGTTCAATTTCTGCTGCTTTTTCCTTCTCATCATCCTCTTCATCCTCCACAGTTTCACCATAAACAACCCTTAATGCCTCTTTCACCTCTCTAACTTCCTCCTCACTCAACCCGAAAAGCTTCGCCACCTCACTATCAATCTCCTCCTCCACCTCTCTCAATTTATCTTCATCTCCCTTCGATGCAATTTCATGCGCCTTCCTCGAAAGCTCCGCCAATTTACAATGACTATCATTGTTAGCTTCAAATTTCGGAATTCGTATCGTTTCCTCGATTATCTTCGGCGTGCCAAAACTTTTCGTCCCGCCTGCAATACTCCTTATCACAAGGTCAACCATGCTTGAATTGAGCACTGCACAAATGAAGTATGCTTCGTTCTCGTTATCTGTGGGAACAAAAGCCAAAACATGCTCAGGAATAATCATCTTCTCTTCTAAAAATTCATCATTCACGGAACCTATTACACACGCACTTAATTTGCTGCCCATTTGGTTCCACACAACCTTGTATGGACTAAATGTGTATTCACCCAAGTCATACATGCTGTAAAAAGGTGCTTTCCCTAAATATTTCTTATAAGCAGCTCTCTCTTTGAGTATCCTCTCAAAACCCTTAAGATAACCATAAGTCTTCGGAAAATTTACCTTCACCCATCTCTCGTCAATGCCTTGAAGTTTGTCTGGTCTATTCATTTGTAACGTATAAATATAGCCTTTTAACTTCCATTTGCTCAAATGCTGCGTTTTTATCAATGGGAAAACGAAAAAATCCTCTATTGTAGTCCTGACTCGCTTTACTTCTTTCTTCATCCCTTCGGTTATGTTTTCAACGATTATATCCTTTAGCTCTATCTCTGCATCCTTAATGTCCAGAATATTCCTTAAATAAGCAGGAATACCTATTTCCTCTTTTCTTCTCGATGCAACACCCAAGATATTCAACCAGTAAACCGCATTTGCTCCTCCACTGTAAATACCAGCGTAAGCACGATAGAAACCTTTGCCTTTTACCTTATTAACAGCATTAAAAGCTTTTTCTGGCAATGTTAGCCATGGAGACAGCTCATTATTTTCATCTGATGGATAAGCTTGAAGTTCTATTCTACTGCTCTTCCCCAATGCCTCTTCTAAGCTGTCCTTCTGGTCTATTCTCTCTCCCCTCTTCCTTCTCCACAACACATACCTTACAGGGTATTCCGTCTCACCTTTCTTCTTGATGAAAATTGCCGCTGTTCTGTTGCTCGCACCTTCAAATGGATTAATCTCAACGAGGTCATGCACCTTCAACACTTTTACCGCTTCATCTTTTATCTTGAACCTCCTAAACCCTTCCCCCGCACCCTTCGTCTTGAATACCGCTTGTGTTATCAAAAAAGCAAAATTACCACCTTCTTTCAAATATCTCTCCAGGCATCTATAAGCAAAAAGAATAGAAATATCATCCTTAGCGCCGCCTAACTTCGCCTGATACCCTTTTGGAAGGAAGAGTTTATAATCTTCCCACAGCTCTTTCGTTCCATTTCTGTAATTCTCAGGCAAGCTCTCCCAATTCACCCACGGCGGATTCCCCACAACGAAGTCGAACTTATCCTGTAACAAAGGAGCGAAAGAATTCTTGAGAATACGAGTCCATATCCTGTTCTTTCCTTCTTCCTCCAGTTCTGAGAGTTTGCGGAAAAACTCAATCAAAATATCTCTGTCATTCTTGTTTATCTTCATTCCATACCGTAAATCTTCTCTTTTCAACCTCTCTTCAAATTCGTCCTCTGAAAATTTATTCCGAACGCAATCCTCAACAACTGCAAGCACTTTTGGCAATAGCCCCTTTCTAACCACGCTTATCGGTATCCGGAACTCACCCGCTTCTGTTCTTAAGCTGTATGCGTAACTACCGTGAAGCGTCTGCTTTCTTTCCACGAGTATAGAATCCGTGAAATAAACTGGTATTTCTATATCTTCTCTCTTATATCTTATCAGCTTACCGAGAGCGATGAGGTAATTTGT
>DYFG01000176.1 GCA_020725315.1 Nitrosotalea sp.
TGAACAAATCTTTTTTCTCCATATTTTTACCACTTTTCTTCTCTATTGCTCATGTTTCGCTTTTTATCTTACCCTTTATGTAAAATTATCTCTTCCAAATCTCTTTTTGAATTCTTCGCTCGTGTATATCTCTTTCGTCTCCAGATATCCCTGCTCATATTTCATAGGACTCTTCAGGGCATATAGGTTGATACTCTGGTATGGATGTGCTCTGCATCGCGGGTACACTGGATGCTAATAGTAACACTACTACTGCCATGATCGCTAAATACCTCGCCTTTACTTGATAGTTTTCCTCCTCCGATATCTCCGATACAGGAACAGGAGCAAAATCACAATTACAATAAAAACAATAAAATAAAAGATACCTGTGGGATGAATAGCAATACTTACGGCGGAGGAGGTTCCACCCATCAAACTTGCATTCACCACACAAGTTTTCGTTCTGTTTTTCATTATATCCTTATGTCTGGCATTCATTTTTATCACCTGCCTTTTATCGCCCATCACGGACCTACATAGATCCAGTCAGTGGGAGTAACTACGTAGTAACCTGGTGGTTCATAGCCTGGGGGATACGCCCCAGAGTGTTGCCCAATCACACGATAGTTACCCGCAGTGCTAGTGGAATAAGAACCGCTAGCTTCAACCATGTAAACGCCATAGCCATCGTCGAATTCAAAGTCTTTCAGACTTCCATCCTGATAATACAAACCAGACCACACAGCCATGTAAGGTAGCCTATACCAGGGATGTGGCAACCACACTCTACTCCACGATTTAAAGTCTATATCAGGCCATTCTGCCCCTATCGTAGAGTAGTGACGTACAAGAATAACGATTCTTGGTTGCACGTCGGCGGACTCTGAGGCTGGTTTAAACGCTTCTGTCACCACCGCCTGTGGGTGATCTTCTGCCCTTGCAGGCTCTAATGGATCAGGCCAAATCATTTTAGTCTTGTAAAAATGCTCGGCTATCTCTTCAGGCATATCTTCCAGAACCTCTGGAGTGACCTTCTCCATAAACTCTCCTATCGTGATGTCTTGCCCCCAAAGCTGTTTTATAGTCTCAAGTTGTTCCACATTTGCTGAGATAGAATGACATCGACTTTGATTTTGTTCAGTAGCGGGATTAACAGTTACAGATACGGTCGTGGGCATTACCTGATTTTCATGTGTCTCCGTGAACCCTACTTCCATACCAAACCCATCCAATTCCGCTACAATTTGGTCGATTTTCTCTACGTAACTCCGTGCATCTTCGAGGCGCCCTTTCGTCACCGCTTCGTTATAACCGGCTACCGCATCCTCAAGATCCTGTGATGACTCAACGATTTTGTAGCTCTCCTCCTCATCTATACCCCGCTCATGCGTACTTACTGCTGCTGATACAAAAGCCATGCTTGCAAGCAATGCCACTATTAACATCACTGCAATTGCTACTTTTCCTTTCTTTTTCATCTTTTCACCTCCTATTCGTTTGGGTATTTATAAAGCGCCCTTCCTCGGCGCTCTCATCCGATGGATAGAATGGATGAGCATAAAGTATCTTTCTCCCGCTTTCATGCTTTTTTACTTCTTTTTTCACGCCTTTTCCTCCCTCTTTCATCTCAACCAAATATCAAAAACCTCAATCAATACCCAACACAAATAAAATGAAAAGTATCCCGAAAAGTATAGCGACAAAAAGAGACACTTTCGTCCCCCGCGATGCAAAATAACCTGCTAATCCATTAATTAGCATAAAAGGTATAGGTAATCCTAGCACTCCTATTAGCCATTTTATTGTAAGGCAGTGGTGAGCTAAGGCCCAAAGAATATCAAGATAGATAAAAAAAAGAGGAAATAGGAAAGCACCAGACAGTGTTGATGTGATCTTATCTTTCGTTATGTATCCATAAGCGATGATAAATGATATAAAAACTCCACAAATTATAGCTCCTATGGAAGGTTCTAGGGAAAGGTAAAACCTCCCGTGAATCATATATGCCAAAATCATATATGTCAACGACAGTACGAGAGGAAGCAATAGTATCACTGCCAACCTGCCTATCGCCCTGAACAAATCTTTTTTCTTCATATTAACTCTTCGCCTCAATCCCCGTTTAATAAATATTCTACAAGCTCTCCCCGGGTTATACTTTCTTTTGATTTCTCAGGAGTTATGCTTTCCATTGTTCTCTCTGTGGTTACATTTCTCTCTGATTTCTGATATGGCTCCGGGCAAGAGGATATTATAGTATAGTTACCGCTGAGGAATCCGCTCACAATGTCTAAAGGAAGTTCAAGCTTCTCTGCAATCTCTTCTTCGCTCCATCCTTCTCCATATAAATCCTTGATTTTACTGTACGTAGGGCATTCTGATAAAGGCATTCGCTGATCAGGCTCTGGGCATGGTGGTGGAGTAAAATTACCTTTGAGATATCTGGTCACAATGCCCAAAGGGAATGCAAGTTCTTCTGCAATCTCTTCCTCACTCAACCCTTTTTCATGCAATTCCGTAATCTTATTGTATGACTCCTTAGGGCATATAGGCTGATATTCAGATATGGATGGGCTCGGGATCGCTGGTACACTGGATGCTAATACTACCTTGACAATGTCATATTCGTTAAAACTTTTTATATCCTTTTCTTCTATTGCAGAG
>DYFG01000177.1 GCA_020725315.1 Nitrosotalea sp.
TTAACTTCAGAACAAATAATAGTTACTTATCTCGTAATTAAACTTCAAAAGATTCATATCTTCCCTCAATTTTCCCTCTCGCTGTTGCCCTTCTTCCATCTTGACTCTCCTTTTCACCCTCACTTCTTACGATAGCCACGGCTAAGAGCGACAGTAAAAGATTTGATTGTGTCGCATTTTTTAATAAAAGAATATATATAATAAAATGAAATAGTGGGAATTAAAGGAGGGAAGCAAGAAGTGAAGAAGGAATATAAGTGCAGGTATTGTAGCGAAGTATTTGAGAAGCCATTACTATTGGCTCAGCATGTCAGGTCAAAACATAAAAGAGCAAAAACAAGAGAAAAGAGAGGGACTGAGAAAGAAAAACAGGCAGAGCAGATTAACAAGACTATTGAAGCCATAGGTATCCTGAAAGGGTTACAGGTATCGCCCAATCTGAGTGCAGAGGAGAAGAAAATCTTAGGCGACGTGCTGACGCGGATCGAGGAACTCTTGGCATATACTCAAAAGAGCTGATAGAGGGGTCTCAAGCCAAGCGATAAAAGATCCTGTCGTAAATCAGGGATCAGAAATGTAGTTCATAAGAAAAGATAAGATAAGATAGGTGCATCGAGCTTGGCTCATGTAACGATACAAAAAAATTTTTTAATTCTCTTTCATTCTTTTAATATAATTAATCAGACCACCGCTCTCCAATAGCCGCTGCATAAATTCTGGTAGCGGTGTGAATTGATATTCCTCTCTTTTTGTATGATTCTTTATTACCCCATCCTCGAAACGTATTTCAATTTCATCCTCTTCTTCTATCCTGTCGGAGACGTCAGCTTCGATCAGATGCAACCCGATATTTATGGAGTTCCTGAAGAAGATTCGTGCAAAACTCTTTGCAATCACGCACCGTACACCTGCACCGAGTAATGCACGTGGTGCATGCTCCCTCGAACTGCCGCAGCCGAAATTCTCGCCCGCCACGATGATATCGCCTTCCTTCACTTCTTTTGCGAATTCTTGCCGCACCTTAGCGAACGCATGAGCTGCGAGCTTCTTCGCGTCTCCCGTCGTCAGATATTCCGCAGGAATGATCTGATCGGTATCCACGTTGTCCCCGAACTTCCAGATCCTCATGGCTATTGCTCCAGTCAATAGCAGAATTTACTCTTCTTACTTTTTATCTTTTGGTAAAGCTTTCATCCCCTCCTGAAAGGTAGAGGACCTCACGCCTATGAAGTTGAGATCTTATTTTTCCTCTTTCGGTGCCTCTTCCAGTTCTACTTCAGTGGTCTTCTCCTTCTCCTTTTTCTCTTCCACCTTTTTCTCCTCTCTCTTCTTCTCCACTATACTTGTACATCCCATACTTAAACATATATAAACTCCCAATGCAACGACAACACTTGCAATTGCAAGTCCCACATATAAAGTATTCTGCAATTTTAACAAATGTTCCAATTAGTTCACGTTTCTCTTCTTCAGCTAGAACCTTCATAATAAGAGGATATACCTCAAGCCAAGAAGCAATAAACGCAATTAATCCAAAAATAATGAAGAAAATTTCGGATTACCCCAAAGACCTTTTACTGCAATATAATAATTATATCCCAAGTCTTTTAGCTTATCTCTATTGAACAGAGATAGTATGAGAACGCCGTTATTCCCTCTCCACTCTACCATCCGCTTTAACGCCAATTCTCTATCCCCTTCGCTGATATTTCCGAATGTGCCGAGCATGCAGCAAACCACCCTCGTCAAGCCCTTCTCTTCCTCTTTTAATACCATACCCTCGCTTGTATCATCGATACGCTCGTTTATTAATCGTAATTTATTCTTCTGCACGAGTTTATCATACATATTTATTCCATCTTCAACAATAATACTTCTCAATTTTTTTCTGGTAGTTTCAATCATCTTTTCAGCGAAGTCAACGCCGACGATAAGTTTCAGTCGCCGTGACAAATTCTCATCATAGACATACAAACTATTTACGGGCTTCTTGCGAGGGATTATTTTATATCCAAAAATTTCCATATACATACCTACCAGTGCCCGAACCGGCTTCAATGAATGCGAGATCTTTTCCTCTATCGGCTAAACCCTTGACAATCCCCAGAACAAGTGCTTCCTCGAAATTTTCATAATTCCTCACTTCCGGATAGGCAGTTAGCTTATCTACTATGTATTTATCGTAATCCGGAGCGAATGAATTCCACGCACGACGGAATAACTCCGAGATTATACCCATTTTGTCACCTACGTTAATGATAGTTTTCATATATTTCCATACATATATAAATACATCGCTATTTTTCTGCTGGTATTTGTATAGCTAAGCATCCTTTTAAAAGGGTTTCGATTTTTCCTTCTGCAAAAAATTTTTATGCTCATCTCAAACAGAGTTCATTGTCTTGAAAGACCAAAGCCTCACAGTGTTCGGAGACAATTGAGGAGAGGATTCATCAAAAAATCCAATGATAATCTCTTTCAACTCGTATCCTTCCTCTTTCAAAGCTCTCAAAACTTCATCCAGCCTCTCAGCCAGGATCTCCTCTGCATTCCCCGGTCTCTTCATGTCCAGAACATCAGTTGTTTCAATCGTGAAAATCCCGGACAAAATTCTTTTCCGGTTTTAACCTCAAAA
>DYFG01000178.1 GCA_020725315.1 Nitrosotalea sp.
ATTTTTCCACCTCTTGCTTTTTATAGAGGCGGACTTAAACATACCATCAATTACAAAAGCGTTTATGAAAATATATTCAAACTCTTTTCTCCCTGCTCCTTTTTGATAGTTTGCTGAGATAAAATCATTCTTTTTCGATTTTAAACTCTTTTAGCGATTTTCGAGTGTGATTTCTTTTATATAAATATATCTTATGATAAACATATCCGTAGCTTAAGTCATAGGCGCTTGTGCTCAAGTGCAGGCTCTTTATTCCGATGGTGGAGAGGTTGGGGCTTATATATGGTGTATGGCAATAGGTTTATACGAAGCTGAAACAAAGTACGAAAGTAGGTGGTTCTATGAGTAGCGGGCAAATATTTTTGGAGTGGCTTAAGGGCAAAGGTTCAAGAGAAGAGGACATAGGTGTTTTCTGCGGATGTGATCGCTGTAAGTCGTTCGCTCATAACCATGTCCGCGTGATAACCCCGGATAGACCACCGATATGCGGCATGTTCGACTGGAGAGAGAATTTGTCGTTTAGAGGCTAAGATTAAGTAGATTGTTGACACAAATTTAAAAATGCGCTTAAGATAAAGAGGTTGGATATATGAATGAAGAAAAATCCAAAGGTAAAGTATTGAAGGTCAAATCCTCGACTGATTATCCCACCGAGCGAGGCTACTACCTTAGGGGGAATGATTTCTCGCCTGTGGCAGTCGCTGTACTGTTGAATGCGCCAATGCCACTTGAAGATCAACCTGACACTAAAGACATAAAAATACCGACAGATATTGAGAATTTGGTAAGGCTTTCTGTTGAGGTTGGGGCAGCCTTAGCAGGTACCATTCAAACTGAGAATATAGGAATCGAAAAACTCATATGCAATGTGGTGGGTAACCCCAACATCCGCTACCTTGTCCTCTGCGGCGAAGAGGTGGAGGGTCACAGGACGGGGGATGCTCTAAGAGCATTTTTAAATAACGGAATCGATGACAGACGGACAATCTTCGGAACAAAGGCACCAAACCCTTATCTGTTTAACATTCCCATGGAAGCAATTGAAAGGTTCAGTAAGCAAGTCACTCTAATCGACCTCCTAGGAGAGATGAATAAAGAGGTGATAAGCAAGGCAGTCTGGTCATGCTACCAGGAACCCGAAAAGCAGGTCGAATTCAAGGGTTATACCCTTTACGACCCCGGGGCATATCCTGAACCTGCGATCTCCTGCAGGCTCACCTGGATAGTTAAACATCCAGAGGAGATTGAGAAATGGGAGCTGGACGAAGTTATGGAGAAAATAAAAACGAGCGCGAAGATCGAAGAAAAGAAGGTGGTGGAGAAAGCTATGACAAAGGATGAAAAGTTCGTCAAAATAGGCAAGCATCTTGCGAAGATCTCCGAGGAACTTTCAGAGATTGCTAAGATTTTTATAGGAGAAGAAGTTGTCGTAGAAGCCCCTAGAGCGGAGGTTGCTCCTCCCAAGAAAGAAGAGATCAGCAAAGAAGAAGAGATGGAGATATTATACTTTGAGAACCAGCTAAGGGGGTATAACTGCGTTTTTGCTGGATTCAACGCCTTGAAAAGTGGTGTGTGCGGTGTTGGACTAAACATGCCGTTGGCTGTGAATAAAGCGATTAAGACTCTTGGGAAGCTCAAGAAAGACTTGAATAAATCTTCTATGCCTGCTGAAAAGAAGAAAGAGATTGATTCGAGAATCAATAATTTCTTGAAGCAATCTGAAGAGCTGCCAACAGACCCTGGCCCCTGTCAGAAGACCGCCGATAACTGCAAGATAGGCGCAGGTTGCTTTGCAAATGGAGTTCTGGATATTCTTAACTTAATTACAGAACCGAGGAGGTGAAAAGATGTCGATCTATTTTAAAAACCAGCTGTGGGGATATAGCGTCGTTACACCAATACTTGAAGCACTTTCTAAAGACATCTGTATAAAATGCATTGGTTTAGAGGGCGCGAAAATTAAAGTAATCAAAGGACTGAAAAAATTAAAGATAGACCTTGAGAATTCCAGCCTACCTGAGGGAGAAAGGGCAGAGATTGCAGCTTCGATAAGAAGACTTTCAGAAATGGCAGAGGTAATAGATGTGGCAGAGGAAACTACCTGCCAGAAGACTGCGGGAAACTGTGAGATTGGTCAAGCTTGTCTGCCATTAGACGGTGCTTGGGGACTGATGAAGCAGATAACAGAGCCAGCAATCTTAACGGTGGTAGCTAATAAGACAGTGGATGTTAGGTCAGCCTGCTGCCCTGATACTTTAGCAACACTAATTAAAGATGCGATGAAGGGTATGGAATCAGGTGGGATTTTAGAGGTGTTCATTTCTCAAGATTTAAAGGACATATTCAATAAGTTTGTTGAGAAGGAAAAGTGCTCAATAATTGATATTTCAGAAAAAGGAGGTGAAGCCTCTTTTAAGGTTAAGATCAAATGAAAAAAGATTTAAATTTCAACGAGCATAGAGGAAATCAAAAACGAGATTGACAAGGGAATTTTGAAGCTTAAGTGAAAGTATATACTAAAATTTAGAGCAATAAAAAACGAAAGGAGGTGAGAAGAACATGGTTGAAGAAGGCAAAACGTATATATGTAGCATGTGCAAGTCCGAGGTAAAAGTCATCAAAAAGACCG
>DYFG01000179.1 GCA_020725315.1 Nitrosotalea sp.
ATGTCTGGAAGCCCATAATTACCCCTTATTCTTACTCGCTTTAATTACCGTAGTCATAACTGCATTCTACACAACTCGCTTCGTGGGGATGGTCTTTCATGGCAGGGAGAGTAAAAACGTAGAAAAATTAAAGCAAAAAGGTGCGCATCTCGGTGAAGCCCACCGTACAATGGTAGTTGCATGCGGTGTTTTAGCTATCACGATTATCGTACTTGGCATATTGGGTCTCCCCTTAGAGCATCTATTACACGAGGGATTCGGATATACCCTGGTAGAAAAACTTCATCTGCCCGTTGAACATGCTGGAGAGCATTCGATCTCTCATTTATTAGTTCCTCTTCTATCAGTAATTTCCGTGGTTATAGGTATTGTGCCAGCATATTTACTTTACTTCTCGGGCAAGTTAGATCCTGCGGGTATGTTGGAGAAGCACGCATCTCTGAAGATGCTCCATAAGTTCTTCTGGAACAGGTGGTACATAGATAGTTTCTATTATATCTTTTTTGTAGGTGGAATAACCAGGCTTTTTACTTCTGTACCCAGGTATATTGAAGATCCACTCGATAAAGTGTATCATAAGATAATTCCCTCTATTCCCGGAAGATTCTATAGCGGTGGGAGAGACATTCTGGCAAGTAAATATGGGCGAGAGGAGGTAGAGGGGGCACCAGCAGAACCAGTAGTAGGAATAAGCCTGGGATTCGCATTGCTGCTGGTGCTCCTCTTTATCGCTTTATATTTGCTAGCCATATTTATACGTGGGTGGCTTACAAGTCCCTAAACATCTTTATATCATTCTTCTTTCAGCAAATGAACACGAAAAAAATGATTTGGAATTCGAATGTGGTGGATACGCCAAAAGAGGGTGAGATGATAGAATGATACCGCATATTCTTCTTCAAATAGTAGTAATGCCGGTCATAGCCTCCGTATTCATATTTTTAACCAGATACAAAACAGGTAGGAGAGCGGGCTGGATTGCAGGTAGTACCCTCTTATACACGACTGCTCTTCTTTGCACGGTTGGCATCAGAGTTTATCAGGGTGAACGAATTTTTGAGGAATACCCATTTGGACCGATGATAAATTTCAATCTTTTAGCCGACGGTTTGAGTATACCTGTTGCGTTGATAATGAATCTGTGTTGTATAGTCCTGGCATTTTACTCAATACACTATGTAGAACATAGAATAGAGATAATACATGGAGAACTGGATGAACGGACATGGCTTATGTATTACACGAGGTTCTTCTTTCTGTTTCCCTTCTTTTCCACAGGTTTTATGGGTATCTCCTTTTCTACAAACCTTATAGCGATGTATTTTTTCATGGAACTCTTGACCATTATTCCCCTTTATTTCATAATGGCTCAATTTGGCTATTCCGATTTTATAGAGCGGTATAAAGTAGCCCTGATGTGTCTCTTCTGGGGAATTGCCGGGGCGACCGTCTTCCTGATTGGTATCCTTTTAGCATATACCAATACAGGTAGCTTTGAAATCTCGTCGTTAAGCACTCTTTCGGGAAATCCAGCAGTTACCTGGGTTATCTTATGTATGATTCTCGGGTTGTTTACCAAGCTGGCAATATTTCCTCTTCACGTTTGGATGCCCTGGGTTCACGCAGAGCATCCCACATGCATAGCCGGATTGCTTGCGGTTTATGCGAATATAGCGGCTTATGTGATGGTTAGGGTTCTCATCTTGCCACTTTATAATGATATCAAAGTTTTTGGCATACCTATCATGGCGATGGCTCTACTAACCATGGTATATGGCTCTCTTCTTGCTATGGCTCAAAATGACGTAAAACGATTCGCTGCGTGCTCAACGATAAGCCAGATATCATACTCTGTCCTTGGGCTGGGAGCACTCACCATCTGGAGTATTGAAGGTGGGCTCTTCTTCTTTCTGAGTCACATCATGGGTAAAGCAATTCTCTTCTCAACCGCGGGTATATTAGTCTATGTAACGGGTGTCAGGGATATGAGAGAGATGGGCGGACTTGTATCCCGGATGCCTATAACAGCTCTGCTCTGGATAATGGGCGCTATGATGCTCTCAGGTCTTCCGCCTTTCAGCACCTTCGCGGCGGAATGGATAATGTTTACAGGCATCTTCATATTTGGAACACATGGTCCTTCTATTGCACTAGCGATTGCAGTTCTGGGTATTACCGCAGTTGGATTAACGATTGCTTACACCTTCTGGTCAATAAAGAGGATATTCTTTGGTCCTTTGAATCCAAATCTATCAAATAACAATAAGATTAGAGACCCTCCAGTATTGATGTGGCTTCCACTTCTCCTTTTAGCTGTTGTATCAATCATCCTGGGTCTGTATCCTAAACCCATAATGGACCTTTTTCATCTTGTATTAGGAGAAATATCATGAGTTGCAACTTTTTAACTGAAAATCAAAATTCACTGGAAGAAAACTGATGTCGAGCATATAGCAAAGCATGGAGTAAGGGCAGAAGAGGTGGAGCGAGCATTGGAGGACAGAAATGTCTATTTATGGAAAGAGAAGCAGAAAGACATTCCTTATCTTTACTGTATTGGCAACACGGGAGAAAGATACCTCTTTATCGTTTTGAAGTATTCTAAGTACCATAAGAAGT
>DYFG01000180.1 GCA_020725315.1 Nitrosotalea sp.
CTTTGCGACGTGAAAAAGAGCGCCCGTGGGGTTTAAGGACCTACAGACCTTTCAGAGGACAGGTGCAGGACGCTAAACCGTCATTCACAGAGATGCTCAGGATTGCTGAGGAGGTCATTGATGAAATAGGAATACCCATGCCTTCCAAATCCCGGGGGAGGCCCAGGACGTACGATTGGAAGCTGATTTTAGCAGTCCTCCTTTGCAAGGGCGTCTTGCCTTTCAGTGAGCTGGAACGGAAATTGCGGGACACGGGGTATTGCAAAGTGGACGGTTGTACACCGTGTGATTCGGAGCTGCACTATGTTTACAGCCAGATCCCGGAGGATTGGCTGGATAAAGCGTTGGAACGCCTGGATGAGAAAGTAACAGTGCTTTACGCAAAATTCGACGAGTTTCTAAATGAGTTCGTCGTCGATGGGACGAGAATACCCTGTGACTCGCTTGTGGAGCGGGAGAGGGTGATGGAAACGCGGCTTGCTAAGGAAACAGAGGAGATCACGATTCTTACGAGGATCATTACGAACACGGTGCGAGCAGTGGCAGCGCACACGAACAAGATATCCTTATTCTCGGCTTCCCTGGAGCCGGGATCTATTATCTACGGAGACCCTGAATTCGATGACAGGGCAAATTACCGCGATGCTGAAGAGCGAAAGCTGGACATCCTGATAAAGCCGAAGGGTGTAGTAGCTCGAGGTACGCTGAGAAGCGCGTATATGGAGAAATACGCCATGAATAAGGACAGATACGGAAGGAGGAAACTGGGAGAAAGACCCTTCGGGAACGCGGAGAAGCGATCACTCAAGTGCTACTATCGGAAGGATAAGGAAAAGGGCATGAAGCTCTATATCTGTGCACACAATATCTCTCTTTTTTGGATGGTCTCGATTTCGATGCCGTCGTGGAAAGGTGGGTATCAAACAGCTCAAGGTTTTCACGGAGGAAAAAGTATTTCCCGGTGCATGGTAATGACTTTAAGCGCGTAAAAGAATAGATACATCATCACACAGAGAATAACGAAAAGAATTGCCATGAAAATACCTGCATAATAACCTAAACTCTCTACTTCTACTTCGGGGCAACGCGCCTTTATTGATTCTACTACTCTCGATTCGGATGACCCCAGCATGAGTCTCGCTGAGTACACTGGACTTTTTAAAAAACATTTCAACGCAGCAGTGAATTTACTTCCCATCTCCTTTTTCTCCTTTTTTATAAATACTTATGATTTTTTAATATTTCGATATTTGCCGCTATTATAATATTCCTCCTATCACAGAATGAAGAAGATCCATCATGGGTTTGGGATACAAGCCCAGGATGATTGATACAACAGCTATAAGTAGAAGTGGCACACTCATCGTTAATGGTGGGTCCTTGATTCTATCGTTTGCTAAGTTGGGATTCAAGGGGCCAAAAAATATTCTCTTCATGGACCAGAATGTGTAAGCAATCGTTAATCCAATTGCGGTAACACCCATAATTGCTACTACCAGTGCAATAGAAGGACCATATGCTCCAAATATGAAGATGCCTGTAAACATTATCCATTCAGCTGCAAAGTTGGCAAAAGGCGGAAGGCCTGAGAGCATCATACCGCCCATTATCCAGAGTATACATGTTATTGGCATCTTGGATGCAAGTCCGCCCATCTCATTTATGCTCCTGGTCCCTGTTACGTACACTAATATACCTGCGGTTGAGAAGAAGATGGTCTTAGCCATGATGTGTGCGAGGAAGAAAAACATCCCCCCTTCAACACTCCAGACTGTGAGTGCTGCCACCCCAAGGACAGAATATGATATCTGGCTTACAGTTGAGCAGGCAGCGAGTCGCTTCACGTCAGTTTGAGCCAGAGTAAGAAGAGAACCATAAACCATGGTTATCAGCGCCAGTATCATGATAGGTATGCGGAAAGCATCGAGATCCGCGTGAAGCGGTAAAAAGATAATTCTAACAAGTACATAAAGCGCGATATTCGCATAGACCGCAAGCAACCCTGCTATGCAGGTAGGATGTTCTGCGTGCACCCAGGGCATCCAGACATGGAGAGGAAAGATTGCCAGCTTAGTAGCGAACCCAAGAAAGATTAATGAGACGATCAAAGTCAAAAATCGATTGCCTGAAAGAGCGGATAACTCCGCGATTTCAAAGGTTCCTATCTGAGAATAAATTAATACAATCCCGGTTAGTACGCAGACTGCACAAGCAGCAGCCCAGAAGAAACACATCAGGGCAACTCTAAATCGCTCTATATAACCAAAATAACCCATTATGAAGTAAAGGGGAATAGTTAATAGTTCTGTGAAAAGGAATATTTGTATAAGGTTTGTAGAAAGGGAAACACCAAAGAAAGCTGCGGGAAAGAGGAGGAACATAAAGTAGAACCTCGTGTAATACAAAACCCTCGTCCGTTCATCCGCTTCTGGATAGAGTACATCTATTCTGTGTTCTACATAATGTATAGAGTAAAATGCAAGGGCAGCACATAACATATTTATTATCAACCCGACTGGCAGACTCAAGCCGTCATAGAGGAGATCCATACTCACCTCCGGCGCAAAGGGGTATTTCTCTAAGATTATTTCACCCTGATAAACTCTGA
>DYFG01000181.1 GCA_020725315.1 Nitrosotalea sp.
TTTGTATGATTTACAATAGAAAAGTATTAAAACTTTATTATACCTGAGTAGTTACAATGAATGAATGAATGATGTTTTTTGCTTAAACAAATAATTTATGAAGTATGTCAGGGTCATCTGCAGAAGAAATAGACATCGCAAAAAGGATAAAGGAAATGGTTGAAATAACAATAGAGTAGAGTCGTCAAAAAAGAGACTCTGCTCTTTTTATTTTTATGAAAACTTTTTAAGTCGCGAAAGAGTATGTCAATTAAGGGGGATATAGGAAATCAAATTCAAAGTTGTAGTTGAAGAAGATTTAGAGGATGGGGGATATATTGTGCATTGTCCAGCTCTTTAAGGTTGTTGGTCACAAGGAGATACGCTAGAAGAAGCTTTGGAAAACATAAAAGAGGCAATTGTCGGGTATTTAAAGACATTAAACGAGATTATAAAACGAGGAAATAAAAGATGAATTTTGAAGCGCTTAGGATGCCTCGCAATTTATTGCGGGGTGTGTAACTGAGCCTTATATCGAGCATGGTGAGCCGTTGGCATCTGATATCGAGCATCAAAGAGGCGGGGCTTACCATAGAGGAATTTTTGTATAAGTGAAAGCTCGTAAAAGATGCCATTGATCATTTGTGGGTGGAATGTTGTGGTTATCGTACCGCCAATCCATATTTATCCGCTATTTCTATGAACGCATCACTGAGATACTTTATCCTGTCCCAGCTTAACCCATACGTATTGAGCTTCCACACCCGTGTCGAACCTGCGAATTCGCCCACAATCTTCTTGTTCTTCAATTCATCACTGAGAAAGAACCCTCTTCGTTTATGCGTCTTCGCAATCTTGTCAAAGCTCTCACGGGTATTAACCTTTGAAAGCGTATGTTTACGTGGATATTCACTTGCAACTTTGTTCCTTTCTATACGCAAGAACTCGCGGATGAAGTAATTTGATTTCTTCACTTCCTCATCCCAGCTCTTCACACGTTCTTTCACCGTTGGGAACGACGCCATCATGGAGAGCACCGTTCCGCCCATCAGCGTGCAACCCAGCATCTCAGGCTCTTTATTCTCAAAGCTCCTGCCGGAAATATCGCCTACGGTATGACTACTTCTGAACACTGTGGGTGCCCATTCGTCCGTCGTGGCAAGAATGCCGGATGGTGCGACTGCTGCCATACTCTTGTGTCCGGAACCAACTACGAAATCAGCTCCTATCTGCTTACCATTCACAGGCATCACCCCCACGGAATACGCGCCATTGTAAAGAAAAGGAATGCCGTACTCCTTCGCAACCTTTCCCACGCCCTCTACCTCATGCTCGTTCCCGTAACTGTAATCAAAATGTTCGAGCATGATGAGTTTGGGCAGTTTCCCCGTTTCCTCCTTCACCCGTTCAATGGTATCCGCTACCGCACCACCGGTAATTATATGCTTTGGACCTGAAGATACCTCTTTAATCACGCCGCCTGCGATTTCCACCGCTAAGAACTCGGTATAATGTGCCAGATCCGAAACAATCACGATATCGCCTTTCTCGAGGAGCGAGGAAGTAACAGCCTGGAAACCTCGTCTCGCACCAGGCACGACCCGTGCTTCGTCCATGCCCACAAAATCAGCTAATTCCGCATGAAATTCGTCCACCGGCGGTTTTCTAATCTTCTCGAGCCTGCCCTCCAGACACTGATCGCAGACCGAATATCCGTCACCGTACGCGATAAGTGCTTTTCGCGCCTCGGGCGTTAATCTTCCACCTGGTTGAATTGGATTGATATTAATGAACTCCTCCTCTCTCGTCCTTAATTCAAGCCCAACTCCAACATCTTGAATAGGGTCACCCTTACCCTCTTTTAGCTCTCTGATAATGGAGTCTACACGAGCTATGCCGTTCAAAAATTGCTCTTCTTCATGTTCGTCAAGTCCGGTCGGTAATGCGTGTCTGTAAAGCTCCCGTAAGTCTTCAAGCGCAAACAACGCCTCGTAGATCTTGCGTACTCTTATGTCCATTTTTTGTTGCCTATTTTCGCCTGTATTATAATTCTTCTTTCATTTGCTTTGTTCTTTCACTTTTTGAATAAAGTTAAAGCAGATGTCTAAAAATGCCATGGAGGTTTTATATGACTTGTTCATCCCATCCAATAGCATTATCCATTTATTTATCTCTTTTTAGGAGCGTTAATTGGTATTTATTACCTCTATTCTTTAGATATAATCAACTTAATAAAAAATAAGGAGGTATGGAAATGATTGACGCTTACGACTTCGGCAGGATTATTGTGGATGGAAAAGCATATACCGGCGATGTAATTATCTTCCCTGACGGAGTTAAGGCTAATTGGTGGAGAAAAGAAGGACATGCGCTCCACAGAGAGGATATTGAATCGGTGGTCAAAGCGAAGCCCGAGGTGCTCATTGTCGGTACGGGAAAATACGGGATACTGAAAGTGTCAGCCCAAACGAGAGAATATATCGAGTCACAAGGAATAGCGTTAATCATCGAGCCGACGGATAAGGCATGCGAAGTATACAATAAAATTTCACGAGCTAAAAAAGCGGTAGCTGCTTTACACTTGACCTGTTAACTACA
>DYFG01000182.1 GCA_020725315.1 Nitrosotalea sp.
GCTCAAGTTCTGCAAGCCTGACTTCAAACTCAGCCATCTTCTCCATCACTGGAATCCTCGCTTCGAGGGAGTCGAATTTCGAATCCACAGCCTCGAACCGTGAAATCATCTCGTTTCTCAAGCTCTCAACCTTACCATTTAATGCTCCAACCTTGGTATCCGCCGACTCGAACTTAACATCCACCGCCTCAAACTTCACCAGCATCTCATTTCTCATGCTCTCGAACTTTGTCAGCATCTCTCTCCTCAAACCCACAACTTCTTTCTCAACAGCATCTATGCGAGTATGCACTGCTTTTACCTCGCCACTGAGCTCATTCAGTTTCGGCAGAAGCAGCCGCTCTATCCAACCGGGTATTTTTTCCATGATATGATATTTATCTCACCGTAGCTAAAAACCTTTTTGGAGGCAAAGAAGCACAATTCAACGAATCATCGTTACTATGAGAGTGACAGCGGCGATGATGATGCCTATGTAAACAATTCTTTCCGTCCACAGTCTGCTAATCAATTTGCATTTTGCTTCTTGCATTTAACTTCTTTCTTTGCGAGTTTAATGGTAACACCCATTCGAGCGATAATCCTTGTTCTTTAATACATATACAGAAAAAAAGTGAAAATAATTTTATTAAAGACTATAAAATTGTTACTATCTATCCATACACATTGGTGTGGATAAAGGCGAAGATAAGATGATGGGGGAAGATATGTAAAACGGAACAATAGTGCTCGAAATCGGCAAAGAAGAGAGGTATGCGGTGCCTTTTAGCGCCGCCGTTGGAAGAAGATGAGAAGAAGAATGGGTTAAAAAATTTAGGAGGTGAAACCTTGGAAAAGCGATTTCTAACGATACCGCTGATTGTAACGATAGCGATGTTAGCATTAGCAGCATTTATTATGCCTGTAATGGCAAACTACGCATTCGATGGATGGGCTCCGACAACGAGAACGGACGGCACGATAAACGGCACTGTTTTCGTGGACAGCGTTGGCTGGAATGGACAGACAACTCTTTCAGGCTCCTTCAATGTACCAGGTGGGACCGTTAGAAGTGCATATTTATACACTGGTATATGGGGTGGTAATCCAGACAATACTGGTTGGGTGAATGTCACATTCAATGGCAACTACACTGCCAACGGGCTCGGTCCAATACATCTGCGAGGCAATCTGGACACAAATCCAAACGTCTGGTGCACGGGTTATGGTAGAGGCGAGGACCCGTATGTGAACATCTGCAATACGATTCTGGTCTTGAACGACACAGCTAATGACCTTGTAGTCAAGGACATTGATGTTGGAACACCGAGACCGAAGAATGATTTCACAGTAAAAGCAACGGTAAAGAACGACGGCAGTAATAGTGTAGGGCACTTCAATGTGAGTTTGTTCGTTAACAGCAGCTTCTACGCCAAAAATACAAGCATATCGTCACTCGGAGCAGGTGCGAGCACAACTGTTAGCTTCTATCCGGTGAACCTTCCAAAGGGCTGCCACGAATTCAGAGTGTTCGCGGACTCGGACAGCGAGATAAGCGAGGACATCGAGACGAACAACAACATGACGGTGAACGGAGAGGTAGGGTATGTCATCAAAGTGAAATCGAATAGCGACTTCGATACCCTTGTTACGGAGAGCAACAATGGATTACTGGGCTATAGTGGTGTGAAGTTCCACAACCTCTCGAACGGCACGGTCGAGAACAGTACCGTGCAGAACAACACAAGATACGGCATAGAGGTAGGTGAAGTACCATTGGGCAGCGACGATCCGAACAACGTCACCATAACGAACAACACGATAAAGGAGAACCTGTACGGCATTGAACTGATAGGGTTCAATTGCACGGTGGATAAGAACACGATCCAGAACAACACCGCCTTTGGAGTATACCTGCTTGCGAATGACACCAAGATAACATACAACGTCATACAGAACAACAGCGATTATAGCGTGAAGCTGTATAACAGCTACAATAACTACATCTACGAGAACGAGTTCATTGGGAAGAATATCGTCAACCCGGGACATCAGGCATGGGACAATCGCACGAGCAACTACTGGAACACCACCGAAATAGGCAACTACTGGACCGACTGGGACGATAACAGCGACGCACCAGGCAACTATTCTATAGACGGCGGCACCAATAAGGACTACGAGCCACATCATTCAGCCACGATGCATTGGTAGGCAGGAACACAAGGGTAATTGCATGTTCATTCAGTTTTTCCTTTAGTTTACTGGTTGTATGCGCTGACCAACAGTCGAGTATAACATACAATCGGTAATTCAATTTAAGTACTCCTTTTGATTCAATATCCCTCTTAGTTCTTCTTTCTGCTCCTTATCCAACTTAGGCGGTCTTCCACTCCTTTTCTTCGGTAATAGTCCCTCATAGCCTTTCTTTATCCATCGGTTGATCCACAGATACGCAATCCGCTGTTTCATCCCTACGAGTGCCGATGCCTCCTCTACACCCATTCCTGAAGCTACGAGGTTGAGCAAGATCAACTTTTATATTTCTGAAATTGACCCTTTTTGGTAGACCAAAAGATTATATTTCC
>DYFG01000183.1 GCA_020725315.1 Nitrosotalea sp.
GGCTTAAAAAAGCCTCCTGCTTCCCATCCAGTTTATGGCAACCACCAGGACGTGGGCGCTCGTTCAGCGCCCATTCTATCCCTCCTTCCACAAATCGCTTTCTGGTTCAAATCCACAATGTATCGCTTCTCGGGCATTTTCATCCCTCCATTTTCTCCATGAACTATAATTTGGAGGATGACTTCATCAAAATTACTGTGGTGAACCAATAGAAGCATTGCTAGTTAAAGACCCAAACCAAATTGAAGAAGGCTTCAAAATAATAACACATCAGAGAAGAACCTCCGGATTGAGAAGGTTAGACATTTTAGGAGTAGATTCTGAAGGTGTATTGACGCTTATTGAACATATAAAGAAAAATTACAGGGTACTAAACTTAAAGAACAACTGCCACAAATATTCCTAATTGCTCCTGATTTCGATGATAAGATGATAAAAGAAGCAAAATACATCCGTACTGACCTTAAAATCAGATTATTTAGATATTTAGCTCTTGAGATAAACGGAAAGAAATAAAGAAATAAAGAAATAAAATTAATGGAAACACCAATCCCACAACCAAGAGAAATAGAGGCAAAACCAATGACTATTAGAGATAATATAAACTACATTACAGAGAAAGATGTTCAAAGTCTCTTTTTGTCAACTATGGAGCGTATTAAGTCAATTGATGAGAAACACGTAGAAGAAAAAACAGGGAATTGGGCAATTGGTTATTGGATTTCTGGAAGGAAATTTTGTGAGCTATATCCGAAGCGGAAATTTTCCGCAGTCGGATATAAAACTGATGAAAATGAGCAAAAATGGGACTGGGATACTAATGTAACAGAGGAAGAACAAATAAATGAAATGTATTTGTATAGCTGGTGTAAAAAACCACGAGATTTCACAAGATTAGCACAAGAAATTGAATTAATGGGGGATAAAGTAATCAATAAAGTACTGAAACTTGGTTACTATTATTATTCTCTCGTGAAAATTATGGGGCTCTGCCCCATGTAGGGGCTCCGCCCCTACCACCCCGAAAACCCTGTAAGGGTTTACCCGCAAGCCCTGAAAGGGCTTATGTGTAATCTTGTGGTTAGCTAAACAATTACAGGAGATATATGCGGTAATATATTGATCCTGGATATATCATTGGCGAAGAAGGACTCGCCTAAATGCAAGTGACGAAGAAAGCGTCCACTATGATCTATTTCACAACCATCACCGGACAGGAAGCATGACGCAGAACGTTCTCAGCAACACTGCCCATGAGTAATCTATCAAGCCCTGTCCGTCCTTTACTCCCCATGACAATCAGATCATCCTCTCTTGCTACTTTGATAATCCGCTCGATTGTGCAAGCGCGAACGCCTTTTTCGCCGCTCTTTTCGCTACTTCAGAACCATCTACCGGTACTATTATTCGTTCAAACATGGCTCACGATTCTTCCGCTTTTACCAACAGCATCTCAATTGACTTCCGCCCATACTCCTTTATCTGCACATTGATCTGCGATATCTCGCTTGATATCTCGTTACCCCTGACGGACTTCCTCCTCCTTTTACCATCCTCTTTTGGCCGATAACCCGGCGGAGAGGTGATTAAAATCCGTTTTCGCACAGTACCCGATACATCTTTGCGCATCGGCATACCCTCTTTATCCGAGCCACCCGTTATCTCCAGTACATAGCCGCCCAACCCAAGAATATCCGCGTCCACCACGTCACCGATCCGTTTCCCAATGAAGAGTGCACTCGCTTCGGTATCCTTACCCTCTACCTTATAAGCCTTCCCCGTTTTTGGTTCACTTATCACAATTTGCATTTCCTTCTTCCTTCTCCTTTACTTCATATCCCCCTTCTTCTTATAACTCCTTGCTTCTCTTAAAATTTTTCTGTTATCCATCGTTAGAGCACGTTTGAGAACCCTTTGAAGATTAGTGTGGAAATATTCCTCTCATCAAACCTTTATTTGCATTAATGACCTCGTGGAGAGAGTCTTCCACAATCTCCCCTCTCAGGCTCTCTACCCGCTTCTTCATCTTGCCGCCTTTCACCCCTTTAATAAAGAAGAGATGAAAATGAGCTGCTAATTGCTGCGGTTTTTTAAATTTGGAGATGTAAGATTCATATAGTGATAAAATGTCAGAAGTAGATACTTTGGATGATTTATATGATTGGGTAGAGGACGAATACGCTTTTGATTTTTTAGATGCTGTTTTGAATATACTGCGTGACAGACCTAACGTATGGGTTACAATAAGAGATATAGCTGCGATTTTAAACAAGCAATTTGTTGAAACATACACTGAGCAGATGACGTTGCTAATGTTCCCAATACGCTTTTTACCTGAAATAGAAAGTAAAGAAGACGAGGATTATGCATTATTATGGGCATTTAAATATAACCAAGATGCAGAGAAGGAATTTAAGAAGAAGACAGGTTTTGTGAGGTTATTAGATATAGTTACAGAAGCATACGCCAAAGCTGTTGACGATAACATAGATTATTTCAAAGGTGAAAAACAGGAAAAGAAATCAAATATTTTTTGAGAGGAACTCCTAAAAGCTATTCTACTTT
>DYFG01000184.1 GCA_020725315.1 Nitrosotalea sp.
AAAGAATGAAAGACAAACGGTTAACATAGTGCCTAATTTAACGGGAATTTAGGAATTTATCATTCGATTAAAGTATCTCCGCGTATACCAAAAAAACGTCTTTAATTTTACATAACCTATACCCTCCATCTTTTTCCCAAAAAGAATCAGAATCGATTTCTTCAAATAAGTCATAAAAACGATTGTACGCTAAAATTAAGAACTCTTTTTCTGCATCATTGGGTCTTAAATCTTCTTTCTTCATATCCACGTATGAATTAACAGTGAATTTAATAGTATCTATCCGTAAAAGGAGTATAAGATATGCCAACTAACGAATGCGCGAAAAAAGAAAGAAAACCGACCTTGTCAGAGAACGGTTCAAACCCGGTTCGGGCAGGAAGTGGTGGGACAAAGTATTCTGGGCATTGTACGCACCGCTTTTCTTTGCAATCGTCATCGTCGCCTGCTTGGATGCCGGACGGTTTCTCTGGTCCCCCTAATTGCCCTTGCTCGTATACGCAATCAGTTCCGGAACGTTTTAAAATTAACGCAGATTTTTGATGCCTGTTTTCTCACTTCCCTTTAAACGCCGGCTTCCGTTTCTCCAGAAACGCTTTTAAACCCTCTTGTGCATCCTCAGTCTTCAGCATGGATTCGAAGCATTCCGCTTCATGTTGTAAGGCATGCTCCAGGTCCATCTCAATACCTTTATTCACCGCATCCTTGAGTATGGCGAGCGTAACAGAACTTTTCGAGAGTAATTTCTTGATAAGCACATCAACCGCACGGTCAAGTTCATCTACAGGAACAACTTTATTCACAAGCCTTAACCGCAAAGCCTCTGAAGCATCTATCTGCTCACCTGCCATCAGCAGTTCCAGCGCTTTTGTCTTCCCGATCAATCTCGGTAATCGTTGTGTACCGCCACCACCCGGAATAATCGCCAGATTTACTTCCGGCATGCCGAATATCGCCTTCTCTGACGCAATCCTGAAATCACATGCCAGTGCGAGTTCTAACCCACCACCCAAACAGAACCCGTGTATCTTTGCTATTACCGGCTTCCTCATTTGTTCTACGAAGGTGAGTATCTCCTGAACCCACTGTGACCACGCACGCGCTTCTTCAGGATTCTTATCACGTATCTCCGCTACATCAGCACCGGCGCAGAACGCTTTCTCTCCTGCTCCGGTTATGAGAATTACACGCACTTCAGCATCAGCTTCTGCATCCTCTAATGTATCTTTTAACTCAGTCAACAAAGCGGTGTTCAACGCATTCAACGATTTCGGTCTGTTAAGCGTTATCGTTGCAACGTTTTCCTTCTTCTCATAGAAGAGGTTTTTTTTTCCTTCGGTCATTGTTAGCTTGAGCACCATATAAGAGCTCACCGCGCACGTCCTACTTACGTATAGTCATAGAACCCTTTCCCTGCTTTTCGACCGGTCCAGCCCGCACGTGCCATCTGCACCATAAGAAGTGCTGGTTTGAATCGCTCCCACCCGGTCTCATCGTACATCGCATTGAGTACCGCTGCCACGATGTCGATCCCGATCAAGTCCAGAAGCTGGAAAGGACCGATGGGCCAGTTGAAACATAATCGCGTGATCCTATCGATGTCCTCAACCGATGCAACACTCTCTTCATGCATCCTCACCGCTTCGTTCATCACAAGGCAGATCATGCGACTCACCACGAACCCTGGCGAATCCTTGACTTCAACCGGCTCCTTGCCCAACGACTTTACGAACTCCTTCGTTCGATTTACCGTGTCTTCAGAGGTAAATAATGATTTTATTATCTCTACGCCCTGTATGAACGGCGGGGGGTTCATGAAATGGGTTCCAATTACCTTATCCGGTCTTTTTGTTACGGTAGCTAAAGCAACGATAGGAAAGGTAGAGGTGTTACTTGCGAGGATCGTATGCTCAGGACAAATCCTATCCAACTCTCTGAATATCTCCTTTTTCAGGTCTAAATCCTCATATACCGCTTCTATTACGAAATCAGCCCCGTTCGCACCTTCTTCAAGGCTCGTTGTCGCCCGTGCACGGAGCGCATCGACGATTCTATCCGCCTCCTCTTGCTGTATACGCCCTTTCTTCACGAGAGACGCCAGGTTGCCTTTTATTCTTGCAATGCCCCGCTCTAGCGATTCTTCACTCCGGCTGACGACGGAGGTATCGTAACCCGCCTGAGCACATACTTGCGCTATTCCGTTCCCCATCACGCCTATACCCACAACACACGCTTTCTTGATATTCATGGCTTTTTATCCCTATTCACCTATGAAAAATCACTTTCTTACAATAATGCCAACTCCCTATATATATTCGCCTTATCATTCAGCTATCCGGGCGTTATCCCACGCTATGACCGTCGTAAAGGGCTGTCCAATCACTATAACGGTCGAATTGGACCAGAAAATTATCTGGTGGCACTAAGCCGTTTACTTACGGTGTATAGGAATATTGCTGACTTTTGGCGACATTGCAATTCATTAACTATAAATAACACCAATAAAATTTTAGTATTACTTTTAATTTGACAATGTCAAATTAA
>DYFG01000185.1 GCA_020725315.1 Nitrosotalea sp.
TCATAAAAGTAAGAGGTGTTGATACCAAGGTTATTAAGAATTTTCTTTGTTTCTTTATCTCCCTTTGACACTACACCTACTTCATATCCCAGCTTTTTAATAGCAAGGCTTGAATAAAATACCGTACCGCCAATACTTCTCCTTTGTCCATATTTGGTTATGTTCAAATCCCATGTCGGATTGCCAATGATGTATATCATATCTTATATTTTCCATTTTAGCCAATAGAAAAACCAAATGAAAGGAAGAAATGGTATAAACATAATAATACTACCAATGATATCATAAAAAGAACACCACTGCCATGTTTCATAGAATATATATTCTAAAATTGAGAGAAGGATAATAAAGTTAACTAGTAGAAGAGTTGAACCCATCCTTCCTACCCCTATCCGGCGTAATTTGTCAAGTAATTTCTTCTTCTTTTCTTCCTCTTTCACTTTAGGTGGGATAGGCCTACTTTCAAGCGCCTTGACTCTCTTTCTTCTACTTCTTTTTCTTTTTGCCAAATCCTCTATATGCCTTAAATCTCTCCATTGATAATAAAGGTTTCGAGCTAACACTATGGTTATTGTAGCGAGGAAAAACGCACAAAATCCAAAAATAGAACCAACAACATACCAAGGCATTTTAGCAAAATGAGCGCCTATCACCATTCCCCCTCCTAGCAAGAGCAATAACGTTATAGCATGCCAAGTCAGGCTATCCCGATGTCGCCAATCCTCATAATACTGCTCGAAATCCATTTCATCTATGCTATGGGAACGTATTTTACGCATTGGTAATCTCCTCCAAGTAAGTAACTTGATAATACTACTTGTAGCTTTTTATCCAATTAATCAACATTTGACATTGTTCGTGAAGATTTCCAATATCGCATTCTATGGGATGCTTAAAATAAAAAGCAAATGGCTTTAACAACCCTCCTATTTTCTTCTTTTTTGCAAAATGAGAAAGTCTTATCAGATCAATAACTAATGGTGCTGCAAGTATGCTATCAGCTCCCTCCCAGGTAAAATGCATCCTCATTGAATAGCCCAAAAATCCACGGAAATTTATAAGATCCCATGCAACCTTCTTGTTTTTGACCGGTGGATAGTAAATTATATCGGTAGTAGAGTAGATATTATACCCCAAACAATTATTTATTACTCTTGCTTTATCCTTTGTCGTATCTATAACATTTTCCTCCTTACTCAGCACTTCACCATTAAATCCCCCTAAAACATTATACCCAGTCCAACCTTCTACCCGCAGATTTCTATATTTGAACATAGGTGCTAAAGCAGCCTTTACAAGTGTTTCGCCAGTTTTTCCATCCTTGCCATAATGGGGAACATTTTTTTCTACTGCTAACTCTTTTAGCGCTGGTATATCATTTCCAAGAGAAGATGTGAAATTGATATAGGGGATATTATTTTTTATTGCACAGTAGGCATACAAAGAGCTAGCAGGTATCCATTTTAAATCTTTATCCAAACCACTCTCAAAAGATTCAAGAGTTTTATGCTCTGGCATAATATCAAAATGCGGCTCCGCTGATGCAAGATTAATCATTACACAATCGTCAGACCTTTTAAACTCAAGTATATCGTTTGTAATCCTCTCTTCGATCTCCCTAATAGATGTAGCCCCTTTGCATTTCTCGCTCGCCATTCTCGTTATGAAATCCCCACAATTAATCACAGTGCCAAGATGGACCTCAATATCGTTTAAATCTTTTTTAATATCATTGACTATATCTAAACTAAGATACCCATTCTCAACAACATTATGTCTAACGGCATCTAATAGAGAAACATCTCTTATCTCATGCCCACCAAACTCAAGTTCCTCTAAGCTAACGAGATACAAGTTATTAAAATCTTCTGTCTCTGTTAGCATTCCAAATTTAGGCAGATTATATCGCCTAGAGGCAATTACGCCAGCAATAGCCGTTGTTGCAACGCTTCCTTTTATTCCAACAATCCATACTTTCATATAAAAAGGCTCCTTTAACTCCCAAACTGTTTAAAATAATGATAATGGGTGCAACTCATCAACATCACCCTCCATAATCCGTTGAATCAGTTTTAGTTCTTCGTTCAAATTCAACTCTTGACACATATTCATTGCCTCATTAAGTAACTCCTTCGCCATTTCAGCATTTCCTTCATTTGTGTATAAAATAGCTTGAGAAATATAAGTATTTGCAATCCCCCACTTTGAGCCAATTTTTTTATAGATATTTAGGGGCTCTTCATGGTCATTTAGATGAGCTTCTTCTTTCATTCTTTTTACTTCGCATACCCCGAGGAGTGCATGAGCGATACGGTTAATATTAAATGCTTCCTGAGAGGCTTTCTTTGCCTCCTCATATTTCCTCATAGCTTCGTCAAGGTTGCCTTCAGCTCTGTATAATTCAGCAATCCCATGAAGTAACCACACTTCTCCTCTAAATTTATGGGCATCATAAATGTATTTTGCTTTATTATAGCCCATATTCCGCACATGTTGATAAGATTATCACGAAATTTAAATTTAATTTATA
>DYFG01000186.1 GCA_020725315.1 Nitrosotalea sp.
ATGCAAAATATGAGAGTATAGAGGAAATATGCCTTTATCCCAGTTGGGAAGTTTTTTATAATGCCATTATAATATCATAAGATATATCGTAAACATCATGAACATCTGGAGGTAGAGGTAATATGGCAACACACACAGGAGCCATTGAACTACGGGGGGACTTTGCAGTAGATTATCTCTATGAGTTCGTAAATCAGAATAGGGGTTTAAGTATCTACGACCTCGCAAAAAAGTTGAGATGGAGTACTGGAAAGGTCTATAACATTGTTAAGGTACTTGAAGAGGTTGGTTTGGTAAGGACAGAGAAGTCAGAGGAGGGTGGAAGAATAAAGAAGAGAGTCTATCCTATTGATTGGAAGGAGCTTTTACCAGAAGATGTGAAAAAAGAATTACACCCTTCTTCCGATAGGTTGTAGAAATTACTGGCCAACAAAATTCTTCAGGACTGCCAAGTAATCGTGTGCGGTTCTTTGTGAACACCCCAGGATATCCATGACGTCCTCTTCTTTCACCTATGACCATAGATAGTTCTTGAAGTCGGGGTAGATGTTTGACCCCTTCCAGTCATATGCCTCATATCTTTCATAGAGTGCATTATGCAGCATGATGAGATTTTGCAGGACCCTCACCAGGATACCATTCGCGCTTATTTTACCCTCCATCTTAATCCTCGGTGATGTGCTATCATTAAACCCCTACATTAGATATACCATAATGTGTTGAATTTGCCGATTACAAATCTGCTCTATTGTGTAGGTGGGTATTTTTATATTCTTGCGTCGAGTATTGTAGAAAGCGATAATAAAACTTGAAGGGGGTAACTTGATCCTGAACAATTAGTGCGCCTAAGTTCTTTCTTTCCTTAATTTCAGAGAGGTAATAGAATCCCACCTTGCGGCTTGCTTTACCCCATTGTTATCTAACATAATTAAGTCTTCATCGAATATACGTAATTGCTCAATATCCAGTGGGGTTTAAAAGGGTTTAAATCAGCAGTTAAGACCCTCATACTCAAACTTCTCAACGTCATAGAAACGCAAGCACAGCTCATAGAAGAGCTACAGAAAGAAATTCAATCATTAAAAGATGAGTATTTGTATAGCTGATGTAAAAAACCACGAGATTTCACAAGATTAGCACAAGAAAGCACCCCTCGGGTGCAAATCAATTGTTAGCTATGGCTAAGCCATGGGTGGTTCCAATCAGATAATTTGCATCCAAAAACTTCGTTTTCTATCGGAGGTCCCTTCTCATAGCGCACGAATATCATTTTTCTTCCACAATTTGGACATTTTGGTGCCCATTTATTCACTTTCGTAACAAAGTCCTCGAATGTCGCCTGCCTTAAACTTCTCTGTAAATATCCTGAATAGCTCCTTTTGGTTCTACGGCTGTAAGCACCGTAATACCGTATCATTTTGAAATTTCGATCAGGAATGTGCTGAATCAATGCTTTAATGAACTCCCGCACCCCCATCGTCACGAAATGCCGCTTTCCCTCACGATCCTCGTACCAGAATGTGACCGCTTTTCCGTCGTATCGGTACAATCGTGTGTTTGCGACAGCTGGATGCCGGATATATCTGGCTACATATCGTGCTATCCTTCGTTTGTTTGTGATTCTGGATTCTTTTGGGAGATGTACGTAGAATCCTTCGCGATATTTCTTGAAAAGGTGGTCTATGAGCATTGAGAATACCCTATTCTTTGGAAGTGCCGCTTTGAACTGGGTAAGTACCTGGTATTGCCATGTTTTTCGCATAGCGTTGAAAGAGATGCATTTTTGGTGTACAAACCTGCCATGTCTGTCGAATCATCCTTCGGTCACGAGTATATTATATGGATATGTGGATTAAAGCCCAGACTCCTGGAAAAGGGATGTAGCACAACGACAGCGCCTGCCATCAATCTTCCGTTTCTGTGCTTGTGTGAAATTTGATGCGGGGTTATAGTGTATATACTATATCAAAAACCCGAAAAACGCATATGTGATTTATGTTTCTCTTAAATCCAAATTACCGGTTGATTTCTATTGCGGCGTTGGTATTGGCGATATCGAAAGACCACTTGAGGACGAGGTTGGGATGAGAGGGACCGTTTTCTACCGGGCGCGAAGTGCCTTAGAGTTATGCAAGAAGAGTACCAGAAATCTCCTTATAAAATCGTCGGATACGACTATTCAGACCTATGAGATACTCAACACCGTACTGCGCTTCATCGAGGTGTTAGAAAACTCGTGGACAGAGAGACAGCGCGAGGTGGTCAATTACGTGAGGCTACACCCAAATTATACCTATGAACAGGTAGGTGAGCATTTTACTGTATCGAAGCAGGCGGTATCGCAAATTTTAGGAGCTGCTGATTGGGCTGCAATCTCGGAAGGTGAAGATCTCCTGAATAACCTGTTAGGGAGCCTTAACTCGGTGTGAGTGCGGAGTAAACCAAATTAGCTTTACAGTATCTATTCACCTTTTTTAAGTTAATTTGCTGAGGATATACTCTTTTCCGCGGG
>DYFG01000187.1 GCA_020725315.1 Nitrosotalea sp.
CTGGAAGGATTGATGCTGCCCAACGGTCGGCCCAGGTGTCGATGTCCGCCCGAGAGCAGAAGTTGTAAAGCCCAAAACTATTTCCGGTGAGAAGAAAGTCCACGTTGGAGATTCTCACAAACAGAGAGGGCGCAATTAGCAGGCGTGGGTGCGGATCCCTCTAATGTGGAGCCACGGTGCTATTTCAGCAGGTTTTCTGTAAGATTGTAAATTGATTTTCTGCAATGTTTCTTCTGCTTTCTTGCGCTCACGCGGGTCTTTATCTTGAGTAGCTTTTCTAAGTGCGGGTAAGATTTCGCGGTAAAGTTTGGCTCGCAGTTGAGAATTCTGGTCTAGTTGGGGAAGAAGATTGGTCCTTACAATCTCGCCTAACGCGTATGCTGCCGTAATTCTGTGGAAATAGTCTTTTGGGACTACAAGACCTATTACCCGAGTTGAATCCCTTTCCTGAAGAATTATTGCAATTGTATCTCATTTGCCCGGGGTCAGCGTGTTATGATATGAGCCCAACGTTTTGACAACGTCTTTTGTTCTTTTCATCAAGTCCTATGCCCTGATAACTGAAACTTTTGACAGAGGAAAGATATTAGAAGCAACACGACAAACCTCGTCTCGATTTCCATTTCGATTTCTTTCCTTTCTTCTACCAATGCATATGAACATATGAATAGTTCCCTGAGGCGTACTCCTCTATGTAAACTGCTCCTGCTCTTCGAGCAGCTTCGGCTAGCCTTCTTGAATCGTCTTCTTTGCTGCCGGACAGCTCAAGCGTCGTACGTCCGAGTGTTCAAATCCACAACATCGAGGGCTGCTCCGTCGATGGTTGAGAGTTTTCCAAAATAGCTCCTCATACTACGGACGCGGCAAAGGAGGAACTCCTGCAAGACGATCAGCCGCGCGCTTCTGGATCTGTTGTATGTCGTATTCTTCTTTTATACCTCTAGCGATAACTTCATTCCGATCTTCTGCAAGTGCTTTCACGATCTTTCTGAGTTCTTCGTCGTTCAAAATTACAGCGAGGTCGATAGCCCATAACAGTGTTGAAAAGTGTTGTTTGCCGGTCATCCGCTGCGCAGCCGCACTTCGGGTTCGAGCAATCGTGCCGGTTGAAAGCGCGCGCGTTCCAACCGTTTCAACCATAAACCTGAGAGTTATCAAACCGTGGTTGACCAAATCATAGTGACTATCTGGGGATGTGACCACACCAAGGACGGAAGGAGCGGCTTGTTCACCGAAGGCTGCTAGGGCCCGGATGACTGTAAGCCCACCATAAATGGCTTGTGAGAGCGTTGGAATTGCCTGGGGATCCCCCAGCTCAGCGACAACCCGAGACACTTTTGCGATGAATTCCGGATTTTCAAAGTTCACAAGGGCCTTTCTTTGTTTTGCAGCCTGCAGAACAATTCCGTTCATCCTTTCGAGCAAGCTGACAAGCGCCGCGCGCAACTCTGGGTTCATGCTTTCTTTCTCAATTCTTCGCGCTATCTCGAAAGCCTTATCCCTTTCTTGTTTATTTTCCCCAAGAAGGTGCTGAGCGAGCACGCGCTGATCCACTTGGCCTTGCACGCTTGCCATAGGCAGCAACATAGCCAGCACAACAGCGGCGGTCATAATATTTTTAGATCGTTTCTTCATAATAGCATCGTTACGGTTACCATGCAGCGTGATAGTGATGGTCATCATATGTGTTCCAAAAAAATGATTCTAACGGGTTTGTTAAATCAGCTGCAGCCTTCAGGCGGTTGAACTCATCCTCGGTCCACGTATAGCTGGCTGAGAACATGTCCGCCGCCCTACCGTATATGTGATGACTCTCGGGTTTGCCACCAACGATTCTGTTACCATGAGGGCAACGATAACCGGAGCTAAGGCGGATCCCGCCCCGATTATAATTTGTACGCGTCGCCTCCAACTTGTCTATCAACGTTTGCGTCACCATTCCCCACGGAGGATGAGGATTGCCATCGGTAAACCCTCCATTTAGTTCACTCCAAGAGAAATTTGCGGTTCCTCCGCTCGCTGAGAATGAACTTCTGCCTGGGCGGGATTGCTTTCCCATGTCAATGTATTCTTGCCGTAACTCATCCAGGTCGTCCTGCACAACTGCAGCTGCATCTGAGCTTATTCGACCTTCCAGGGTCAGGGTTGCCGTTATGATGTAGCCGAGAGGACTGCCCCTTCCATTTGGCGCTCCAGGTGGATTGGGTACAAAGCTAAAAGTAGAACCACGTCCGGAGCTTGGAGTTCCCGATCCGCTGTTGTTGCCTCCGTCTTGAATGCCCCATTCGATTTGAATACTTAACCGTTGGCAGAGTCGCTGAGATTCAAGCCCAAAACTATTTCCGGTGAGAAGAAAGTCCACGTTGGAGATTCTCACAAACAGAGAGGGCGCAATTAGCAGGCGTGGGTGCGGATCCCTCTAATGTGGAGCCACGGTGCTATGAGTTATCTTTGAAAGCTGTGTAAACTTGCAGCCCATATAAAGGGGTAAAAAAC
>DYFG01000188.1 GCA_020725315.1 Nitrosotalea sp.
TTATCTTCCTCCTAGCCTTTGTGTGCAACCTGCGTTAGCAGGCTGAGTAGTTACCTTCATCTAAACGAAAACCTTCACCCTGAACCATCTCGTCTCCTTCTTCGCTTTTATGTGATAACATCATACCACCACCTCTTAATTCTTCCCCTTATCTTTATCTTATATATCTCTTTCTGCAATACTTTGCTTATTCACCTAATGCATCTTTCCCTACGTCTCTCTTTTATCCCGTTTAAATCCGCTCGAACCCCCGGTGCAGACCCCACTCCTTCGCACTATCAAGTGCTTCCCTATATTCGCTCATCTTTATTTCCCTGTTCAGTTCCTTATACTCGTATGCCCTGTACATAGGTCTATATTGGAGCATTATATTTACGTAGGATTCCTTTGATAGTTCGGTAGCAATAAACTTGAAGACTTCCGCAGAGCTTGCCAAGCCATTCGGCAGTACTAAATGTCGTATCAGCAATCCCCTCACTGCTATGCCCCGTTCGTCTACTGTTAAATCACAAACCTGGCGGTGCATCTCCTTCACCGCTTCTTTACACACGGCGAAGTAATCGGGCGCATTGGAGTACTTCTTTGCACTTTCTTCATCACCATATTTTATGTCCGGCATGTAGATGTCCATGATACCATCCAATAGCGCTATGGTACTTTTGGATTCGTATCCACCGCAATTATAAACGAGGGGGATGTGAAGACCATTTTCAATTGCTATTTTCAGCGCTTTCACGATTTGCGGTGTAAAATGAGTAGGTGTGACGAAATTGATGTTATGGCAACCCCGTTTTTGCAGACTGAGCATGCTCTGCGCGAGTTCCTCCTCCGTCACCCGCTGTCCATATCCCAGGTGGCTGATGTCATAGTTTTGACAATAGATGCAGCCCAGGTTACAGTTTGTCAAAAATATCGTGCCTGAGCCGTACGTTCCAACCAACACCGCTTCCTCTCCATAATGGGGGTGCACGCTGGAGACCATCAGATATCTGTCTGATTTGCAATAGCCTGTCTCACCTTTGTTTCTGTTGACGCCACATGCTCGTGGACATAGCTTACACTCGTTGAGTATATCCATCAACTTCTCTATCCGTTCCTCAAGTTCGCCCATTTCGTACGTTTCAAGATAAACCGGTACAGGCATGGGTATTTTCATATACAAGAAGAGTAACAGTAAATAATAAGATTGTTTGGAAACCGAAGGGGGAACGAACCGACATTAAAAATGGCGAAAGGGACTAAAAAGGCATTTATCATCGCGGTAGCGGGGAAAGGAGGCACAGGAAAGACGATCATAGCGACGCTCGTGCTCAAATTTCTCACAGAGAATGGGAGAGGACGAGTGCTTGCGATAGATGCTGACCCCGCAACGAGCCTTCCAAGTGCGTTAGGCGTGAGAATAAGGAAGACGATAGGCGATGTGCGGGAGGAGATCGCATCGCCCTCACAGGTATTCTTCTCTGAAACGATGCCCACTGACATGCTGATTGAATATAAGCTCGAGGAGATTCTCATAAACACACCTCGTTTCTCGGTACTGGCCATGGGACGTTCCGAAGGTCCTGGCTGCTATTGCCTGATTAACGACATGTTACGGCATTTTATTGATAAGCTGTCTTCCCGTTTTGCTATAATCCTCATCGATTGCGAAGCGGGATTGGAGCATCTCAGCCGCAGAACGACGAGGGATGTGGATACCCTGCTGGTGGTGAGCGATCCCACGAAACGGGGCATAGACACTGCATCGTCTATAAAGAATCTCGCAGAGAAGTTGCTGATAAACGTGCGTCAGATCTATCTGGTGGTGAACAAGGTTACGGAGGATGAGGACGTTCAGAATGCGTTGCCTGGGCTGATAAAGAATAGTGGGCTTACCCTCATAGGAACCGTTCCAGAAGATGAGAAGATACGAGCGTATGATTTAATTGGAAAGCCGATAATAGACCTGCCTGATGATTCCAAAGCGGTTGTTGCGGTGAAAGAGATATTTGAGAAGGTTTGTGGAGGATAAAGGTTCTTTTGGTAAAACCTAATTAAATTATAAAACTATTTCTTTACCAAATGGGTGCAATGAATCGCTTTGAGAATGAAAAAGTGGCTTTGGATGAAATAATCAATGATTTAAAATTAATCATTGGTAGAGACGAGATTACGGGGAAAGAGATTGAAGAAATTTTGAGCGAAGTGAAGAGCGAAGAAATTAAGAAATACCTCAAGTCTTTAGAGGGTGGTTCGAAGCCTGAAGATGCTTTGAAGGATGCTTTCTTCGCAGGTGCCACTTCTGCTTTGGTTAAATATTTGTTCGGATTGATAAATCCCGAAACGAATGTGGAAAGTGGCTTTGTGGACTATCTGACAGATTCCAAAGGTGATAGTAAAGGCATTGCAATTGAGATAAAGCCTTTATTTGAGGAAAAATTTGAGTGCGCCGAGCAAAGTTCATAATATCCAGTTGGTGAAAATCCAACCTGAGGAAAGGTTA
>DYFG01000189.1 GCA_020725315.1 Nitrosotalea sp.
AATGGATTTTGAGCAACCTTCAGCGGTATAGAAAAGGGTATAGAAACGAACAAAAATCCATCCGGATTTTGGAGTCTTGTGGATATGAAGTGATTCGAGCCGGCGCTTCGAGAGGCCATTGGGATTTGGTGGCCTTAAATTCTCAAGAGACCAGGCTCATCCAGGTGAAGAGCAACAGGGATATTTCAAATACAGAGAAAGAGATACTCAGAAAGCTGAAGTACCCGGTCTATGCGTCTAAAGAGCTTTGGATATGGTTAGACCATAAAAGAGAGCCGATAATTGAATTGCTGTAGGTATCTTGACACACGTAATAATTCTTTTTATTATTATTCTCATGAAGTTACAAGGTGAAGTCCAGCTCAGTCCACAGATAGATCAACTGCTCAAAGACAAGACCCTGCATCTTCCGCCCGATTCTATCATTTATGTTCTGCGTCCTTTGGAGGCGGCTCTTATTAACTATATCCGAGAGTTGGGACATGGTACCATCACCAAATTGGAGGTAGCCAATTCTCTGCCCATGAGCGCCAAGCTTGAACAAGGTATCAGCATCCAGAAGTTGCGCTTCATGGATATGCTTGGATTGAAAGACCAAGAAAAATAACCTTAGGGAAAACTAAATAGCACACCTAACCGGTACACGCCGGAGGGGAGGTTGGCCCTGATGAGGGGTCGGCCCCCCCTTTTTTTATTTGGGGGTCAAGATGTGGCTGATTTGGGAGTTAATCGGACCCGAAGAACTAGTCAAGCTAGTTCAACGCTATCAGCTTAAAGTCTCCACCCTGAAACAAATGGCTGAAACTAAGCAAATTCCTTACGAGACCTTTCAAGAGATCGAGCGGCTGATGCAAGAGCAGAAGGCGGTGCCCATGTAGTGTTTCCCAAGCCCAAGAGAATCAGGGACAAACAAGCCATCAAAAAGGCTCGTAGAGAGTGGTGTGAATACTGCGGAAAAGGGGGTTGGACTCAGGTTCATCACATCGTAGCTGTTGGTTTTGCTCAGCGGGGCCACGATATCCCAGAAAACCTGGTCGCCCTATGTGTCCGATGCCACACTCGGGTGCATAACTGGGATCCCCAACGGGAAAAAGAGAAGTTAGTCAAGATCGTGGCTTGGCGGGAAGGAAAAACGGAAGAAGAAATTCAAAAGATCATTGAGGTCAAATAGTGCAAGCCGACGCTTCCCTGAACGATATCTTGAAATTCGTCATCGAAGCCACCAAGACGTTGGAAGATTTAGCGGTCGGGGGCTACGGCAGCAGCGAGAAAATGCATGTACAGCATTCCAAAAATCAGAGCTACGCCAAAGGAGATCCCAAGTCCTTTAGGAAATTGAGGTGGGTTAAGAGGAAGCTTTTGGAATTGGCGGAGAACATTTATCTTTTTATCGAAGACAGGGAGGACGAGATTAAAGGCCCGGAATAATTTTAGTTTCTACAAAATTAGAGAGAGTCTCGATTTTTCGTGTTTTGAGGCGCGGTTTGTAGTCGGTAACGGTAATAGTAACACCTTTCTCACCCAGGATATGCTGGTTTCCGGGCAGGGAGCCACAGATGGTCTCCTGACCCAAAAGCACTACCCGCTTCTTTCCTATAATGTTCTCCAACGGGTTCTGCCAGCAGGTCAGGCGCACGTGCGGATCCGAGCGCAAAAGGTAATAATAGCGTTCTCGATTTTGAGATAGTAAATGGGACCCTTGGAACCCGAACAGCCCCAAGAGTTTTTGGTCGATTAGGGCTAGATATTGAGGCATTTTACTCTCCCGACCGCATCCGCAACATAGCAATTAGGCTATCAGCAATGTCTGAAACAGCGCAGCGTCCTCCGTATTCTTGCACCCACCAAGCACACTCCTCTTCCTTGCAAGTACATGCGGGCTCTACTCTATTAACGATAGCAAAGAGTGGGCACACTCTGGCCTTCTGATTATTCTCGGTCATCCTTGTTTTCCTTCTCTTCCAGTTGCTCTTCTTCTCTTCTCGTAATCATCTATGTTTCGACTAAGGATGTCTACGATGATGCTGGACTGACTTGCATGAAACTGATAAGCCAGCCATCTTACTTTCTCCCTCAGCTCATGGGGAATCCATAAGCTAAAGGGCTCAACGGATTTCTTACGCTCTTTCATTTTTCCTCCTTAATTTACAGATATCTTTGCTGGTAAGCATCCGAATGGCAAGTTAAGCACATTTCTTTGTGCTCCAATTTGCCTGCGACGTAACGGTATTCGTGGCCGTCACCATCGAGGATTTCGTACCAGTAGAGGTCCCCCCCCTCTCCACGATGATACTTGCGGAGAAAGTGGGTAAGTTCAGTTTTGGTGAACTCTGCGGGCTTGGAAAAATCGGTGTTGTTGCGGAAGTAGAACCTCATTTCCTCCTCCTTTCGGTCTCCTAAATCAATTACGGACACACTTCTCGTGAGCATAGTACCAG
>DYFG01000190.1 GCA_020725315.1 Nitrosotalea sp.
TTTCCTCTAATACTTTTTGCAGGATTATCGCCAGAAAAGTTTTAAGATATAGGGCAGCTATACAAGTACTTTTCTTCTAGCCTCCCTTTCTTCTTAACACGTAGAGGACTACTAACAGCCCAGCAATTGTAAATATCGCTTCAAATCCAGGTACTTTCACTTCTCCTGTTCCAGCGCACTGGGGGTAGGAGAAAATTGCTATTTCTGGTGTGACTACACAGCTCCACTGGAGACCATCCAAAAAAGAGAGAACGAGAGCAAAAAACTGAGCTATTGATGATATAAGGAAGGGTATTAACACAGTAAAGGACAACTTCGGGTTTTTGTTGTGAATCAAAAAAGGACGAAGTGAACCTTTTGATAGCCCGGTGCCAAAAAAAGCGATACTATCATCTATTGCTGCTCACCAATTTTTTGCAGATTTTTCCTCTTCTCGTTACTTTGAGATGCCAACGAACAGATCACACCACTTCTCGTTACTGAAATAGGCGAGGATATTGTGTGCACAGAAATAGAGCTTCATGCCCTTTTCTTTATCTTTCCGATAGTAGCACGTTAGTGATCGCTTCTCCGCGTTCCCAAAGGGTCTTTCTCCCAGTTTCCTCCTTCCGTATCTGTCCTTATTCATGGCGTATTTCTCCATATACGCGCGTCTCAGCGCACCTCGAGCTTCTACCTCCTTCGGCTTTATCAGGATGTCCAGCTTTCGCTCTTCTGCATCGCGGTAATTTGGCCTGTCATCGAATTCAGGGTCTCCGTAGATAATAGATCCCGGCTCCAGGAAAGCCGAGAATGAGGATATCTTCTTCGTGTGCGCTGCCATTGCTCGCACCGTGTTCGTAATGATCCTCGTAAGAATCGTGATCTCCTCTGTTTCCTTACCTTAGCAAGCCGCTGTTCCATCACTCTTTCCCGCTCCACAAGCGAGTCACAGGGTATTCCCGTCAGGGCAAAGGTAATTGTTTAGCTGCAAAATCCCAAACACTAAATCCGAAATCCTAAACAATACCAAATACCAAAATTCAAATGTCCAAAACATAAAGGTTTTGAATTTTGAGTTTAGATATTTGAATTTGTTTATCCCTCCTGTAATGGCGAGTCGCTACTTCTAGCTCATATTATATAATTTTTAGATGGTCTCCGCCTTATCGAAAACTTTATATAACCCATTCTTCTTTAGAAGATAGTACCCGATGGGGAAATTGAAAGCAAAAAAGAGAAGGTGAAATAAAATGGGGGATGTATTTGGATACCAAGTAGAAGAGAGAGGGAAAGAAACGGTGGATGACTGGTTTGGGGTGCCACAGCTAGCGATAATCGGCGTAGGCGGGGCAGGTAACAATTCTATGAATAGGTTGGAGAGCTTGGGTGGGTTAAATGGCGTAGATCTGATAGCCATAAACACGGACAAGCTACACCTGGATTCGATAAAATGCGAAAAGAAGCTGTTGATAGGAAGATCACTCACCCGAGGATTAGGTGCAGGGGGCTCTCCAGATATAGGGAGAAAAGCAGCAGAATTGGATAAGGATGAGCTTCGGAGGTTATTGAAAGGGAAAAACTTCGTGTTCCTCACTGCCGGGATGGGTGGTGGTACGGGCACGGGGGCCTCGCCTGTGATTGCTGAAGTAGCTAAGGAAGAAGGTGCGATTGTAGTCGCAATGGTCTCGTTTCCCTTTGAAGCGGAGCGGATAAGAAGAAGAAAAGCCGCTGAAGGGATAGAAAGATTGCGAGATGCTACTGATACCGTTATCGTCTTGGAGAACGACAAGTTGATCAAATATGCGGGCAACCTTCCGGTGAATGATGCCTTTAAGACGATGGATATGTTGATTGCGGAGACGATACAGGGTATAGCCGAGACGATAACAAAACCCTCCTTAGTAAATCTCGACTTCGCCGACCTCAAGGCAGTGATGGAGGCGGGGGGTGTCGCCGTTATGCTCGTTGGACAGACCTCGAAATCGGAAAACAAGCCCGAAGCGGTTGTACAAGATGCACTCTCTCACCCGCTCTTAGAAGCTAATTATAGGGGTGCTAAAGGTGCTCTCATACATGTGACGGGAGGCGCTGACCTCACGATGAAGGAGACAAATGATATCGTGGAGTTGCTTACCTACGAGTTAGATTCCGATGCAAATGTAATATGGGGAGCACGAATAAATCAGGATTACAATGGAAAGGCAAAGGTAACGGCGATAATGACTGGTGTCGAGCCAAAATGGGTATTCGGCGGGGTGTTCGAAGAGCGGGAAGAGGTAAGGTCAGAGAGAGAAGGCGTGGGTAAAGGCGCATTTGGCGATATTATACCGATTATCAGACGCTAAAACCGGTAAATTATCCACCGCCCGTATTTTTCCTTTCTTTTATCCGCTGGAGAGATACGAAAAATATATTTCGCATTAGAATAATCTATAATATGAGGGGGAGAGAGGAA
>DYFG01000191.1 GCA_020725315.1 Nitrosotalea sp.
ACTATTTACTATTTATATCGCAATGTTTTATGACAATCTATAAACTATAAATTATATAGGTGGAGCAAATGGTGTTAGAAGTGAAGAAGACAGGAATGCCAGAGAAAATAGTGAAGGATGTGGTTATGAGGACGCTAAGATCCAAGGTTGAAGAGATAAACCGAAAGTTAACCGAAATTCAGGATAGTTTGGACTACTTTGAGAGGGAATACGGCATGAAAACGGAAGAATTTTACAGGAAATTTATACATGGCGAAGCGGGGGATGATATGGACTTTTTCGAGTGGAAGGCATTGAAAGAGCTCCGCGAGGAACTCGACGATGAGAGACAAATATTACTTGAGATAATCTGATGATCGATGACTATTTCGAGTTTTTAAAGAAAGTCGCAAGCAGCGATCCCTCCGTAAAGAAATTCAGGCTCATTAAAGAATGTATCGGTGTAAAAAGAGGTTATATTAGGTTTGTAATCGAGTTGCGAGACATAATCATATCTGGTGGAGCGGGCTTTGTAGGCAGGAATCTGGTAAGAGTGCTCAAATCCGAAAATTATGACATGGAGGAGGTAACAGTTTTAGATAAGGATGAAGAAAATTTGGAATACGTGAAGAGATACGGTGTGAAAGCCTTGTATGTGGATTTGGCAGAAAAAGGCGATTGGTATGCTGAATTTAACGGGAAAGAGATGGTTATTAACCTTGCGGCCCAAATTTCATCTCCTGATCCTGAACTATTTTACAGGAATAATGTTTTGGTCACAAGAAACGTGCTCGAAGCTGCTAGGATTGCCGGCGTAAAGAGAATCGTTCATTTCAGTTCTGCCGCGGTTCTTTCTGTCAGAAAAGATTGTTATGCAGAAACGAAGGTCGAGGCTGAAGAGCTGGTCAAAAAAGTGGGCTTGAGTACTGTTTATTACAGCCCTCCATTATGTATGGACCAACGGATGACAAAAATATAGGATTTTTAATCGATTTTGCAAAGAAAATCCCCTGCTTTCCAATTCCTGGTCATGGCAAATGGCCGAGACATCCGATTTATATTGATGATGTCTGTTACTCAGTCATCGCGATCATGAGAAATTTTCCTGCGAATAAAGTGTACAGCATCAACGGAAAAGAAGTTATCTATTTCAGAGACATGATAAAGACAGTTCTCCAGCAACTAGATGGTTTTAAGTTCAGAATATTTTTACCGGTAAGTGTATTCAAATTTCTCATGATGAGTTATCAAAAATTAGCAGGGGAGATACAATTCACACCAGATCAAGTTGATTCTCTTACTGCGGGAGAGATATTCCCAAATTATCCATGGTGGATGAGTTTAACATTGAAGTAACGACCTTTGAGGAAGGAGTTAAAAAGATGGTGGATTTCGATTAAATGGATATTGAAACCGGGAATTTGGTTGCTGTGGGCAAGAGGAGGTTGAAGGAAGGTCATAGGCTTATAATTGTATATTCGCCTGGAAAAAGAATTAAAGTAGTTACGGTTATAGATACAACAAGGATGGAAATAATTGAAAGGAGGGAGGAGCGGCGAAGATGGGTGAAAATCAGATGAAGGTTAGATATGATCCAGATTCGGATATCCTCTATTTGCTGATAAAGGAGGGGGATGTTGAGGACACTATTGAAGTCAGCGATGATTTGTTCGTGGAGTATGACGAGAAAAGGGATATAGTGGGAATAGAGCTATGGAGGGTGAGGAGAAACTTGTTCGGCGAAGTACTGAAATATCTGAACAAGATAACAGAATTGAAGTCATTTATAGGAGAACCTAAATGAGTAGCCAACCAAAAATCTCGGTGATCATCCCGGTAAGAAACGAAGCTGAAAAGATAGAACAATGCCTTAAAGCTGTGTTTAATCAAACATTAAAGCCTTACGTGGTAATCGTGGTTGATGGGCTTTCAACAGTAAGACAGTGGAGAAGGCAGATTTTAGCAGTTTACATAATCTTTATAAGAGGTATTAAACTTAGATAATTATGGTAAGATCATGACAGGAATAAGAATAGGAGACATCGAAAGGATGCATAAGTTAGTGGACATACTTGGAATAGTGGAAGAAGAGGAGGGGAAAGATGTCCAAGTATGGAAGGATGTAGGCGTTTTTAGGGATTTATTCCCGGAGGAGAAAAGTTCTGTTGAAATCCTTCAGGAACTTAGAAAGAAGATTTGATGGTTAAGGTGCTCTTCTTTTAAACCGATAACAAAGTTTTTATAGTAAAGAGAGGAACGGATAATAGAGCTAAAGATGAATATCGAAAATTTATCATTGAACGATTGTGAGAGTTTAATTAGAACGATTGAGGAGATAATAGAGAGGAATAAAGGAGAGTGAGTATGCACCTGCTCAGCTATAAAGATCTTGTTACGAGTTTCAAGAAGGAGTTGGGAAACGGTAACGGGAGACATCTGAAG
>DYFG01000007.1 GCA_020725315.1 Nitrosotalea sp.
TGATATACATGCCGGATGTATTTGAGAGCCGAGCCGTTATACAGATTGGACAAGTAGGACAAGTAGGACAAGTAGGACAAGTAGGACAAGTAGTAATGGGAGATCCGATTTATATTGAGCAGCCTGAAATGCTAGTGCATCGCCTTAAGAAAAACGACAACCTGATACAGGTCAGCATTGACAGGAAAGGTCGTGATATCCTTATCGTACTTTACGCTCAAGACCAAACTGCAGTAGGAGCGCAGCAATATCTTCATCAAGTCATCCAGAAATTGTTTGCCGAGCACGCAAAGCTATACAGCCAGATTACAGACATTCAACGCCAGCGTCTTCATTCTCTCGCTCAGAGACTTGCGTTTCTGAATGAACTTATCCAGAAACTTCCCGATCTGGATGAAATTACTTTGAAACAGCATCAGCCTCAGGCCTTCACAATAGCTATCGAAAAGGGAAAACTACTTGTCGATGCTGCCACTATCGAGGATGAATATACAAAAGTGCATATCGCGCTGAGTGATTTGTTTTCATATCCAACCAGAGTAATGAGTGAGCCCAGCCTGGCATCGATTCCATCCACACCGAAAACTGGGCTTGTATTGATGGCGGCACTGCTTTTAGGTGCCATGTTGGGCATATTCGCTGCCTTTTTTTCTGAATTTCTGTCCAAATTCCGTTTGCAATTGCGCGAGCAGAAAACTGAGTGATCGCGGCGGTTCATTGCAGGTCTTCATAATGTCCGCGCTGCGTAGCCAGTTTCACATATGACATCTCTCAAAAAACTCCTCGACCTCCTGACTTCGCAAGAACGCAGACGTGCCGTACTGTTACTTGGCATGATCCTGATGATGGCGCTGCTGGATGTCATCGGAGTGGCCTCCATAATGCCCTTCATGGCCGTGCTGGCGAATCCACAGCTCGTTGAGACCAATGTCTTCCTTGCAACAGTCTACGCCGGGCTGGGCTTTACCGATCCCCAACGTTTCCTGTTTTTCCTCGGTGTGGTGGTGTTCGTGGTGTTGGTTGTGTCGCTTGCCTTCAAGGCGTTGACCACCTACGCTCAGTTGCGTTTTACCCTGATGCGGGAGTACAGCATTGGTCGTCGCTTGATAGAGGGATATCTGCACCAGCCCTATGCCTGGTTTCTCAACCGCCACAGCGCAGAGCTTGGAAAGACGATTCTGTCTGAAGTGCAACAAGTAGTTGAAAAATCGATGCTGCCGATGATGATTGTTATTGCACAGAGTATTGCTAGCATCGCTCTTCTGGCATTGCTTTTTATTGTAGAACCAATGCTCGCACTGATTTCCGGTTTGACTCTCGGAGTATCCTACTTTCTGATATTTCATGTAATGAAGCGATTTCTCTTTCGTCTTGGTAATGAGCGACTCGTAGCCAACGCCGAGCGTTATTCCGTCGTAAGCGAAGCTTTTAGTGCTGTGAAGGAAGTTAAGGTCAGTGGTTTGGAACGAGCTTACGTCCGTCGTTTTACTCGGCCAGCTGATATTTATGCAAGACATCAGGCGTCTGCGCAAGTTATCGGTCAGTTGCCGCGTTTCGCTTTAGAAGCTGTTGCATTTGGCGGAATGTTACTTGTGTTGTTGTACTTGATGGCAGATGGCGGAGGTCTCGAAAACGCGCTGCCTATTGTCGCACTATATGCTTTTGCCGGATACAAGCTCTTGCCTGCTCTGCAACAGGTTTACATGTACGGTTCACTAGTGCGGTTTTCTGAACCTGCGCTTGATAGATTGCACGCTGATCTCAATGATCTTCCCTTGAAAACTTCTTCGCCTGATGAGTCGAGATTGATGGAGTTGAGAGGGTCAATCCAACTGAATGATATCGTATTCACTTATCCAAATGCGCCACGGCCTACGCTGAAGGGTATCAGCATTAATATCCCGGCCTGCAGCACCATTGGGCTGGTTGGTTTTACTGGTAGTGGAAAAACTACCACAGTGGATCTGATTCTAGGCTTGCTAGAACCGCAGCAAGGTATGCTGGTGGTTGATGGCAATATAATCGATGCAAGCAATCGTCGCCAATGGCAGAATTCTATTGGGTATGTGCCGCAGCAGATATATCTTGCTGATGACAGTGTGGCTTGCAATATTGCGTTTGGCAGAGAGCCTTCCGAAATCGATCGTGGTGCGGTAGAGCGAGCTGCAAAAATAGCCAATTTGCATGATTTTGTTATTAACGAGCTGCCGAATGGTTATGACACGCCTGTAGGCGAGCGAGGAGTACGCCTTTCTGGGGGGCAGCGACAGCGTATAGGCATTGCGCGAGCGCTTTATCACAACCCGAAGGTGCTGATTCTTGATGAGGCAACCAGTGCATTAGATAACGTAACAGAACAAGCAGTAATGGAGGCAGTCAATAATCTAGGCCACAACGTCACGATTATTTTGATCGCACATCGACTTAGTACAGTTCGTGACTGTGACCAGATATTCCTCTTGCAAGACGGCAGAGTGCTGGCTCATGGTGATTTCGTGGAATTATACGAAGAAAACGAAACATTCCGAGTAATGGCATCTAAATGACTAGAGAGAATCAAATGAAAATTCTTGTAACGGGTGCTGATGGATTTATTGGTTCCCATCTGACCGAAGCATTGGTGCGTCTCGGCTATGATGTGCGTGCCTTCGTCTTATATAATTCCTTTAATTCGTGGGGATGGTTGGACTACTGTTCTGATGAGGTTAAAGGTCGGTTTGAGGTTTTTGCAGGCGATATCCGCGACCCTTACGGTGTTAAAGCCGCAATGAGCGGGTGTGATGTTGTTCTGCATTTGGCGGCCCTTATAGCAATTCCTTATTCGTACCATTCGCCGGACACATATGTAGATACAAATGTGAAAGGCACATTGAATATATTGCAGGCAGCACGTGAACTGGGCGTGAGGCGTGTAGTTCACACATCGACTAGTGAAGTGTATGGTACGGCTCGATATGTCCCAATTACCGAAGAACACCCCTTGCAGGGACAATCGCCATACTCGGCCACAAAAATAGCCGCCGACCAGCTGGCCTATTCTTTCTATGCGTCCTTTGGGCTGCCAGTTGTTATTGCCAGGCCTTTCAATACCTATGGCCCAAGGCAATCGGCGCGAGCAGTGATACCGACAATTATTACCCAGATCGCCAATGGGGCGCGGAAAATCAAACTTGGTGCAATCTCGCCAACACGCGATTTCAACTATGTTCAGGATACGGTGACAGGATTCATATCGACAATTGAATCCGACAACGGCCTGGGAGAGGTAGTTAACTTCGGGAGTAATTTTGAGATATCAGTTGGTGATACGGCGAGTTTAATTGCTGAGGTAATGGGGGTGGAGACAGAAATTATCTCAGATGAGATTCGCATGCGGCCAGAAAAGTCCGAGGTGGAACGTTTGTGGGCTGACAATACGAAAGCAAAGAGACTTTTTGGATGGCAGCCAGCATATGCGGCGAAAGAAGGTTTTCGGCGCGGGATTTCTGAAACTGTGGAGTGGTTTTCGCAACCAGGCAATCTACGTCGATACAAGGCGGATATCTACAATGTCTAAGCGTGCCATCATCCTGGCGGGCGGCAAGGGAACGCGCCTGCGGCCATATACGGTGGTTTTGCCCAAGCCGCTGATGCCGATTGGTGAATTTCCTATTCTTGAGGTCATAGTCAAACAACTGTCCGCTGCAGGATTCACACGCATCACCATGGCGGTCAATCACCAAGCTGAACTCATTCAGGCCTTCTTTATGGATGGAGCCAAATGGGGTACAAGTATCGATTACTCGCTTGAGGATGTGCCTCTTGGCACCATGGGGCCGTTAAAGTTAATTAGTGATTTACCAGAAAACTTTCTAGTAATGAACGGCGATATCCTTACAGATATCGATTATGCGGATTTTTATAATTCCCACGTACAGAAAGGTGAGATATTCACTATTTCTTCGTATGTCCGCGAACAATTGATTGATTACGGGGTACTGAATACAGATAAGGGGAGGTTATTAAGCCTTCGTGAAAAGCCGCGTATGGATTATGAAGTCAGTATGGGTATATACATGATGTCAAAGTGTGCTCTGGATTTTATCCCTAGCGGTGCGGCGTATGGTTTCGATCATTTGATGCATGATTTGGTTGCTGCAGAAAAACGTGTGGCAGTTAGAAAATTTGACGGCTATTGGCTGGATATTGGTAGGCCAGACGACTATATGGCTGCTATCGATATTTTCGAGAAAAGCAGAGATACATTTTTGCTGGGGTAGTGTGGATGAGTAAACAAAAACATAGCTATGTCCCGATTAACAAGGGCCAATTTTCTCTAGAACCAACAGAGCGACTCGAACGTTTTGAGCGGAGTCGTGGTTTTGGTGTAAAGGATGCCTATAAAGAGAATCGCAGATTGTGGACTGAGTATGCAGTCAATCAAATTATTTCCGAATACCCACTTCATGTGGATATTGAATTGGCATCAGTTTGCAACTTGAAATGTCCGATGTGTTACACGATCTCAGCAGAATTCAAGCAAAAGATTAATGCCAAGCTGATGGAGTACGAGTTATTTACAAAGCTTGTAGATGAATGTGCTGTGGGTGGGGTGTACTCAATCCGGTTGAGTTTCCGTGGAGAATCATTTTTGCACAAAAGTATCGTTGATTGTGTGCGCTATGCTAAGCAGAAGGGGATTAAGGAGGTCTCCACACTTACGAATGGACTCCGGCTGGATGAGGATATGTTCAGGCAGATTATGGATGCCGGGATCGACTGGATCACCATATCTTTCGATGGTCTCGGCGCCACCTATGAACAGATCCGTAATCCGGCAAAATATGAGCGTGCAGTCGAAAAGATTGCCAACTATGCAAAAATCAAACACGAAACGGGAAATGTAAAACCCGTTATTAAGGTGCAAAGCATTCTCCCGGCAATCGAGAAAAATCCACAGGAATTTTACGATGTATTTGCCCCGATCACTGATTTGGTGAGCGCAAATCCGCTGATTGACTTTATGCAAAGCAAGCGCGATATGCCAAAGATTGAGAATTTTTCCTGTCCGCAGCTATACCAAAGACTTGTTGTTGGGGCGGATGGTTTGTGCATGATGTGCGCCAATGATGAGGAGGGGCGGATAATTGTGGGGGATGCCAATACACAAAGTATTTACGATATATGGCATGGTGAAGAAATGACGCGGGTTCGTGAAATTCACAAACGCTGCGCAGGTGCTAGTGAATTAGCAGCCTGTGCAGAATGCTATCTCCCAATAAAAACCTACGAAAGCGAAGTTGCAGTAGGAGGGCGAAAGGTCATTGCTGAAAAATACGAATCGGGCACACAGACAGTCGTTGAGTTGAATACTCCGGATAAATTCAAACGCCAAGACCTGAACGTATGAACTGGAAAGTACCATTTTTTGATTTGGATCTTGGTGCCGAGGAGAAGCAGGCTGCAATGGCAGCCCTTGATTCTAATTGGCTTACCGCTGGCCCCCGGATTGCAGAGTTCGAGTCGGCTTTTGCTGATGCCGTGGGGGAAGGGGCGAATGCGGTCGCAGTATCAAGTGCAACGGCAGCTCTTCACCTGTCAATGATCGCGTTGGGTATTGGTAAAGGTGATGAGGTGATTCTTCCGTCACTGACATTTGTGGCATGTGCCAATGCTGTACGCTATGTGGGGGCCACCCCTGTATTTGCTGATATATGCGGGGAATTGGATTGGAATATTTCTGTTTCTGATGTGGCGGCAAAAATAACGCCACGAACGCGAGCAGTAATGATTGTCCATTTTGCGGGTTACCCCTGTGACATTGATGCTTTTGTTGCACTAGCAAATAAACATAACCTCTTGCTAATTGAAGACTGTTCGCATGCCCCTCTGGGAACTTGGAAGGGTAGAGCGCTCGGTACCTTCGGTGATACGGGCTGTTTTAGCTTTTTCAGCAACAAGAATATGACGACGGGTGAGGGTGGTATGGTTATCTCCCGCGATCCTTCCCTTGTTGATCGCTTGCGAATATTGCGATCACATGGAATTACCGCATCGACCTACCAGCGCTTTAAAGGGCATGCCTACGGGTATGATGTAGCAGAACTTGGCTACAACTATCGTCTGGACGAGATTCGTGCGGCAATAGGGTTGGTGCAACTGCACAAGCTTCCTGAACTCAATAGGCGGCGCAAGAAAATAGTTGTGCGCTATCGTGCGCTACTCGCTGAGCAGATGCCAGAAATCCGTGTTCCATTTTCTAATGGTTACTCAGAGTCTAGCTACCATATATTTCCAGTCTTGTTGCCATGTGATGCAGAGCAAAGGAAAGAAATATTGAATTCCATGGGGGAACGTGGCATTCAATGCAGCATGCACTACAGGCCTATTCATACATTTTCAGCATATGAAGATGTAACGGCGGATGTTCCAGTTACAGAGTGTATTGCTGGATCAATTGTTACTTTGCCACTTTTTCCTGGTATGACGGATGAGCAGATAGAATATGTAATTACATCTTTGGTTGACTGTCTATGATTCAATGGTTGGCATGGGATACTCGGATGCTTGGGGTGAGCGCTGGGAGGCTTCTGCCAACATCTGGTGTTTTTAATGTAGAGCCAGATGAACTTAATGCATACGATTTGATTCTTGCTCGTGTATCTCAAAGAAATATCGACGAAATAGGCAGATTAGAATCACTTGGTTTTCGCTATATAGGTCAGGATATTGAGCTTGAACGTCCAAATACTTCTCTATCAGTAAGTTCTAATGATTCAATATGTTTGAGTATCCGCCATTTACACCATGTATCCCCTGATTTTGATATACAGGGATTTGTTATCGACGATAGTCGATTTATGTTGGATCCTGTCTGCAATGCTCTTTTGGACTATGGGTTCTGGGATCGTGTCTTTGTTGAGCACTGTGAGAGTTTCGCGGACGTCGTTGTTTGTGCTATTGATGAGAATAATAGATTAAGCGGATTTATATCTTGTTTGAATAAAGATGATTGCATTGAGATGTTTCTTGTTGCAGTGCACCCAAAATATCAGGGGTGCGGTGTGGGCGCTATTCTGATGAGAGAAGTTATTAATATGGCGTATCAAGATGGATTGCCGGTGCGTACAAGTGCTATGGCGAGTAATATCCGGGCACTTAATTTTTATCTCAAAAATAACTTTGTCATTAAATCGGGGGAGGTGGTTTTGCATCGGTGGCGACGGGAGAAGTGAGAATGATTAATGAATTATTTGAGACATGCAAATCACGAGGTCATCCGCTGATAATCGCAGAAATAGGGGCGAACTATGGTGGTATTGATGTTGTGAAGAACATGGTTCGGTCTGCAGCTAATTGTGGTGTTGATCTGGTCAAGTTCCAGACCTACCGCGCAGAGACCATTTCAACACCGGATAGTTACTTTACATTCGAGGATGGTAGCAAGGTATCTCAGTTCGATTTTTTCAAGGCTTATGAATTAAATGAGGAGCATCACGATGAGTTGGATATGTTATGTCGTGAGTTAGGCATACAGTGGTGTTCCACTCCCAGTCATCTGACCGATCTGGATTTGTTGGAAAAGTATGAAATACCATTCTACAAAACCGGCTCAGACGATCTCACGAATTTGCCTTTTCTTAAGGCCATAGCCTGCAAGGGACGTCCCATGCTGGTTTCTACGGGTATGTGCTCTCTTGGGGAGATTGAGGCGGCAGTCGATACAATCGTTACTGCTGGAAACCATCAGTTGGTGCTATTACATTGTGTTGTGTCGTATCCATCCAAGCCAGAGGATGCCAATCTTCGTGTCATAGAAACACTGCAGAAATCGTTTGGCTTTCCCGTAGGACTGTCTGATCACACCCAGGATGAACTAACCAGTGTCCTGGCAACCCAAATGGGTGCGGTTGTCATTGAAAAGCATTTTACATTGGATCACTCGCTCAAGTTGCCAGACCACGAGGCGTCACTTGACCCCGAGCAGTTCCGCAGACTTGTGGAACGGGTACGTCTCGTCCCGAAGGCTCTTGGCAACGGTATTAAACACATCTTGCCGACCGAGGAAAAGTGGCGCAAGGCTGCCAGGAAATCACTTTATGCAGCAGAAGATATTCCAGAGGGGGGCATGATCAGCGAGGCACATATTGCTATTCGTCGTCCATCTGATGGCATTCATCCACACCATTTGTCACTAGTGGTCGGGCGTAAGGCAAAATCATTTATTCCGGCCGGAACCTTGATAAACTGGGATATGGTTTGATCTATTCCAGACAATGACAACCATCTGTATTCATCAACCGGACTTTGTTCCCTATCTGGGTTTTTTCCATCGCCTTCTGTCAACAGATCATTTTATATATCTGGATGATGTGCAGTTTATCAGACGTGGTTGGCAACACCGCGATCAGGTTAAGACGAAAGGAGGCGCAACTTGGCTGACGCTTACTCTACAAAAGGGCGATTATCATCAGCAAATCAAGGATGTCTTGTTGTCTTCTGATGGCAAGTGGATTGATGGAAATATTAATCTGATCCAACAGTCCTACTCAAAGGCGCCATACTTCGAGCTGGTGTTTCCACGGGTGGAGGCCATTTATCGAGGTGGCCATACACGCATGATCGATTTCAACTTGGCATTCCTGAATTTGGCGATGGATATACTCGGTATTAATGTCCGAACCAGTTTTGCATCTAATTACGGACTGACCTCTGCAAGTAGTCAACGTTTACTTGATTTAGTGTTGGCAGTGGGGGGCGATAACTATCTTACGGGTACTGGTTCTCGTGATTACTTAGATGAGGCCTTATTCAAAAGGGGTGGAGTCAGGGTCACTTGGCAGGAGTTTAAACACCCTGTCTATCCTCAACTGCACGGTAGCTTCATGCCTATGCTTTCCTGCCTTGATCTGTTCTTTAATTGTGGGGAACATTCGGCACAAATCCTGCGTGGAGGGAGACGTGACTGACTGTGTCGGTATCATCCTCCAAGCCAGGATGGGTTCATCCAGATTTCCCGGCAAGGTACTCAAGCCGTTCGGCCACACGACGTTACTGGGATTAATACTCGAAAGACTAGAGATGGTGCCTTGGCCAACGGTGGTGGCAACAAGTGACTTACCAAGGGATGATGCGATCGCACAATACTGTCGCAAAGTCGGCGTAGAATGTTTTCGTGGTAGCGAGTTGGATGTATTGGATCGCTACTATCGGTGCGCCCTATCGTACAGGTTTAGTCAAGTCGTGCGTCTAACCGCCGATAACCCGTTTCCAGATATTGAAATTCTCCGGTTATTGGTGGATACCCATCTTCTGAGCAATGCGGACTATACACACAGTTTTGGCCAACTGCCTGTCGGCACTGGAGCAGAGATTTTTAGCTTTAAGGCATTACGGCGCTGTTGGGAGGAAGGGAAGGATAAGCACCACAGGGAACACGTGAATGAATACATACTTGAACACCCGACAGAATTCCAATCAGCCCAGATCAGTGTCTCTGAAGGCAAGCGAGCTCCGGATATGCAGTTTACGATTGATACACCTGAAGACTATGGCAGAGTATGTGGCTACCTGAAAGGTCTTGAAGATGCCCATGTCACGACGGAGGAGCTGATACGGCGATGTTCATCATATGTGTGAAATCTTCGCACTCTATGGGCATGGGTCATCTGTTCCGGGCCATTACTCTCTATAGCGCACTGAAACGCAATAATGTCGCTGGGGCAGTAGTACTATTTGGGTACCATGCAGAAGCAGCTGCGTGCCTTGATAATCAGCACGTACCATATTCCGTTGTAGAGATGCCTGATGATGAGGGGGCGGGATGGGAAGAAGACTTAGTCACCAAGTATCGAGCCAGAATCTGGATCAACGATCGGATGCAGACAGATGCTGAGCATGCGGCACGCATCAAGGCCCTTGGTCTCAAGTTAGTAACTTTTGACGATACTGGTTCTGGAGCGCGATTATGTGACCTGCACGTAGCTCCATTGGCAATCATCAGGAGAGATTCACTAGAGGGAAATAGGAGACTGGTTGGTCTGGAGTATTTGGTGCTGCCGCCTGAACTTGTACGCTATCGAAGGCTACGTACCGATGATCAGCGATGGGTGGTAAGTCTTGGGGGTAGTGATACCCACGGCGTGACGCTACAGGTTATTCGATGGCTGAATGAACATGACAAACACGCCACAATAATTCTTGGTCCCGCGTTTGCACATAGCGACGAACTGGCTAGACTCGATTCGGCGCATCTGGTGATCAAGCGGTCGGTGCCCTCTCTAATCGAGGAGTTCTTCTATCATGACATTGCCATTACTGGCGGCGGGTTGACTGCGTTTGAAGCGGCTGCCGCAGGATTGCCTACGGTCGTGGTGGCAAACGAGCCTTGGGAAGAGCTACACGGCAAGCACCTGGAGTCTTTGGGCTGCTCGAGGTTTGCAGGCCATTGCGATGCCATAGAGTTTGGTGTGTTTCAAGAAATCTTTGACGTGAAAAGCATGAGTAGGGCTGCGCTGACATCAGTCCCGACTGATGGTGTTGAAAAAGTCGTCCGGGAGTTGCTGGCGATGATTCAGACAGAAAGACGGTAATCATGAATATTCTAGCAATTGGTGCGCATTTTGATGATGTCGAACTTGGTTGTGGCGGTGCGTTGGCAAAGCATGCCAGACTTGGCGATGATGTGTATGTATATGTTGCGACCATGTCAGGGTTTGCTAACCATAACAATCAAACTATCCGTACCAACGAAGCGGCTCTGAATGAGGCAAGGAGGGCAATGCAAGAACTTGGCGTGAAAGAGCTTATTTGTGGAAAATTTGAGACTCTTGCAGTTGAGTTCGTCGATGCTCTGAATGTCGAAATCGTTCGCATAGTTGAGGAGAAAGGCATTGATCTTGTCTACAGTCACTGGATCGGCGATATCCATCATGACCATCAGGCTGTCGCCAAGGCCTCCTTACACAGTTGTAGACATGTACCCCGATTATTGATGTACCGTAGTAACTGGTACCATTCAACTTTCGATTTTCGTGGAAATTTCTATGTGGATATCTCTTCGTTATGGGAGGTCAAAGAAAAGGCCATTCGCGCTCACGCTTCTGAGATGGAGCGCACTGGGGAAAAATGGATCAATTTCTTCAAGAATGAAGCGGAAAATGCAGGACAGAGGATTGGAGTGAAGTATGCGGAGTTGTTTGAAGTTGTTAAATATCTGGCACCATAGCGACGCACCTTAAATAATGAATAAGCTAGAAAAGCTGATACATACTATCGTCAACTATAGTAGTGTTAATCGGATATCCAGATTAAAACAGGATGCTGTTAATGATGACATTGTTGTTTTGGGGAATGGTCCGTCAGCGTTAAAGGATATAGAACGATATATAGAGTTCTTACAAGGCAACTCATTATTCTGTGTGAACAATTTCGTAGCTACATCGTACTACGAAAAGTTGAAGCCAGAATTTTACGCTATATACGACGCATTCTATTGGGATGAAATGATCGATGAAGAATTGAGCACTTTAGACCCAAAAGATGATTTGACATCTGTTTCGCATGACAACGTCAAACGACACAATCAAGAGTTAAGTAAGAAAAGGGATGCATTTTTTGAGTCGCTTAATGATAAAACGAATTGGCATGTGAACCTCTTTGTTCCCGCCTATGCTAAGCAAGCTATTGGAAAAAGAATAACAAATAGGCATATCCGGCCTGTATATCTATCTGCAATTCCAAGAAACATAAATTCTAAGTGGCTCGGAAATATTTTTTACAAGGCGGGCGTTGTAATGCCGGTGCCGCAGACCGTGTTGATATATGCGATCTATATTTCATTAAAGTTGAGGTTCAAACAAATTTACTTGCTTGGTGCCGATCACTCTTGGCACGAAGATATTTACTTAAAAGATGATAATTCCCTCTGGATGAAGAATACGTCATTGAACGAAGACAATCATTATCCGCTAATGATGGATCCTGTTAGAGGGGTTGGGACAAGAATGTATGAACAATTTTACGCTATGTATCTGGCTTTTCAGGGGCACTCAATCTTGAGCGATTATGCGAAATCATGCGAAGCAAATATTTTGAATATGAGTTCAAAGACATGGATTGATGCATATTCTAGATTCCGTCCTCAAGTTTAATACAGTGATATGTAAATGAATAACTCATTAAGCTATGAATCGTTCAAGAAGAGTCCATATAGAAGCATCAAATTGTCGTCATATTTTGATGCTTATGATGCCTTGTTCTCCAAGTATCGAGATAAACCAATAACTTTTCTTGAGGTTGGGGTGCTGGGTGGAGGTTCATTGTTTATGTGGAGGGATTATTTTGGAGAAAAGGCTCGCATAATTGGTGTCGACCTTAATCCAAACGCTAAAAAGTGGGAGAGATTTGGTTTTGAAATATATGTCGGAGATCAAAGTGATGAGTCGTTCTGGAAAGGCCTGCTAAGTAAGGTTGGTGAATTGGATGTTGTGTTAGATGATGGTGGGCATACTTACGCACAACAAGTAATAACGGTGGAGTCATTGATCTCTTCGATTCGTGATGGTGGGGTTTTGGTTGTTGAAGATACTCACACTTCATATATGCCTGGATATGGCATTAAGTCACATTCATTCGTCGAATATGCGAAGTTATTGATCGATAAGATTAACTATCGTTTTGTGGAGTTTAAGGATTTTGACTGTGAAAAGAGGGTGTGGTCAATAAGGTTTTTTGAATCGATGGTGGCATTCGAAATTAATCGTAATGCGCAATCAATTTCTTCCATAGTAGATAATAATGGTGAAGATGATAAAGCAATCGATTATCTCTACCATGACGAAAATGCTGTTGTTTTTTTGAAAAACATTAATGAGAAATTTCGGAAGTATTATTCTGGTAGCAAAATTGCTGGATATCTGAAAAAAATTATTGCGAATGTAATTTTGTATCCTAGATTCATGAAAGAAAAATTTAAGATTAAAAAGTATTTTTAAGTGATTATGGATAAGTATCTCATTCAATTTGATGGGTTTGAGCTGAGGCATGTGACTCAACTAAGTGTCCGGGGAGCCAAGCAGGCTTATAAGCCGAAAGCTGGAGCGACCAGTACTTTTCTGACAAGCGAAGAATCGTTTGGCACTGCTGATAGAAGCATATGAATAACAGCCACTACTTCTCAAAGCATTTAAGGGTGATTGAAAAAGCGTCCACGGCAGATTCAAAAAAGTCATGGGTTGGTTGGAACTATCAAGGGTATCTGCCAGAAAATAAGAACGCAGCGATTCTTGAGATAGGGCCAGGCTCTGGTGAGCTTATTAAATGGTTAATCGAGTTAGGGTACACCGACATATCGGCAATAGACATATCAGATGAGGTAGTGGAACACTGCAATACTAGCATCGGCTCAAATGTGAGCGAGCTCGTTAGTGACACAACTGAATATTTGAAACGCAACAAATCCAGATATGACTTGATTTTTATGCTTCATGTTCTTGAGCATATTCCAAAAGACAAGGTTTTTGAGACGCTAAGTTCGTTGAAAGATTCACTTAATGATAGTGGCGTGGCGATAATAGAAGTACCGAATATCGCTAATGTAATCGTTGGGAACTGGTCATTCTTTTCAGATTTTACGCATGAGGTTCCATATACAGATAAGAGATTGAACTATGTTCTGAATGTCGCCGGCTTTGATGTGATAGGAATATATGAATTAAAGGTTCCGATTGTTTCTGCAAAGCGGTTTGTGCAGCACTCATTGCAAAAAGCATGTGATTTTATAATGAGAAACATTTTAAGGCTGTATCTTCCGTCAGAAACGGTGCTTGTGTCGCCGTCTATATATGCAATTGTTAGAAATGCTGCTGTGTCAGCTGATGATTCCACAAAGAGCAGCTAAAACGATTTAACTATGAATAGGAGAACAGTAAGTGTATGCATGGCGACCTATAATGGGGAGCGCTTTATAAAGCAACAGCTTGATTCAATACTTTCTCAGATATCTGATCAAGATGAATTAGTTGTCGTTGATGACTGCTCTACTGATAACACGGTTTCCAGTATTCGCTCCTTTGCCGACAAAAGAATTAGACTTGAAACATTTGATAAAAATCGAGGTCATGTGGCTGCCTTTGGTAAGGCGGTTTCCTTGTCTCGCAATGACATTATTTTTTTTTCAGACCAGGATGATGTTTGGGTTAATGGCAGGCTTGATGAGATGTTGGCGTTATTTTCAAATAACGAGAGCGTCGTTCTGTCAAGTAATTCGCACTACATAAATGAGTCGGGTGAGGAGATTCGATACAGCGGCCATGATTTAGTAAAGAATATAGACTCTGAAAAATACTTCAAAAATATTCTTGGCATTTTTTTGGGCGAAGCGAAGTACTTTGGTTGTGCTATGGCATTTTCACGTGACCTTATTGATCTGATATTGCCTATTCCAAAGTATGTTGAGTCACATGACTTGTGGGTTGCGTTTGTCGGCAATATGGTTGGCGGAAATAGGCATTTTGAGGGGTATACTTTATACCGTCGGATACATGGCAACAATGCCAGCATTATCTCGCGCCCACTTCATATAAAATTAGTGTCGAGATTGATTTTCGTTCGAATGCTGGCGGAGATTGCGTTCAGGATTGCAAAGGTGAACTTTAATAAGTTCGTTAACGGTTGCTCTCCAAAGCTGAACTCATGATGTTCGATAAGTTATTGATCCCTTTTTTTTATGTTTTTTCTTTTGCGGTCAAGGGGGTGCAGATTCTAAATATTGTTTACGCAATTAAAATCCTCGCTCTATTCTTGTTGAAAGAAAGAAAAATTATTTTAGATTGGCGCCTATTCTTTATATTTGTTTACATAGCGTTATGCTTTACATCGTTTTTTCTATATGCATTTAATAACGAAAGCGATATTCTGAGAAATGCTATAAAAGTCATATTTATATTTAATATGGCCATATTTATGGCGCCATTCTTGATTATCAAAGAGTCATTCGAAGAGCATGTGTTTATTTTCTCTGTCTGCCTCGCTTGTCTGATTCTTTTTGCCTACGCCTTTTTTCTGATAAGTGATGTGGATTGGTTGACTCAGAGCGCTAAGGCTTGGGGGGGCGGTACTTTCCCATCATGGCCAAACTCCATAGCCATACCCCTGTTGCTCGCATTTTGGATTGGACTAAAAAAAAGCAAGAATCCAGTTTTTTTACTAGCTATCTCTGCCGGCATTGTGCTGACCTTTTCCAGGGCGGCTTTACTCGCCATGATTGCTCTTCTTCTGACAGTGTTTATTTTTCGATATAAGGCGTCTGTCATCAGGGTAATACTGAATCCAGTATTCATGCTCGCGTTACTAGGTTCTCTCTATGGGTACTTTCACTATGCTGGGTTAATGGGGAAAAGTTATACGTATGTTGGCGATAGAGTGGATATATTTTTCTATACGATGTCATATATTCAGCAAAAGCCGTATTTTGGCTTTGGTGGTAGTACATTAGAACAGCTTTATTCAAGCGCATATTTGAACTATGAACCGCTGCTGTTGTGGCCACATACGCACAATTTTATTCTGGAAAATACCCTAAGGTATGGCCTCCTAAGTACCATATTTTTATTAATGTTTTTGGCGCAAATTTTTTTTCATATCAAAGATATCCAGGATAAAATCGTATTCATTATTTTTCTCTCGCTTTCTCTTTTCCAAACTCACTTTCAAGAGTTCGTGTATTTGTTGACTTTGGCTTATATAGCAAACAGAAATGTGCTGGCCAAAGGGTAAGGAACAGTAGCCGAACATGCCTATGCTCATACGGGTGCCCAGAAAGACTCGGAGCGACGCGAGCAATAGTTGCTAGCATTATGCGGTACGTTTCGCATGTGACTATTTATTGAATATGCCGATATTACTGAACGTGGACATTATGGCTTATCAAATTTGCACCAAGACAGTGATGGATACATCCGATCCCATGATTACTTTCGATCAGGATGGAATATCTAACTATTACTGGGATTTTCAGAAGGTAGTGACACCAAATTGGCACCCGGACGAGCAAGGGCGACTCGAGCTCGAACGACACGTCGATGCAATTAAGAATGCAGGCAGGGGGCTGGATTTCGACTGTCTGTTGGGCCTAAGTGGTGGAGTTGATAGTTCCTATATGCTGCACACGATGGTTACACAGTTCGGCTTACGGCCACTGGTATTCCATGTAGATGGTGGCTGGAATTCGGAATTGGCAGTCCATAACATTCATGTGCTGGTGGATAAACTTGAGCTGGATCTTTACACAGAGGTCATCAACTGGGAAGAGATGAAGGACTTCCAGTTGGCATGGTTCAAGTCAGGTGTGCCGCACATTGATATTCCGCAGGACCATGCGTTTATCGCTGTGCTATACAAGTTCGCAGAGAAGTATGGCATTAAGACAATTCTTAATGGTGGCAACGTATCAACGGAATGCGTCGTCATGCCGTACCAATACTATTATTGGGGCACCGATATGGTGCATATCCGCGACATAATCAGTCAGTTCGGCACAGTGCCAATGAAAACCTACCCCTTTAGTTCGGTTTTCCGCCACAAGATTTATCTGCGGTACCTCAAAGGAGTCAAGGTATTCAAACCACTTAATTTCATGCCTTATACGAAACAGTTGGCGGTTGAATTGCTGTCAAAAGAATATGGCTGGAAGCCTTATCCGCAAAAGCACTTCGAATCCCGTTTTACTCGATTTTATGAGGGGTATTGGCTGCCAACCCGTTTTGGCTTTGATGTGAGGCGAAATCAGTTTTCAAGTTTGATCTTAACGGGGCAGATGACCCGAGAGGAAGCATTGGAGGAGCTTAATAAGCCTCCCTATGACCCTGAAACTATAGAGCAAGACTTCGCGTATATTGCTACCAAACTCGGCATCACGCCGGATGAATTGCGTGGTTATCATGAGATGCCAAAGAAGTATTACTGGAATTATCGCAATCAACACAGATTGCTGAGTCTTATAGAAAAAACTGTTTCGACGCTAAAAATTGGTCGTCGTGGTGGCGCTTTCTGATGATCACCTTGGTTAATTACGGTCTGGGTAACATTCAGGCCTTTATAAATATCTACAAACGCTTGAATATTCCTGTTCGGGTCGCGCAGTCCGCCGATGAATTGGCGGGGGCCGAAAAAATTATACTGCCCGGAGTGGGTGCATTCGACTGGGCTATGACTAAGCTAGATGCTTCAGGTATGCGTGCTGCACTTGATGATTTGGTGCTGGCGCAACATAGACCGGTGCTGGGTGTATGCGTTGGTATGCAGATGATGGCTCGACGTAGTGATGAGGGTGCTAAGTCAGGATTGGGGTGGTTTGACGCTGAAGTAAAGCGTTTCGACGAAAGTAAATTCTGGCACAAGACTCACTTGCCCCATATGGGGTGGAATGATGTTGTTCCGACATCGGGCGCCTTGTTCAGGGGGCTGGAGTCGCCACGTTTTTATTTCCTTCATTCTTACTATTTTTCGCCGGGCGACCCAGCTCAAATGCTGGCTACTACCGATTACAACGGGATATTTACCTCGGCAGTTTGCAATGGACATATATTCGGGGTGCAATTTCATCCAGAAAAGAGTCACCATTGGGGAGTCCAGTTGCTGAAAAATTTTGCCGAGTTATAAACGATGCTACGTCCGCGAGTTATCCCCTGTCTTCTGATTCATAATGGTGGTTTGGTTAAGACGGTCCGTTTTTCTGAGCCGAAATATGTTGGTGATCCGATCAATGCAGTTCGTATTTTCAACGAGAAAGAAGTCGACGAGTTAATCGTCACTGATATCGATGCTGCCGTTCTTGGGCGTGAGCCAGACTACTCCCTAATATCTAATCTTGCGGCCGAGTGCCGCATGCCTCTGTGTTATGGCGGCGGTGTGAAAACGCCTGAGCAGGTTGAGCGAATCATCAGCCTAGGGGTGGAGAAGGTGGCGATTAGCAGCGCAGCTATCCAGACGCCGGAACTGATTTCTCAATCAGCACAGCGGGTAGGAAACCAGAGCATTGTGGTTGTGCTAGATGTCAGAAAAACTGGTCTGCTTCGACGTTACGAGGTGTTCACCCACAACGGAAGCCGTGCAACCGGCCTCAGTCCGGTGGACTTTGCGCGAAAGGCCGAATCGCTGGGGGCGGGAGAGATTTTGGTCAATTCGATCGACCAGGATGGCATGATGGAAGGGTATGACACCGCGCTAATTGATCAAGTTCGCGACGCCGTCAGTGTCCCGCTGTCGGTGCTGGGCGGGGCGGGCACTCTCACCGATATAGAGGGTTTGATAAGGCGCTACGGCATTATCGGTGCCGCAGCCGGCAGCCTGTTTGTCTTCAAGGGCAAGTATCGCGCGGTTTTGATTCAATATCCGACTCCCGTAGAGAAAGATGCGGTATGTGCCGTCGCTACGGATTTGGTATAACACTAATCTGAATTGTCAGGAAAATCGGGCTTATGTTCAGTAACAGCGTTCTTCTAATTACCGGTGGCACTGGTTCCTTTGGTAACGCCGTGCTGCGCCGTTTTATCGATTCCGATCTACGCGAGATTCGCATACTCAGTCGCGATGAGAAGAAACAGGATGACATGCGCAAGAAGTACCATAATCCGAAATTGAAATTTTATATCGGAGATGTGCGTGATTATCAGTCTGTCCTGAATGCAGTTCGGGGCGTGGATTATATCTACCATGCCGCGGCACTTAAGCAGGTGCCGTCGTGCGAATTTCACCCAATGGAAGCGGTGAAGACCAATGTCCTGGGCACGGAAAATGTGCTGGAAGCGGCTATTAACTGCGGGGTGAAACGCGTGGTGTGCCTGAGTACCGATAAGGCGGTATATCCAATCAATGCTATGGGTATATCCAAGGCGATGATGGAGAAGGTAATCGTCGCCAAGTCGCGCAGCAGCAATTCCACGGTGATATGTGCCACTCGCTACGGCAATGTGATGGCCTCGCGTGGATCGGTAATTCCATTGTTTGTAGAACAGATTAAGGCTGGGAGGCCGCTTACTATCACTGACCCGCACATGACTCGTTTCATGATGACGCTGGATGATGCAGTGGATCTGGTTCTATATGCGTTCGAGCATGGTAATCCTGGAGATATTTATGTGCAGAAGGCGCCAGCAGCCACTATAGAGACCTTGGCGCAAGCATTGACGCGTCTGTTGGGTGTGTCCGAGCACGATGTCAATATTATTGGTACGCGCCATGGCGAAAAATTATTTGAGGTGCTTCTCAGTCGTGAGGAGATGGTTTCCGCGGAAGATTTGGGTGGCTATTACCGTGTGCCTCCTGATTTGCGTGACTTGAACTATGGCAAGTTTATTGAACAGGGTGAGGTCAAGATATCCGAGGCGGTTGAATATAATTCGCATAACACCAATCGGCTGGATGTCGATGGTATGCAGGCGTTGCTGATGAAACTGCGATTCATGCAGGCGGCTGCACGAGGCGATTATATCGAGCCCGAAGAGTGATTCGGCTGGGATAAAAAATGCGTATTTTAGTTACAGGAGCTCGCGGCTTCATTGGCAAAAATCTCGTTGTTCGTCTGGGAGAGTTGGCAGACACTGAGGTGCTGCAGTTCGCCCGCGGCGACAGCGAAGAGAAACTTGCTGCTCTAGTTGCGCAGGCGGATGCGGTTGTGCATCTGGCGGGCGAGAATCGACCTGTTGATATTGCCGATTTTACCCGGGTCAACACGGAGCTTACCCGCACACTATGCGAGATGATTCGAGCGACAGAGCGGTCTATCCCTTTGATTCTGGCATCGTCCACGCAGATAGAGCGCGACAATCCCTATGGTCAAAGTAAACGTACTGCAGAGCAAGTGGTCGAGGCATTTTCCCGCGAGACGGGCAACCCCTCAGTAATTTATCGCTTGCCGGGCGTTTTTGGCAAGTGGTGCAAGCCAAACTACAACTCGGTGGTTGCTACCTTTTGCCACAATATTGCTCGTGACCTGCCGATCCAGATCAACGATGCGGCAGCTAGTTTGCGTCTCGTTTATGTCGATGATGTGATTGACGAATTTATCCGTGTTCTGGAGTACCCTCAATCTGGCTTGGCCTGGGGTGAGGTTGCTCCGGAGTATGTTATTACATTGGGCGAGCTCGCCGAGCAGATACTTGCCTTCCGGAATTGCCGTACCACCTTGGTTTCGGAGCGGGTTGGTGCAGCACTTCCCCGTGCGCTCTATTCCACCTATGTTAGTTATCTGCCACCTGAACGTTTTACCTACGATCTACCGAAGTATGGTGATGAACGCGGTGTATTTGTTGAGATGCTCAAGACGCCTGATTGTGGGCAGTTTTCGTTCTTTACCGTGCATCCAAAGGTGACGCGAGGCTCCCATTATCACCACGCCAAAACGGAGAAGTTTTTGGTTGCCAGCGGCGTTGCACGAATGCGTTTCCGACAGTTGATTACGGGTGAGACTTACGAGGTAACGGTGTCTGGTGACAAACCACAGGTAGTAGATACCATACCGGGCTGGGTGCACGACATCACCAATATTGGAGATTCTGAGGTGGTGGTGATGCTGTGGGCCAACGAAGTTTTCGATCGTCGGCGTCCTGACTGTATTCCTCGTGAAGTCTGACAAGGTTGGATATGAAAAAGCTTAAAGTCGTGACTGTGGTAGGCACGCGGCCTGAGATCATCCGTCTCTCACGTGTTTTGGCGCGGTTGGATAAGTACTGTGATCATGTGCTGGTACACACCGGCCAGAACTACGACTATGAATTGAACCAGATTTTCTTTGACGATCTGGGGATACGGAAGCCTGATCACTTCCTGGATGCCGCGGGGAGCAGCGGCGCGGAAACTATCGGTAAGGTTATCATTGCTATGGATGCGGTGTTGGCCAAGGAAATGCCGGATGCCATGCTGGTGCTGGGGGATACAAACAGTTGCATGTCTGTGCTGCCTGCCAAGCGTCGTAAGATTCCGATCTTCCATATGGAGGCGGGGAATCGTTGCTTTGATATGCGGGTGCCGGAGGAGATCAATCGCCGTATCGTTGATCATACGGCGGACATCAACCTCACCTACAGCTCAATTGCTCGCGAGTACCTGCTGAAGGAGGGGTTGCCGGCGGACATGGTGATCAAAACCGGCAGCCCGATGAACGAAGTGCTGATGCATTACAGGGAGGAAATAGAGGCCTCGGATGTGTTGGGGCGTCTTGGGCTTGAAGATCGACAGTTTTTCCTGGTGAGCGCGCATCGCGAAGAGAATATCGAGTCCGACAAGAACTTCGGCAAGCTGGTGGACGTGCTCAACGCCATGGCAGAGACCTACAGCCTGCCAGTCATCGTCTCGACGCATCCCAGAACACAGAAGCGAATTGACGCATCCGGGGCAAAGTTCAATGACCATGTCAGGCTGCTCAAGCCTCTGGGGTTCACGGACTACAACAAGCTTCAGCTCGCAGCCAGGGCGGTGTTGTCGGACAGCGGGACGATCAATGAGGAGTCTTCAATTCTGAATTTTCCTGCGCTGAATCTGCGCGAGGCGCATGAGCGACCGGAGGGCATGGAAGAGGCGGCGGTGATGATGGTTGGGCTGGAGGTGGAGCGCGTCATACAGGCCTTGGCCATCCTCGACGGTCAGCCGCGTGGACAGGAACGCCTGCTGCGGCAGGTGGCGGATTACAGCATGCCTAACGTATCCGATAAGGTGGTGCGGATTATCCATAGCTACACCGATTACGTTAATCGGGTGGTCTGGAAAAAATATTGATATCGCCGCTATGCGCCTTTTAGTGGTGACTCAATATTTCTGGCCGGAAAATTTCAGAATTAACGAGCTGGTGGCTGATTTTCGTGACAGAGGGCATGACGTTACGGTTCTTACCGGGTGGCCGAACTACCCAGCCGGGAAAGTGTTTAGTGATTTTCGACAGAACCCGAAGCAATATGCCAGTTTTGAGGGAGCGCGCGTGCTACGGGTTCCCCTGCTGCCGCGGGGTCGAGGCGGGGTGCGCCTCATTCTGAATTACTTATCGTTTGCCCTTAGCGCCTCGGTGTTGGGGTTGTGGAAGCTGCGCGGAAAAGGGTTTGATGCAGTGCTGGTTTATGAACCTTCTCCAATCACAATCGGTATCCCCGGGGCTGTCATGCGCGCAGCCAAGCGTGCGCCGATGGCGTTCTGGGTTTTGGATCTATGGCCAGAAACCCTGAAGGCTGTGGGAGTTGTCAATTCCGAAAGGCTACTGCGATGGGTTGGTCATTTGGTGAGTTGGATCTACAGGCGCTGTGATCTGATTCTGGCCCAATCCAGAAGCTTCATCGGGAATATCGCCCGGTATGCGCCCGAGAAGGCACGGATTGAGTACTTTCCGGCTTGGGCGGATGATGTGTTCCGATCAGAACTGCCGGTCGAACCCGCCACAGAAATTCCACCGGCCCCCGGGATGTTTACTGTCATGTTTGCAGGAAACATTGGTGAGGCACAGGACTTTCCCGCCATACTCGAAGCTGCCGAAGTGTTGCGGGCGCGTGACGACATACGCTGGGTCATCGTCGGTGATGGTCGTATGTCAGATTGGGTCTCTGCTCAGATTCAGCAGCGCCAATTGACAGGTAATGTCTTGATGATGGGGCGTCATCCGCTGGAGCGCATGCCCGCGTTTTTTGCGCACGCTGATGCGCTGCTGGTGAGCCTTAAGGCTGACCCTATCTTTGCTCTGACTATTCCTGGGAAGATGCAGGCCTATTTTGGCGCAGGCATTCCCATACTGGCAATGCTTGATGGAGAAGGAGCTGATATTGTGGCTGATGCTGAGGCGGGGTTTGTGTCCCCAGCGGGGAATGGGCTAGCCCTAGCTGAAAATGTGACAAAACTCGCTGCATTGGACAAGACGATACGGAGCCGTATGGGGGAGAACGGTCGACGCTTTTGCGCTGCTCAGTTCGACCGGACTGCACTAATGAGTCGCCTGGAAATGTGGATTGATGAGATGGTCATCAGGAATAGCAGCAAGCGGAGTGGGCTGTGATTCTTGTTACGGGAGCAAACGGCTTTGTTGGCAACGCCCTGTGTAATACGCTGAGGATGGCTGGTCTGCCGGTACGTGCTGCTGTTCGTGATCCCTTCAAGCAATTGACCGGTGTCGAATCAGTAATTGTTGAGAGTATCGATGCCACCATCGATTGGGCGGCGGCGTTAAATGGCGTTCAGAGTATCGTTCACCTCGCCGCTCGTGTGCACGTCATGGATGAGCGGGCTGCCGATCCATTAGATGAATTTCGTCGCACGAATGTGGACGGCACAGTGAATCTGGCTCGACAGGCGGCGGCCGCCGGGGTGAAGCGTTTTGTCTTTCTTAGTTCCATCAAGGTGAATGGCGAATCGACCCAACCGGGTTGCTCTTTTTCTGCCGACGATCCGCCGGCTCCAGAAGATCCCTACGGGATTTCCAAGCATGAGGCTGAATTGGCGCTTCGAAGAGTGGCGGAACAGACGGGTATGGAGGTGGTCGTCATTCGACCGCCGCTTGTGTATGGGCCAGGGGTGAAAGCCAATTTTGCTGCCATGATGCGTTGGTTGGCCCGGGGGGTGCCATTGCCGCTGGCGGCTGTCACCGATAACCGACGCAGTCTGGTCGCGCTGGACAACCTGGTTGATCTTATCGTGACCTGCTTGAACCACCCTGCGGCCGCCAATCAGACTTTCCTGGTGAGTGATGGTGAAGACCTGTCAACGGCCGATTTGCTAAAGCGCATGGGGCTGGCGCTGGGCAAACCTGCCCGCCTGTTTTTTGTGCCTCCGGGATTACTCAGGTTTGGTGCTGCTATGGTCAACAAGCCCGGTATTTACCAGAGGCTTTGCGGTTCTTTGCAGGTGGACATCAGCAAGACCCGGCAATTGCTGGATTGGAAGCCTCCCTTGACAGTTGATGAAGGTTTGCGATGGGCAGCTCAAGGGCTGCGTGGATGAAGCGGCTGTTTGACTTGTTGATGGCTGTGTTTGCCGCTGCTGTTCTGGCCCTGCCTATCTTGATAGTGGCGCTGGCCGTTCGACTAACGTCCCCCGGCCCGGCGCTCTACTGGAGCGACCGTGTGGGTCGGCATAATCGTATCTTCAAAATGCCCAAGTTCCGCAGCATGCGAATCGACACGCCTGCGGTTGCTACGCATCTGCTGGAAAATCCGGATCAATGGTTGACGCCTATTGGATCGCTTTTACGCAAGTCCAGCCTGGATGAACTGCCTCAACTCTGGAGCATCCTCAAGGGCGATATGAGCTTTGTGGGGCCGAGACCTGCATTGTTTAATCAAGATGACTTGATCAGTTTGCGTACTGAGGCCGGCGTGCACGAGCTTGTGCCGGGTCTCACCGGCTGGGCTCAGGTTAACGGAAGAGATGAGCTGCCGATTCCCCAAAAAGTGCAACTCGATGTTGAATACCTGCGGAGACGCTCGCTCGGCTTTGATTTAAAGATTCTCTGGCTGACGGCGCTGAAGGTCATGTCGAGAGACGGAGTTTCGCATTGAAACAAAAGGATGTTCTGAGGACTCAGGGGACTTGATGCTATGAAATTGCCTCTGTTTAAGCTTGCCGCTCCAATCCTGGCCTTGCCGAGGCCGGCAAAGCGTTTTGTCGCCGTCTCGGTTGACCTCAGTCTTTGTGTTATCACCGTCTGGCTTGCCTATTATCTGCGACTGGGTGAGTTTGTCTCGTTGTCAGGCAATGCTTTGTGGGCGGTTGGGGCATCCATCGGCATTGCGTTGCCGATCTTCATTGTCTCGGGGCTGTATCGTGCCATTTTCCGCTACAGCGGCTGGCCGGCATTGCTGGCGGTTGCCCGAGCCGTGGGTATCTACGGGCTGCTGTATGCGTCGATCTTTACGGCGATTGGTGTCGCTGGTGTTCCCCGTACTGTCGGCATCATCCAGCCCATCCTCCTCCTGCTGTTCGTGGGGGCTTCTCGCGCTTTGGCCCGAGTATGGCTGGGCGAGCGTTACCAAAGCATTCTGAAACATGCCTCTCGCCCCAAGGCGCTTATCTATGGCGCTGGGCGAACCGGTCGGCAGCTGGCTATGGCTATGGCCAACAGTCATGAAATGCAGGTGGTCGGGTTTCTGGACGATGATGATCGCTTGCATGGTCATGTGCTGAATGGTCAGCCCATCTACAATCCGGGCGATCTGGCCAACCTCGTGTCGGCACTGACAGTCAGCGATGTGCTGCTGGCGATGCCGAGCATTGGTCGCAAGCGCCGGAACGAAATTCTGGCTCAGATTCGTGGTGTGCCGGTTTCTGTGCGCACGCTGCCCAGCATGATCGATCTGGCGCAGGGCAAGGTCAGCATTTCTGATTTGCGTGAGCTGGACATTGATGATCTGCTGGGCCGTGAGCCGGTCACGCCGAACCACATTCTGCTGTCCAAGAACATCGTCAACAAGGTGGTGTTGGTCACCGGGGCGGGGGGATCGATCGGCAGCGAACTCTGTCGTCAGATCCTTGCCGTCGGGCCTGCCAAGTTGCTGCTGATCGAGCAGAGCGAGTTTGCGCTTTACGCCATTCACCAGGAACTGGAGGAAAAGCTCGCCGGACATGGGGTGGTGCTGGTTCCCCTGCTGGCCTCGGTGCAGGATGGTGACCGGCTGCAGGAGATCATGTCCACCTGGCACCCGGATACGGTCTACCATGCGGCGGCCTACAAGCATGTGCCGCTGGTGGAGCACAACCCGGCCGAGGGCATCAAGAACAATGTGCTGGGCACACTGCGCACGGCGCAGGCGGCCGCAGAAAACGGCGTGGCCGACTTTGTGCTGATCAGTACCGACAAGGCCGTCCGGCCTACCAATATCATGGGTGCCAGCAAGCGACTGGCCGAGATGGCGTTGCAGGCGCTGGCTGTGGAGCCCCCTGTCCCTTCTGCCGGCGGGAGAGGGGGGACCCGATTTGCTATGGTGCGCTTCGGCAACGTGCTGGGTTCTTCAGGCTCAGTCGTGCCGAAGTTCCGCCAACAGATTCGCGACGGCGGCCCGATTACCCTGACCCATCCCGAGATCACCCGCTACTTCATGACCATTCCGGAGGCTGCGCAGCTGGTCATTCAGGCCGGGGCCATGGCCAAAGGAGGGGACGTGTTTGTGCTGGACATGGGGCAGTCGGTGAAGATCATGGATCTGGCGCGGCGGATGGTTGAGTTGTCGGGCCTGACGGTCAAGGACGAGCAGAATCCCGATGGCGATATCGAGATCGAGATCACCGGCCTGCGGCCCGGTGAAAAGCTCTACGAAGAGCTTCTGATCGGCGACAACCCCAAGCCGACCTCGCACCCGAGGATCATGAAGGCCCATGAGGACTTCATTCCCTGGGGGGAACTGGAGGCGAAGCTGAACGCCCTGGATATGGCCCTGAATGTGAATGATGTCGGCCTCATCCGGCGGATGATGGAGACGCTGGTCTCCGGCTACGCCCCTAGTGGTGAAATTGTGGACTGGGTACACCTGGAGCAGGAAGCGGAGAGTGTTCCTTCGGTGGTGGAATAGGCGAATGAGTGTTCCGAAGTAACTACTCGTCCCCATTGTGGGAGTCCGGTTTACCGGGCGATGGCGACCATTCCGGCGCCGCTTTCGCCCGATAAATCAGGCTCCCACAACAGAGGGTGTTGCTGCCTTGTGGGAGTCCGGCTTGCCGGGCGATGGGGGCCTGTCCGGTTGCCGCTTTCGCCCGATGGTGGCTTCGGACTTCCTGTCCTCTCGCCACATAAGGCCTTCCATGGCCAAAAATCAGGCTCCCACAACAGAAGGTGCTGCTGCCTTGTGGGAGTCCAGTCCTGTAGGGTAGATAAGCGCAGCGCATCTACCGAACGATGCTTGGTGGATGCGCTCCGCTTATCCATATATGGACTCCTCCCTGCACGCAAGCGCCGTTTTGCACGTATTA
>DYFG01000192.1 GCA_020725315.1 Nitrosotalea sp.
TATGGCACTACTATCCCACCACCAGCAATCTCTTCGTATTTGAACTTAGTAGCTACTTCATCAGGAATTTGGACGACTAAATTTTCTCCATCTTCTGGAGAGTAAACATCACATTCAGCTCTGAGTGGTTCTATCTTCCTTCCTTTTAATCCTTTAGCAGAGCTAAGCTTTTTTTCTTCATCTTCTAAACCTCTAATCTGGTTCTGAATCCCCTCCTTTCCACCTTTATCCAAAACATCAGCTAATGTCTTTGAATAATTTTCGCATTTTGCTTTCAGACTTCCAATATCTTCCTTTTCATCTAAAAATTCTTCTTTTTCCTTACAAATACTTATTATATGCTCTATTACACTTTTACTCTCCAAATCATCCAATTTAATCAATTCATCATGAAATTCCGAATAGTGTGTAATTCTTTCGCCAATATCTTTTAATGCCTCTGTTATTGACCCAAGTTTTGCCACAAGAGTTTCTTCATCTACGCCCTCTTCCACTTCATCCTTTGAGGAAATGCCTTTTTCAACCCATCTTCCCAAAATTGATTTGACAGTTCCTTGCAGTTCTTCTATCTCCCCCCTTAGGTTACTTCCTTCTCTGGCACATTTATCCCTTGCCTTTTTGATATTTTCCCTTATTATCTCTGCTCTCCATTTCCACCCTTCCCAAACGCTGGCTTGTAATTTATCGTCATAGGATATTGCTCCAATCAAACTTTGCTCATTCGACATAACAACATTCATCAATCCCGGCGTTATACCAACGTCCTCCTCAAGTCCAGTTTTCACTTCTGCATCTTTTCTATAATCCAGCTCCCACGAACCTTTTTCTTCTCTATAAAATTCAACTTTGCTCCTCTTACCAAACTCTCTATGTATTTTATATCTCCTTTCTCCCGCTTTGAGCACCAATTCCACCGAACCTTTGTCTGATACTGGTAGCAACTCTTCTGGTCTGAGCTTCCAACTATCATGAAGTTCCTTCTCCTTTTTACCTGTTCCATATAAGGCTAACATTATTAGCCTTGCAGTCAAAGTCTTACCCTGTCTATTATCACCGATAATAACAGTATATCTTTGGTCAAACTCTATTTCGTGATTGCATCCCATAAGATTCTCTACTTTTAATGACTCGAAGATCATTTTACATCACCTAGTATCTTAGAGTTTTTGATTCTCTCAATAAGTGCATCTCCATCAAATGTCTTTTTCTCTATCAGGTCAGATACCTCTTTGTAAAAATCTCTTACCTCTGGGGCATCGGACTCTATTTGTTTTAATGCCTCTTCTACCGACACATATCTTAAATCCTCTTTGCTCAAGTACGCTCCACCTCCTTTTAAATTTTCTACACGTAAGATATTCCTACTTCCCCCCTCATAAAAGTTCGAATAATATCTACTTTCAATGTCTGAAAAACCCACGTCTATCCTTTCATATCCCTCTTTTAGCGTGCCCTCCAAATAAACTCTGAGAATGCTCTTTTCGGGCTCAAATTTGGTGGGCAATAACTTAGAAAGTTCTATCAATTTCTCTCTAACTTCAGTTGCATCATCATCTGAAAAATGTAATCGTGCGGTTATTATTCTCAATCCTATATCTACTGGTATAAATTCGAGATGCTTTTCCTCGACGTCTATGATATAAAAACCAAATTTATCCCTATTCTCTTTTATTTTTAGTTCCTCACCTTTCCAATTAATTTCTATATCGCTATTTCCGTATCCAGGTCGCCAGGGAAGTGCTGAAGAAAGGCACCACACATTATCATAAAGTTGTTGATAAACATGCTGATGACCATTGAATATCATCTCAAATCTCTTAGAGACTTCCTTCATAACCTCTTTTGGTATGTTATCGGCTCCTCGAATGCTCAAATTTTCATGCATAAGCAGTATCTTATTTTTAGCATCTGCATCTGGAATCAACTTTAGATCATCTACAGCTTTTTGCAGATTAGGATATTTTGAAGAGAAAAAATAAAATGCTGCATTTCCAAGTTTGCGCCAATTGTCCTCGATAAATACAGGTCCTTCCATTTCAGAGATATTTTTTAAAGGTTCAAAATAATCATGATTCCCTCTCAAGGCGTAAGAATTTTTGATGCCTGTCTTTTTGAGAGCTTCCACGAATTTTCCACTTGCCTCATCGCCTTTAGACCATCTTGGGTCGCTTCTTCCGGAGTGGGGATCCAATATATCCCCAAGAAATATAACTGCATCTGGTTTTTTGTCTTTCACTTTTGGTAAAATCTTTTCCTTAAAAATGATGAAACTATCCTCTGACCAATTTCCTCCTATCTCTGAGGAGAATAGATGGGTATCGGCTATTATACATATTTTCATCCTTTACACCTCATGT
>DYFG01000193.1 GCA_020725315.1 Nitrosotalea sp.
TCTAAATATGCTGATTTACCCTCGATAAAGGCTCGACTATAACGATGATAGAAAGGGAAAAGGAGTTTTATCTTACTCTCATCTCTTTGAAATTTAGCCGGGATGTTCATTAGTTTCCCGGTCAGCTCTTTGACACCTAAATACTCCAGACCAGTACCAGAGAGAACCTCTTTCCTGAAGAGGCTTAAGAGATTATGGGTCATAAAGGCAAAGTAGAGAAACGCCCATATCCCAAAGAAACTCCTAGTGCGGAGATTAGTGATATAGAGACCGTTTTTGTCTCCTTTGATCAAGCTTTCGATATTCTGCCTCTGGTTGTAGGAAGTGAATGTTTCTACACAATCCATCTCTTTTTTGGGAATATCGGTATAGAGGTGGCGGAAAATCCACCTCCCCTTGGTATTCAACTCTTTGATAAGGATTGTTCTCACGGGATACTTACAGTTGGTAATCTTTATCTTGCCCATCTCAGCCACCTCAGTGGTAGAGTTAACCCAGTACCAATCTTCAAAGACGAGGTCCTTAGCTAGATTGGAGGCAGTACGAGGATCCTTACCTTTGACCATGAAAGAAAGTTCATGTTCCAGGAGAGCCTCAACATTTGGACCGGTTCCATAGATACCGTCAATTCTCACTATCCCAATATGGTCTAAGGAACCCAGGATCTCTGCTGCCTGATATATGTTATCAAAGAGGCGACTGGCTAGATGGATATTACCTGGATCTAAAATAAGACTCAAGACCTCTGAGAACGCTTCATTAGTTGAGCACAGAGAGAGTTGGTAGCCTTCTTTCCCCCTATGGTTGGGGAAATATCCTTTGGCCTTAAACTGGTAAGTATCTCCCCAGCAAACCAGGCCAGTAGAATCAATATTGAGGTCGACTTTCTCTTTTTTCTTGAAGAGGCTGTATTTTTTAAGGAGAAGTTCAAAGACAATATCAATGTTTTGAATCTCTCTCAGCCCCATTCTCTTTAAGAAACGGTTAATCTGAGACTGATCAGGGAAATGCTCCATTCCTAAAAGGCCAGCCAGAGAAGGATAGGGCAGAAGTCTATCATTGATATCATGAATATCCTCGCAGCCAACAGCAATTGATGAAATGAGGGTGGCAACTTTCTGAATGCAACTATAGATGACCTCCTTCATCGGCATCTGGAGGTGCTCTTTAAAGACTTCAAAGACACCGAGTTTGAAGAGAAAACCAAGGAAGATTGGCAGAAACCCGGAGAGAACAAAATCCTCAAAGGGATCTAGACCGCAGCTAACCTCGAAGGAACTGGAGAAACTAATATCTTTAGTTGGTTGAGGAAGGAGAACACCTTTCTTCTCCTGGATAGAAAGGAAGAGTTTCTCGGCAGAGATAAGGCGGAAGCAAAAGTTCCCTCCCGAGAATACTTCCACCCTTTCTATAGGAGCGAAGGGAGGATCTTCTTCCTGGCCATTCTCCAAAATCAAAGCCTCTTCAATCTGGATAGTAAGGGAGGAAAAACCGGATGTCTCTAGTTTTTTTTAACCAGGTAGAGGTTAGCACCACAGTCCCGGCAGCAAAAACGCTGGATGAGACCCTCTTCTTTAGTTATCAAAGAACGGGAGGTTCTTTCACCTTTAACCATATAGGTGCCATTCTTTACGATATGGCTACCTTTACATTCGGGACACTGACTCGGTCTTACCTCTGGTAAAGGCCGAGAGGATACAGTTAAATGTGATATATGTGATAATTCATCTAATTTACCTTGCAAACTTTGAAGTAAAGAGCGAAGTTCTTCGTTTTCGTTCTCTAGCCTGCGAAGGGCATCTACTTTTGGTCCCGGGGTTGAAGGAGTAAGAGACTTAAGAGCACTCTCCATCACTCCATTAATCCAGCGATGAATAGAGTCACGGGAGATTTTGTATTCACGGGAAAGGGGAGCAACTTTTTCCCCTCTCCAAACCCGTTTAACGATTTCAAACTTAGTCCTTGCATCATAAATCAAATATGGCATGAACACCACCTCCTAATAGAAATTATGGCGGAACTGCAAAAACCAGATTTTTCATCAATTCGCCGCCTAATTTAGCTTCGGAAAAAGGTGCTAAACACTGGCTTTTGACCTTTTTGCAGGAACGCCAATTATACTATTAGGAAGTCTTTGATGTCAAGCCAAAGTGTCAGATTAATTATGTGACTACAAGTTCCTTTCACAGCTAAACTCGCCTGTATTTTATAATTCGTGCAAAAGTTTGGTGACAAAAGATTCCACTCTGGGCGTTTTTAAGCTCTTCCCTGCGCCCTGCAATGTCACTTTATGTCGCTCAAAATCACAACTGCCCATAGTTCATCATGTATCTGATATAGATACCCAGCAGGA
>DYFG01000194.1 GCA_020725315.1 Nitrosotalea sp.
GCACGCATATCGTTTACAAAATTCACAAATTTCGCGTTCTGCTCTTCCCTCGTGCTGCGAAAAGTTCGTTCGGACATCCGGTATCTCTCAATCATTTGCTTTTTTGTGTACTTACCAGAACACCACTCCTCCATGAATTTCCTGCGGAGTTCCGCAAGTTTTTCTGGTGAAATGTTATCCTGGATAAAGTCCCAATTGTACGGGAGATCCATCTCTTCTCCTCCTATTTTTGAAGATTAATCTGAGATCTTTGTTATATAAAACTTGCGGCAACATCTCTGTGGACACTACAATTAATGTTGTTACCACATCTTTTATATTCGTCTCGCTTCGCTTTGAGTATATTTATAAAATACCTCACCAAAGCCTCTTACCCTTGATACTCCTTACTCAACACAGCCTTAATCTGCTCCGCTGTTTTCTCACCCACATGTTCAACCTCCATCAATTCCTCCTTTGAGGCGGTTACGATCCGTTCAATCGTCTTAAATCGCTTTAATAAATTCCTTGCCGTTACGATGCCAATAGTAGGAAGAGCAGAGATGATATATTCTTGCTGCTCTTTCAACGATGCAGAAGGCTTCTTACCATGTGGATTCACCTCCGTTTTGTGTGGCACTTGCTCCTTCTTTGCAATGGCATAGATCAAGGATGCGGTCTCCGCTTCGTCCCTCGTTTGTAGTATAGGAACTGAGAAGTCAACGACTATGCTCGTCATTACAGCCCGTACCACGTTGGGATGCACATTTCGCTCTCCGTAGATTGATTCACCCTCAATGATAAGCACAGGCTTCTCATACTCTTCTTTCATCCGATGAATCTGCTCAAACAGATTCCTGCGTTTATTTATCAAGGAATCCAGGAAATCGATCGTTCTTTTCCGCTCGATGCAAACTCTATCCGATGCAACGTAATCACCAATCTCCAAATTACTTAATTTCAGGTCCACCCCTGCTTTTTCCAAAAACCTCGCCACTCCTGATCTCGTCTCTCTCGGGTCCACAAAAATGGTTAAGTTCTCTTCACCAAAGTCGGTTATTCTCCTCTGCTCCTCTTTTTCTTTACCTTGCGGTTCGACTGCTAATTCTTTCATCGCTTCCTTCTCTTCTCCTTCACTTTCTCGCTCCATCATCCGCATCTCGCTTATCCTCCTCCGCATCTCACGCTCTTTGCTCCTGCTCAGCCAGTAATAAGCTTCGTCCTTTGTCCCCTTGGCAATAAGCACGATTATTTTTCCTACTTTTTTCCTCGCCGTCCTCCCTTTTCTTTGTATGCTTCGTATCGCAGAAGGAATGGGCTCGTAGAAGAGCACGAGGTCGGTTGCAGGAATGTCAAGTCCCTCTTCAGCGACCGAAGTGGCAACCAAAACGTTGTAAACACCTTCTTTAAACTTATTTATTATCTCTACCTGCTCTTTTTGCTTCAATCCTTTATCCTCAGCCTTTGACGCCTGACCTATAAATTTAACAGCCCTTATCCCCTCTTTTTCTGAATTCACGTCGTGCAACGCTGATATTATCATCTCCGCGGTATCCCGATAGTTAGCGAAGACAATTATTCGCAGGTTTGGATTAACGCGGATCTCCTCCCGCAGTATCTCTATCAGCGCGTTCAGCTTCGGGTGCTCTCCTTCGTATGAGGCTACGGTGCTCATCGCCTCCACGAATTTCTTATCCTTTAGCAATCTCTTTGCAGCTTTGCTCCCCTCCGGCGAGAGTGCTTCATTCCTCAACCGCTCAAAATATCTCCTCAGTGCGAAAACGCCCTGCGTCTCTATCAAATCAATCGCATGCTTTATCTTCAACACCTCAGCCTGCAACGATAACGCCTTGTAGAGGTCCGCATGCTTATGGGTCGTCAATTGGGCTGCTATTATCTTCCTCAGCTCCAAAAGCTCTGTTTTTGATATATCCATGCCCTTCTTCTTTCTTATAAAGCCAAGCTTTTGTAATTCTCCTATCCGTTCCTCTAATACCTCGTCTAACATTCGCTTCAGTTTCCTTATCTCCGCAGGAACCTCTATACCACGCCATTCAAAGTCCTTTTTGAATATATAGGGCGCTACATCGTGGTCGTATTCCGTCCTGCTCTCGACCCTTGTTACACCTAACGACGTGCAGATCTCCCTTATCTTCTCCTTATCACTGCCCGGAGAGGCGGTCATCCCCAAAACCAACGGCTCTTTCGCTTGCTTCAAATACTTCTCTGCAATGTAGACATACGAGTAGTTCCCCACTGCCCGGTGGCACTCATCGAATATCAACAGTGCAACATCGCGGAGCTCAATTCTATTGCTCAATAAATCGTTTTCTATTATTTGCGGTGTGGAAACTATTATTTT
>DYFG01000195.1 GCA_020725315.1 Nitrosotalea sp.
GTTGCTCTCACCTTCACCTCCACTAAATTTATAAATATAACACGGGGATTTACTTAACTAAGCTTTTATTTCTGCCTTCAAATGGGATGGATAGGATGAAAAGGATGAAAGGAAGAGACGCTCAGAGTAATGTGGGTACTGGAAGAGTAGAAATCTTTGATACGACGCTGAGAGATGGGGAGCAAACGCCTGGCATTTCGTTCACGATGGAGCAGAAGAGAACGATCGCACGGCAGTTGGACAAGTTGGGTGTGGAGATCATAGAAGCGGGGACCCCGATTACCTCGAGGGATGAGAAGGAGGTAGTGAGGCTTATCGGTAACGAGGGGCTTTCAGCAAAGGTATGTGGACTGGCGAGGGTCTTAACGCAGGATATTGACGCTTGCATTGATTGTGGGGTTGATATGATCCATATCTTCGTGCCCTCCTCCCAGATTCAGCGTGAACACACGACCAAGATGAGCGAAGAAGAGGTGAAAGAGCAAGCATATAAGATGACGAGATACGTCAAGGAACACGGGTTTTTGTGTATCTTCTCCGCGATGGATGCGACACGTACAAGAATGGAATTTCTGATTGATTTATTCAAAACCGCGGAAGAGGCGGGTGCAGATATCTTAAATGTTCCCGATACCGTGGGAGTGAGTGAACCCTTCTCCGTCTTCAAGCTGGTAGAGGCGATAGATCGTGCTGTGAACGTTCCGATTAGCATACACTGCCATAATGACTTTGGTCTGGCAGTTGCGAACAGTTTGGCAGCGGTGAAAGCAGGTGCTTCGCAAGTTCAGGTATCGGTGAATGGGATAGGGGAACGAGCGGGAAATGCGGACCTCGTTGAGACCGTAATGAGCTTGAACTCGATTTACGGATTACGAACGAATATAAAGACGGGATATTTATTCGAGACCGCAAAGCTTATTGAGCGGTTCACCGGCATACCAATTCCCATAACGAAACCCATTGTGGGCGAGAATGCCTTTTCGCACGAATCAGGAATACATGCACATGGTGTGATAGAGAAGAGTGACACGTTTGAGCCCGGGATAATGACACCCGAGATGGTGGGACATAGGCGACGAATCGTGCTCGGAAAGCATACGGGAAGGCACTCGATAGAGAAGAAATTGTCAGAGATCGGAATGTTTCCACCGAAAGAAGAAGTTGAAGAGATACTTGAGAGGGTAAAGGAACTTGGCGCGAGTGGTAAAAAGGTTACTGATGATGACCTGTTCACCATCGCGGAAGTTGTAACAGGAGAAGTTTCACGGCATGAGCGAATGATAACGCTCAAAGAGCTCTCGGTAATGACCGGGAACAACGTGATACCAACAGCATCGCTGAAAGCGGTGGTGCGGGGAAAGGAATGTATAAGTGCGCAGATGGGTGTTGGTCCGGTAGATGCTGCGATAAAGGCGGTTCAAGAGATAATAGGCGATGAAATAGGTGGTGGCATTGAGCTTAAGGAATTCAGGATAGAGGCGATAACTGGCGGTTCCAATGCGCTTGCAGAGGTAATTGTAGGTGTGGAAAAGGATGGTAGAAGAGTAACAGCGAGAGGTGTGCGGGATGACATTGTGATGGCTTCAGTAGAGGCATTTATCAACGCAGTGAATAGGCTGATGCAGAAATAGCAGATACTACTCCAGATTAAGCCATGAATAGCGCTGGCAAGTTGATTATAGGTGCTGTAACCATGAGTGTGAGACCAGCTCCTGGATCCATGCCTTTTAAACAGATATAGAGAAAACTGCCACGATCCTAGCCAATGCTATTTTAATCCCTAAAGTACCAGCTGTTAACAAGATAACCGCAGGGTTCATTGCAGGTCCTGCCAACAGGGATGCTATAGATGGTGACAAACCTGCTCCAGATTTGTACATGCCTTTTGTGACGGGTACTATTCCACATGTGCATAAAGGTATGATACAACCAATACCTGAAGCTATAGCTGTTTGTTTAATTCTCCGCCGCGTGTCTCATCTTTTAACTCATCTACATTTGACCATCCCATGAAAGCTCCCTCAAGATCCATGCTGACAATCCCGGACAAACGAAGTTGCTAAATGTAATTTGAGGGATCTCCGTTTTCTCCTTTATCTGCTGCTAAGTGACTAAGCGAGGCGGTAAATCCACCGACAGCGGACATAAAGTTGCGAGCCCGCTTCTTTTACCTGCCATTACTTGACGAGTTTCATCAAGTCCATTGCAGCATTTACGAAAGGGTGCATTACCAGATTTTTATGGTACAAAGGTGGGTGTTAAAATTAATAATATTTTTATATGTATCTCTCTTTTGCCGCTCTATATACT
>DYFG01000196.1 GCA_020725315.1 Nitrosotalea sp.
TGTATTTGCGAGGCTAACGCTCAGAAACATTCCAAATACGAGTATTCCAATGAGCAGTATTGATATTATACTTCTTTTCATCTTCCCTTTAATATATCTCTAACTTCTTTTAACACATCTCTAACTTCTTCAAGCATCTTTATTCCCATTTTTACCATATAACTGTTATCCCTTAGTGTATCATTCATGTTCCTGAGAGTACTCCATAGTAAAGAAAAGAGAGCGATGTTCAATCCATATACCGATACAATCACTGAGATTGCAGCATTGTCCACTGATTCACCATCTGTATATAAAATTATAGGACCTGCTATCATCAATGCCACTCCGATTACGAATAATATACTACTTATTTTTCGTATCATTTCTTCTTTCTCCATCTCTTCACAAACCATAAACCAGTGACCAATACCGCAGCGATGATCATCACAATTGTGATAGCAATAATTGGCATGCCACCGGTTACCTCCAATGGATATGTTCCACTGAGGCTCTTAACCAGTAGATTCTTCCTCTCTCCATAGAGAGTGTGTATGAAAACACCTTGCTCTTGATTGTCTGTAATATCAGCATCAGATAATTTAATTCTATACGTTGCCTCTTTATTATCGCCGACATCCAGTTTTATCGGCTCTTTTACCCTCAATATCTCCTCCTCTCTATCCACAATCAATTTAACCTCCGGATATGCATAGCAGGGGACATCGCCTCTGTTTGGTATATACACCTTGATTCTTTCGGTATTTTTATCATAAACGACTTTACTAATTTCTATCTTCGAATTATCCGGCACGGTTATGATAGTAATAACAAGATCCTTCTGCAATACTTTGTTTAAAGACTTTGGTGCTTCACCATATTCTATATACGCGCTTGCTTTGAGCAATTTATCTCGATAGCCCATGCCTATATCAATCTCGTATGCGGCTCCGAATTCGGTATTGGCGTCAATGAACTTTGGAATGGAGTCACCAACCGTTGCAATCCGCTCGTTGTCCGCATATACGGCGATGGAAGAAGTGAAGAAGATTCCAACGACTGCATCGTTCTTATACAACACCTCTAACTTCTGTGTCGCTTCGTTGTAATTCACAGAGAGAACGTCCATTGATAATTCATACCGTGGAAGGTAAAACTTATCGAGCTCCTCAACTAGACTGAACCCGCCCGTGGTTGCCCTCCCCTGACCGAACTTCATGAATATGTATATCCCTGTTCGCTCTTTCAACCTCTGTGCTGAATTTATCAGTTCGTTGCCTATGACCACTCCAATCTTGATGCCGCTTTGCTTTACATACGAAACTGTTTGGTCGGGGACGTTATCCACGCCTATGAATAATACCGGATTTCTTCCGCTCACCACTTCATCCTCGATAAAATCACCATTCGTTAAGACAGCTTGAGAAGAAGGTGAGATTGCCATATACCGCTTAACGATCTCGATATTATCGTCGAACCTGCTTCCCTCATCTATTAGCTCAGGTGCGAACTCCTTTAGCCTATCCTTGACCGCTCTATCCACACGTCCATAGATTATCATACTTTCAATTTCAACACCTCTGCCCTTCAAGAAGGAGTGAACATCGTTGATATTATCCTTATCAGCAAATAGAACCCATGAATTGGACTTAACTGCATAAGGAGCAACAGAGATGGCATTATAGCCATAGGAATCGTCAATAACGATGAACTTCTTCGTATCTATTCTCGATGCGAGTTCGAGGTTCAACGACTTACCGCTCTTCGAGTGCATTACAGAGACGACATCGAAGCCTTCCCGCTCGAGTGTACTTTTATAGCCTGCGATGATAGGCTTGCTCTCGGATTCTATAAGATGGATTCTTTTCGTCCTGTCGAGCACCGAAGTAAGGATCATCGCCTGCGTATCACTATTAACGAATTTGCTCTCCACACCATTAAGGTTGGCATACAGCATTGCGGAATATACGTCAATCCAGTCCGCGGAGTTAACAACAATCTGCTCCGCCTGGTGCGCATATACGGGTCCGGGACCGAAGCTGAGACTGAGTATCAGTGATATAAGCATGAGAATTCCTATCTTCTTCATCTCTATTTCTATTTTTACCCCCTCGTATCCTGTTTTTCCTCCTATTTTAATCCTATGCTACTATCACTTTCGTCACAAATGCAATTACCAGACCTACAATTATACTGATATATACCACCCTTTCTCTCCAAAATCCCTTCCACTCATCCAGCCTCGCTTTTAACTCCTTGAGCTCGTTCTCTAACCTCTTCATCTCCTCCCTCGTAGCAAATTCCTCTTTCATCCCCGTTTT
>DYFG01000197.1 GCA_020725315.1 Nitrosotalea sp.
TGGAATTTTTGAGGTTAAAACCGGAAAAGAATTTTGTCCGGGATTTTCACGATTGCAACAATTGATGATATTTTTATGGCGCTATGGTGAAAAGCTTATTCATGAGTTAAAATAAATATAAGTAGAATGTGTCTATGAAAATTGAGATAGAGGTCCCAGAGGCTTTGAAGAAGAGCTTAAGGAAAGAAGAAAGTATAGAAGAGGCAATTTTGGAAGCTTTAGTATCTTATCTCGGGATTGCTGACCCCGAAGTAAATGCTGAGATTCATAAGCAGCTCTGTGAGAAGTATCTAAGTGATGGAGAGAGATTCATGGGCGAAGGGGATTTCATTCAGGCATCAGAGAAGTTCTGGGGAGCAGCCTCACAGATAGTAAAAGTAGTTGCTGCGAAAAGTGGAGAAGAACTTGAGACGCATTGGGAGCTCTGGAATTTCGTGGGTAAACTCGTTGAAGAGAGCGGAGACGATGAGATAGGAAGGTTATGGGCAGGTGCAAATGCACTCCATAAAAATTTTTACGAGGCAAAGCTTCCGGAGAGCCTGATAAGAAGGTATATCAATGATGTAAAGAAGTTTTGCCAGAAGCTCAAAGCACTTGTAGGGGGATGATCTAAGATAACGAAGGGGAACAAATTTTCTTTACATAATTCATGAGCCATTCTACGTATGGGATGTCTTGCTCCACATCTTCAACGCCAAGAACATTTTCATGAAAACCCCATACATGCACGTTGAAAGCCCTTGCCCAGGCATCTTTTATCTCTCTCTTCCTGAGGTCTCTGGCAAGTCTTCCTGCTGCCTTCACGAGAAGCCTGCTCCGCCATCTCCCTTCTCTTTCCGCTTCCACATATTCCGGTAAATTTTCTCTTTCCGCAAGAAGCTTTATACACTCCTCTACAACCTTGTAAATCTTCTCACTCGCCTGCGTGGGATCGCCTCTCCTTATATATTCCTTGCCTTCAAAAAGGAACTTCTCGATATATTTGACATCCTCTTCAACTCCCATGCCTTCTTCCTCATCCATCATCCATCATCCATTATCCATATTATACTATATATACCCACGCTGCACCAGCACCTCGGCATTCACTATGGATGCACCCGCAGCGCCTCGTATCGTATTGTGACCCATTACAATATACTTTATTTCGTCTTTCATCCTCCCCTCCCTTACTCGCCCAACTGATACACTCATCCCGCTGCCTGCGTCCCGGTCTAACTTCGGCTGCGGTCTATTCCGCTCCTCACGCAGTATTATGGGCTTCTCAGGAGCGAAAGGTGTTTTTAGATCGCTGCTGAAGTTCTTAAACGCCTTCTTTACCTCGTCTACACTCACGCTTTCCTCGAACTTCACCCATACCGCTTCGGTATGACCATCCATCACCATGACTCGATGGCACGAGGCACAGACGGTGAACTGTGCGTTTTTTACTTCCGAACCTTCCAGCGTCCCGAGTATCTTCCGGGGCTCACTCTCCATCTTATCCTCCTCCCGATCTATAAATGGAATCACGTTATCCAGTATCGCCATCGAAGGCACCCCCTCATATCCAGCACCCGATACCGCCTGCATCGTTGAAACCCGCACCTCTTTTATTCCATATCCCATCAGAGGCTTCAAACTCAAGGTCAGCATGATTGCCGAGCAGTTAGGATTCGTTATAATGAACCCATCCCAGCCCCGCATCGATTTTTGCACCTCGATTAAAGCTAAATGGTCAGCATTTACCTCAGGAATGACCAGAGGCACGTCCTTTTCCATTCTATGCACCGCAACATTACTGGAAACCACATAGCCCGCCTGTGCACAGCTCTTCTCCACTTTGCTTGCAACTGGTCCCGGCAATGCAGAGAACATGATGGCTACGTCATTATCTGAAGCTCCTATCTCGTCCATGGATTTCACCACTGTTTCCGCCGCTTCCTCCGGCATCTCATAGGGAAGGAACCACTTTGCTACCTCTTTGTATCTCTTTCCCGCACTTCTCTCCGAAGCGAAAAGAGCTCCGAACTCAAACCAGGGATGCCCTTCTAAGAGCTGCACGAACCTCTGTCCTACGCTTCCCGTTGCACCCAATATCCCCACTTTTATTTTTCCCATACAATCCCACTATCTCTCCTTTTGAAAAATGATTTAATTGCCTCAGCAACACCTTTCTATAAACCCTTTTAAAAAGTTTTCGCTCTTCTGCATCGCGGTAATTTACCCTGTCATCGAATTCAGGGTCTCCGTAGATAATAGATCCCGGCTCCAGGGAAGC
>DYFG01000198.1 GCA_020725315.1 Nitrosotalea sp.
AAATTCAATTTATGCTTCTTCTACTTATTCTTTTCGGATTTTTGCTAAAACGAAAGGTTTAAAAAAACCTGAATAGATACCAAAACCTTTATGTTTTGGACATTTGAATTTTGTATTTGGTTAAGCCCTTACAGGGCTTGCGGGGTCGTGGGGCAGAGCCCCACATGTTTAGGATTTCGGATTTAGTGTTTAGGATTTTGCAGCTAAACAATTACGGAGCACCCATCTCCAAATTTTCTCCTCACGGCTTATTTCAGTTTGCGAAAAAGAGAAATAAGTCAATAAGGAAAAGATTATTAGAACGTTTGCAAAATGGAGATAGAAGCGACCTATTGTGAGGCATTTGATGGGTTGGTTGTAGGACTCTACATAACCGCGAGCGATGAGACGAGATTGAAGCAAGCGGCTTACAATGCTACTGCATTGCCCTCGACGGTCTTTGGCGAGTCAGAGGGCGGGATAGAGCGGTGGTTGAAGGAGCGAGAAACGCCAGATGGGAGAAAAGGAGCACTGATCCAAGTATGGGTGAACTATGATGAAGGTGCCCCAAAGAAGCTTGAATACGAATTATCGAAACGGATAAGGCAAGGGGTACTCGTCGTGCCCACGACCTCTGTCTTCAACGCGCTCGATTCGCCAGAGAGGATTGATACCATGGATCGAATAGGGCATTGCGGCGATGGCTACGAGTCAATTGAGCAGAGGTTTGGAAGGAAAGTGATCGTGGTACCGATAATGATGGGCGAATTTGTGCTCGAACGGTATGTGAGCTATAAGAAGGGTGTGATGGGCGGAAACCTCTGGTTCTTCTGCGAGAGTGTAGCGTCCGCCTTAGAAGCGGGTGAAAAGGCAGTTGCTGCAATAAGCGATGTAGAAGGAGCGATTACGCCATTTGGTATCTGCGCAGCGGGCTCTAAACCTGAAACGAACTATCCGGAGATAGGCCCCACGACTAATCACCTCTATTGCCCCACGTTAAAGCGGAGAATAAACGGATCGAAGGTCCCCGACGGTGTAACCTGTATTCCAGAGATCGTTATAAATGGCGTTTCTCTTGAGTCTGTAAAGGAAGCGATGAGAGCAGCGATGGAGCGCGTACGAGATGTTAAAGGACTGGTGAAGATCTCAGCAGGGAATTACGGCGGTAAATTAGGGAGCTCTAAGATTTTTTTGAAGGAGCTTATGGGATGAGTTCTGCCCGCGCCACGCACAGAACAAAGAGGCTGTCCTGTACCTGAAGAGCTCATTTTCCGCGAAGAGAGATTAATTTAAATAACTGATAGAAAGAGTAGAAGATAGTGCTGAATGACGAGTGTCACGTGCCGCCGTAACTCAGTTGGTAGAGTGCCCGGCTGTTAACCGGATTGTCACAGGTTCGAGTCCTGTCGGCGGCGTTGCGGCTCCTCTTCAACCAACGCTTTATTTTTGGGTAGCCGTGAAGTGCTTTGAACAGGTGTTCTTTCTACTTAATGTCTTTTAAATGGCAGACCCATAACATCCATCGTTGCCAAAAATTTCTGCTTATTCAAAAAAACAGGAAGAGGGTATGGCTACGGATACTCACGATGTTGTAAAAAGGGAAAAAAAGAAAACTGCTCAAAATTAAGAGCTAAACGGGAGGTGCAAGAAAATGGTAAAGGTATTTACTCTGGTAAGCGCAGAGGTTGGCAAAGCAAAAGAAGTGCTGAGTGGGCTTAAGAAGACAGGCTTGGAAGTGTATCCTTTGTTTGGTGAGTACGATTTCATCGTGATAGCTGAAACGGTGGATCTCAAAACAGCGACCGCAACGATACTTGAGAAGATTCAAGCCGCCGAGGGAGTGACCCGAACAAGGACTTTGGTGGGCGCCGAGATTTGACTTGACATACCCCGTGAAACGTTAACCAGGGGGTACGGGCTCTTTCCTACCCCCTGTCAATTTTTTGGGAGATGCGCTTCTGCAAAGATACCCAAGAACCTACTTGTGATGTCCATTAACATATTGCCGGTTTTGTTCTATCCAGTATAGAGCGATAGAAAGCATCCCATTTCTCTAGTTCACTGGGAGGTGAATAAACCCGTTTGTTGCCTTCTGCCGCAATTCTGACCTCTGCTGGTGTCTTGTTATCAAAAGATTGATGAGGACGACATTCGATAAAGCAAGTTCCTGTGTCTACAGAGAAACATTTCCCGGGCTCAGGGGGGTCTTTGGAATTCGTCCGGCTTTGTCTTCTCCTCCTTTTCTGGATACCTTCTTAAAAATCGAAAGCTTTAT
>DYFG01000199.1 GCA_020725315.1 Nitrosotalea sp.
TAAAATCAGATAAGATCCACTAGAGCCCTGGGTAAGTGGGCTCTAGTGGATGTAAAATACTAAACAGCTACAGGGTAGGCTATAGTTTCATCTGGATCATATTCAATAACATCGATCTGATCTGCGGTAACTTGGAACAGATCAGTGATGCTATCATCAAGTACAAGCTTAGGTAATTTGCGTGGAGAACGCTTAAGTTGCTCTTTGACTAAATCTACCTGATCTGAGTATACGTGTACATCTCCTGTATTGTAGATAAACTCATAAGGTTCATATCCACATACTTTAGCCAGTAGATGGAGCAATACAGCATATTGAGCTATATTGAATACAGCACCTACTGGAGTATCTACAGATCTTTGATACATCTGTAGAATGAGCTTTGGCTTTTCTCCATCATTAGGAGGAACTACATGGCATTGTACAAGAACATGACATGGAGCTAGTGCACCACGCAACATCAAGACATTTTCCTGTGGATATAGTCCAGGTATCGGTAACCATTCAGGGATCCACGCCGACATCACATGACGTGAACCATATGGATCTTTCTTAAGGCTAGTAACTAAGTTGTGAAGTTGGTCTACGTGTGCTTGATATGTATGGGTGATAAATTCCTGCCATACTTCAGCACGTTCTTCATCGCTAGTTTGTTTACCAGCCATCATTTCATCGAATGCCTGCTTGACATGCTTGATCTTATCTGAGGCAAACATATCCTCAGTGACTTTAAGAAGCGGGTTGATACGTGTGACTGGTGCTGCACGCCACGCCATGCTGTACAAAGGACCGATGTTACCAAGCATCTCTTCTTTCAAACCAGCACGAGCATATTCGACATTTTCTCCGAAAACTTCTTTATGTTTCTCACAGAACTTATCGATGTCTTCTTGCCTGACCGCCCATTTATCCCAGATCTTCACACCTTGTTCATTGAGGACTCTGTTATCAGTAGATCCTGAAATGAACCAGAGCATCTCTTTGATGATGGCCTTATATGGTACTTTCCTAGTAGTGACTAATGGAAAACCATCAGCCATTTTAAAACGAAGGGTTTCTCCATAAAGAGAGATCCTACCTACTCCGGTACGGTCTCCGTGGTGGTGTCCTTCAGTAATAATTTTGTTAAGAAGCTGGAGGTATTGTTGCACGTTTGTGTCTCCTGTTGTTTCGATCTAAGTTTGGCGATGGTTTGTCCTACTACATATCTGGTAAGCATGTTAGCAATATTGCCATCATCGGGTATTTCTAATTCTGAGTGATGTGTTTCTTCATATCCAAGTGCTTCTAATAGACTAGCTATGAATAGTCCATCTATGGGTAGTTTATTATGCAGCCTAGCATGATATGTTTTTGATATCCATTCATCTATAGTAGCTTCATTATCACAGGCTAATAGACATTGCTCATGAAGTTTGTTTACAGCCTGTTGTACTTTCTTAGACGTGAATGGATTAGGTGGCTGTGGTTTATTGATTAATGGCAGTTCTCTTGGTTTGACTACTGGTACCTTTCTAGTAGGTAATTTTGGTTCATTGTCAACTATGTGTTTTAGGTAATAGCTATCCATTAATTCTTTACTAGACATGGTTGGATCAGCTATTACCTCTATGCCAGCTACCCTGAGAACTATAGAGAGATTTTGTTCTTTAGCTATAGAAAGTGCCTCTAGTAGGATAGCTCCTGGTTCAGCTTCCTTAATAACTACAGCTTGGCACATCCTACCTATTTTTGATCTTAGTTTTAGATACTGCACAAGAATCTCCCTATGTATTCAAGAGTCACCTTATTGTTTTAGCCAGTATTTTATTAACAGGAGCGTAAAACCCCGGGTTTCAGCCCAGGGATATAAGCGACTCCAGTCCTCACGCTCATCAAGGACTAGACTCGTAATGGACTTATGTCCCCATCATGTGATGTACCTCCCTCATAACCCCTTCTAAAAGGAGGCTTCCGTGCTACATAAGACTACTAAGCAGCGAGCCTACCTCAAGGGCTACCGCTACGAGTTACACCCCACACCTGACCAGAGCCAGCAACTCGACCGCATGCTCGGCTCCTGTCGCTGGCTCTGGAACCACACCCTCGCCTCCCTGAAAGCCGAATACCAGGAGCACTTGATCCTCAAGTCCCAAGGTGTCTCCAGTGAGGCCCCCATCGTCACTGGCTACACTCTGGTCAATCGCCTCAGCGGCATCAAGGCCGTCACTCCATGGCTCTATGATACACCCTCGCCAGCTCTCCAGCAA
>DYFG01000200.1 GCA_020725315.1 Nitrosotalea sp.
GCGCTGTCGTTGTGCTACATCCCTTTTCCAGGAGTCTGGGCTTTAATCCACATATTACAGCCGTAGAACCAAAAGGAGCTATTCAGGATATTTACAGAGAAGTTTAAGGCAGGCGACATTCGAGGACTTTGTTACGAAAGTGAATAAATGGGCACCAAAATGTCCAAATTGTGGAAGAAAAATGATATTCGTGCGCTATGAGAAGGGACCTCCGATAGAAAACGAAGTTTTTGGATGCAAATTATCTGATTGGAACCACCCATGGCTTAGCCATAGCTAACAATTGATTTGCACCCGAAGGGTGCTTTCTTGATAGCATCAATGGCAAGGTTATTTACGCAGATATTGAACCCTCGAAGGAACTCGAAGAATTGCGGTGGGAATTAGCAACGAGATTAATGAAGTACGCCGAACTCAAAGAAGGGGATAAAACTAAGAAATTCTCATTTCACGCCACAATCGCTTTTAAGGACATTGATAGGAAATTTTCCGATATTTGGAGATACCTGAAAAGCAAAGAAGTCCCAAACATCAACCAATATCTCTTGTTTACAAATAATACTCGATAAACTCCTCAAATTCTATATATCCCTCTACCACGCTATCAAACGAAAACTTAACACCTTCCTTCCCTGTATCCATGATAAGAAACTTTCTCCCTGTGAGTTTATAAGGCAGAGCAGAAAGATGACTTACATTCACTGACTTCTCAGCAATCTTACCACCTTGCTTATGAACATGTCCAAAAATATGAATATCAGGCTTGAAATCGTTAACAAACCCTTTTATTGCCTTTGAACCCAGATGGAGGGGATTTCGAGATTTCGTTTTCGCTCCATGTTCTTCCATAATCTCCTCCAGAACCACGAATTCTTTTAGTGTAATCGGCGTTGAATAATCAGCAATCCTATATGGGGGTGAATGTGTTACCAAGATCGTTAACTCAGTTTCATTCGCAATTAGCTTCTCATAATTTATCTTTAGCGTTTTAAGTATCTCCTCATGAACTATATTTATATGCTCATCCCATAAATAAGGAAAACTCTCTCTTACGCTGTGTTTCGGTGCACCGCCCAATCCAAATAATCCAATTTGTCGAGTAGAGCTCATAGCCCACCTCCTATAGGAGTATTAGCTCCGAGGTTGCCATGAGCCCCCTCACAGAACCGGACTTGAGGTTTTCCCTCATCCGGCTCTTCAGGCGCACATCCTCTACGTTTGAACAGGGTATAAGTCAAATGGTATATCTTCGGCTTTGGCAATGGATTAAGCGAGAGAAAACGATTGAATTGACTCCAGTTATAACTCCTCTTCTGGCTCCGCCTGTTTATCCACTTTAAAGCCAGTCTCACTGTATGACAATAAATAGTAACTCTGTAGCCCTTTTATATTACCGCTTAAACCATAGTACTGATAGTGTCCAACCAGCTTTTGCTCTAGCTTTAGCAGTTGCCACCAAACCTTCAACTCAACTCGATTTCGGACACCCTTTAACCACTGGTTCATCTCCGTCATCTTCTGCCTGAACTTCTTGCTCGATGTCTTCCGTCCCACTTTGAATCCACCAGTTCTGGTTTTATCGCAGTAATGCGTAAAACCAAGGAAGTCAAAAGTTGGACTTAATATCCCACCCTGCGGTGTACCTCTGTCCGTCTCCAGATATTTCCCTTCCTCCATTACGCCTGATTTAAAGAAGCGAGCAATTAATCACAGCAAACTTGGGTCTACTATCCTCTGTTGCAGGCATTTCATCAGCCATTTGTGGTCCACTGTATCAAAGAACTTCGCTATGTCCATGTCCACCACGTAGTTAACTGGTTGGATCATGAAGGTCTTGTCAATCATATCCAGCGCGTCGTGGCAACTGCGATTGGGTCGAAAACCGTAGGATGCGTCACAGAAATCCTGTTCAAAGATCGCCTCCAAGATTTTCTTTATTGCCAACTGGACTACCTTATCTTCGATGGCTGGAATTCCGAGCGGTCTTTTGTCTCCATTTGGCTTCGGTATATAAAGATGTAAACTTACACGCTGGATCTTCTCTTGCTCGTAGAGTTATAGACAACAGTTTCGTTGACACCTCTCGCCCATCTCTGGGTATGGAAGGTGTGTCCCCGTCAGTCCATCGCACTCCTGCCAGCCCCTTCCCTCCACGGGCATTACCTCGCTTCTTCGGTACTATGAGCTGTTCCGACTCCCAGAGTATCATCTGTACCATCTTACCGTTTATAGGCTTGATAGCAC
>DYFG01000201.1 GCA_020725315.1 Nitrosotalea sp.
TATCTTAGAGAAGGACCTGAAACCTTTAGAGGAGATAGAGATAAAATGCTCCGTGAGTTGGAATCGAAGTTAATAGCCATAACATCTGCAAGTCGTGGAGTTTTATCCAGGAAAAACGTTGAAGAGATAGAGAAAACGATAAACGAGTATTACGAGAGGTGGAAAGCATGAGCTTAAAGGTCGAGCTTGAAAATGTTGGTGGCCTTATGCATACCAGAAATTTCTCTTTAGAAAGAGGGGTAAATAGAATTAGAGCTCCAAATGCAGAAGGTAAAACCAGTTTCACTAAAGCTCTTGAACTTTTAGTTTTGTCTGGAGAGGAGCTTAGAGGGAAGGGATACTATGGCAATCTATTCGTCGGCTCCGAAGAGGCAGTTGGGGTCAGACTTAGTGGGGATATTAACCACGAACGACGTTTTGGAAGAATAGGACAGGAAAACCTGAAAGAAATAGGTACATCCTCGTTAGTTGGCTCTAACGGAGATCGAATCATAAATGTTTGTTTTGCTGTTCCTGGTAACCGTTTAATAGGGGATTTTCTTGCACGTAGAGGGGTAAAAAACTATATCGATCTTTTAGCGGGTGCCGAAAATTATGAGAAAGCACAGACAGCCCCTCAGGAAATTGACCATATTGTTACGACTAAAATTCAACATTATCGAGACCTGTTGATAAGACTTGAAGAATATGAAAAACAGAAGAAAGAAGATGAAAAAGAATTGGAAAAACTCAGGGAAAAATTTGCCAAAAAGCCTCTTTTAGATGAAAAAGAAATTTTTGAGGATTTTGGACGGTATAATAAAAGAAAGCAAGAGTTAGATCATCTAAATGAAGATATCGCAAGTATTAGGGGTAAACTCCAAGAGTTAGAAGAAGCTATTGAATCTGCAAAAGACAATATAAAAAGGTACGAATCTCAAATTCAGGTTATAAAAACTCAACATCCTCGAATAGATGCACGTTTAAACGAAATAGCAAACGAAATACCGATCAAAAGGAGTGATTTTTCAAAATCAGAAGAGGCTTATAAGAAATTTAAAGAGAGGCAAGAGATGAAAGTGGCTATAGACCAAAAAGAGGCGAATATAAAAAGAGCTGAAGAGAGGATTGAGGAGTTTAAAAAGCAAACGTTGGGTGTTGAGGATCTAGAAGGAAAATATGATTTCATTCAATTTGTGAAGAACCACTTAGAAATTAGAAAAAATCAAATTGTAGAGGAAATTAGGGGCACATTTAATAGACAGGTTATTGAACTATACAAAAGGTTAGGGTTTAGAGATTTTGATAACATCGAAATAGGACCAGATTTTAGAATCTCAGTTACAAGAAAGAAAGGGGGCAAAATTATTGAAAATTTCCCCTTAGAGGCGTTATCTACCAGTGAGCGAATAACAATCGCAATAGCTTTCCTTCTCTCTGCAAAGAACGAATATGTCCAGGACTTCCCATTTTTTGTCCTAGACGAGCTTATCACAAGCTACGATCCTAAAAGATTTGATATAGTAAAAGATCACCTAAAAAGGAGCGAGGATTACGTAGTCATCACAGAGTTAGCCACGGATATTAGCGATGTGGAGGTTATTCATGAATCATGAGGGGGTAAATGAATAATTCCATCCAGGTTACGGCTAAGTGGCAGACCCTCTACGGTTTAGAGCCCTTCTCCAGCGGCTCTGGGTTCATTTACGATGGGGAAGGGCACATCATCACAAACAACCATGTGATTGAGGATGCGGATGCAATAGATGTTACGTTCAGCGATGGAACGATCTTGCCCGCTGAACTTGTGGGGGCTGACCCGTACAGTGACCTGGCGGTTATTCGGGTAGAAGGACCGGCTGAGCTGCTTCATCCTCTCCCCTTAGGTAGCTCATCTGAGCTTCTGGTTGGCGAAAGCGTCATGGCCATTGGAAACCCATTTGGCTTGAGCAATTCGATGAGTCTTGGCATTGTGAGTCAGATGGGCAGGGAGCTTGATGCTCCGGGTAACTATAAAATTGTGGATGTAAATCAAGTTGATGCCGCGATAAATCCGGGTAATTCGGGTGGCCCTCTTATGAATATGCGTGGTGAAGTGGTCGGCGTCAACACCGCTATAATTATCGGTTCCGTTGGGGTTGGATTCGCTATCCCGTCAGATACCGTGCTTCGTGAAGTTCCGCAACTCATTCAAACGGGTCAATATAGGCATCCGTGG
>DYFG01000008.1 GCA_020725315.1 Nitrosotalea sp.
TTTCATCACATTAAACCATCCATCATCTTCCACCATTCTACTATTTTATATTACTATCTGAAATATTTAAACTTCATCAAAGAGTGCTTTCGGGGATACTAAGTCCGGGATGCAGAAGCTGCTTCACTTACTTAAGCCTCTTTTACCATTTCCTTGAACTCTGCCTCATCGATGATCTTCACACCGAGCTTCTTCGCCTGCTCTAACTTAGAACCCGCTTCCTCGCCTGCGACCACATAATCAGTCTTCTTCGAGACGCTCGACGCCACTTTTCCGCCCAGCCGCTCCACCATTCTCTTCGCGTCCTCTCTCGGCATTGAGATGCGTCCGGTGAAGACAAACGTCTTCCCTGCCAGAATTCTTTCCACTCCCTCTTCCACTTCACGGGCCTTCTTTTCATACCTCACACCCGCTCGTTCCAGCTTCGCTAACAATTCCTTCGTGCTCTCCTGCTCGAAGAAGAGGAGAATGCTCTTCGCGACCTCCGGGCCGATCTCCGGTACGCGGATCAAATCCTCATACCTCGCGTTCCGCAATTCGTCCATGTCGTTGAAGTTGTCAGCCAGCAACGATGCCGTATGCTCGCCCACATGCCGTATCCCCAGCGCATGAAGGAGTCGCGCGAATGTCGTCTCCTTGCTCTTTTCAATCGCATCCAGTATGTTCTGAGCTAATTTCTCACCCATCCGTTCCAACTTCAGGAGGTCATGTTTCGTTAAGAAGAACAAATCCGCAGCATCAGAGACCAATTTTCTATCCACCAGCTGCTCGATGAGCTTCTCTCCCAGCCCCTCTATATTCAGTGCTCGCAGCGATGCGAAATGTTTTATTCGTTCCTTTAACTGCGCGCTGCATGAAATCCCGATACACCGCACAATCGGTCCCTCTTTGAGCACGTCCGCTCCGCAGACCGGACATATCTCAGGCATCCGGAATTCTTGCTCCACGCCCGTCCTCTTTGACTTTATCACACTCACAACCTCTGGTATAACGTCACCTGCTCGTTCCACCACTACGGTATCGCCAATCCGCACGTCCTTCTTCCTCAACTCATCCTCATTATGCAAGGTCGCCCGACTTACCGTCACCCCGGCAATCTGCACCGGCTCGAGTACCGCAACCGGCGTGAGTGCGCCGGTTCGCCCCACTTGCACTAGTATGTCGTTCACCACCGTAAACTCCTCCTGCGCCGGGAATTTGTATGCAAGTGCCCATCGCGGGCTCCTTGAAATCGTCCCGAGCGTGTTCTGTTGCGCTATGCTATTTACCTTCACCACGACACCATCAATCTCATAATCCAGATCATCCCGTTTCTCCTCCACTTCTTTATGGTACGTGATTACCTTCTCGATGGTCTCAAACCGTCTGATCAAAGGATTCACTTTGAATCCTATCCGTCGCAGATAGTCCAATACTTCCCACTGCGTTGAAAACTCCTTTCCTTCCGTTCTGCCGACCCCATAGGCAAAAAAATCGAGCGGGCGAGAAGCGGTAACCCTCGGGTCAAGCTGTCGTACCGAACCCGCAGCCGCATTCCTCGGATTCGCAAACATCTTCTCCCCTTTCTCCCCTAACTCCTTATTCAGCTCTTTGAATCTGCTCAGAGGCATGAACACTTCCCCTCTCACTTCCAGCAAGGAAAGGGGAGCGTTAACTCCCTCAACAGCAAAAATACGTAGCGGTATTGTCTTTATCGTCTTCAGATTCTGTGTTATATCCTCCCCGGTATACCCATCTCCTCGTGTACTTCCTACAACAAAACTGCCATCCTCATATATCAGTTCCATAGCCAATCCATCTATCTTCGGCTCCACCACATACTCTATCTCCTCTCCTCCGAGCATCCTTCTCACCCGGTCATCGAAATCTCTCACCTCCTCCTCGGCAGTAACACTGTTCAAGCTCAGCATCGGTATGCTGTGCTCGTAGGTACCAAATTCCTCCAGAGGCTTCGCTCCAACCCTTTGCGTTGGAGAATCAGCCGTTATCAGATCTGGATACGTGCGCTCAAGCTCCTCTAACTCCTGAAAGTGTCTATCGTATTCAGCATCCGAAATCTCAGGCTCATTCAATACATAATACCGGTAGTTGTGGTAGTGTATCTTCTCCCTTAAATCCTGTATATATTTCCTTATTGTCTCTTTTTCTCCTCCACCACCCATATTTATATATATTAGGTCGGTGAATAAGATAATAGAACTATGGCGCAGGAAAACGAAAATGAGGAGACGTTAATACCCAGCACTGATTACTTAGCGAGTGGTGTCCATATAGGCACGCAGCAAAAAACCGGTGACATGAAGAGATTCATCTATCAGGCAAGACCAGATGGCTTGTATCTGTTAGCTATAAAGATGATGGATAAACGGCTGAGAATAGCAGCGCGGTTTTTGGCAAATTACGAGCCTTCTTCTATACTGGTTGTATCCGCACGAGAATATGGGCATCATCCGGTGAGCATCTTCGCTAAGGTTACGGGAGTAGAGGCAATAGTCGGCAGATTTATACCAGGAACTCTAACGAATCCTGAATCAGCATACTTCACCGAGCCTGCTATACTGGTCGTGACCGACCCGATGACCGATGAGCAGGCGTTGAAAGAAGGGGTGCACGCTGGTATACCTATCGTGGCGCTCTGTGACACGAATAATTCTTCCACTAACATCGATCTTATCATTCCCACGAATAACAAGGGTAGAAAGGCGCTTGCCACTGTTTACTGGCTCCTTGCACGGGAGATGCTAAGGGAACGGTATCGTAGAGAAGGTAAAGAAGAAGAATTCACGTTCGATTATAAAGAGGAGGATTTTGAGGCGGAGATATAAACTAAACAAACGGCAAAAATGAGAAGAGCGGTCGTAGCAGGTGCCTTTTATGAAGGAGAAAGGAGCAGATTGCAAAACCAGCTACAAAATTGCTTCTCTGGTATAAGAAGAGAAGAGGACAAGGGTATTCTCGGTGCTGTCGTTCCTCACGCGGGATACATGTATTCTGGCAGAGTGGCGGCGAGTGTCTATGCTAAACTTCCCCGGGCTGATATCTTTCTCATTCTCGGTACTAATCATCAAGGTATCGGGTCGCTGGTTGCTCTCTCAAAAGAGAGATGGTCAACTCCTTTAGGGGACGTGGAAGCTGATGAAGCGTTTGTGGAGGGTCTACCAAAACGGATCATTGATGTAGACGAAACTGCGCATAGCTACGAGCATTCCATCGAAGTCCAACTCCCTTTTCTTCAATATCTCTTTGGTAGAAAGTTCCACTTCGTTCCTCTTTCTATCGCGTTAACCGATGAGGATACAACGAGGGAGATTGGAGAAGACCTGGCTAACACGATTGCTAAAATCGAGAAAAAAGTGGTTGTGCTCGCATCTTCGGATTTTACTCATTATGAACCCGATAGGATAGCGAGGGAGAAGGACGGATATGTGATAGAAGCGATAAATGAGTTGGATGTTGCGAAGTTCTACAACAGGGTGTATGAACGAAACGTGACAGCATGTGGCATTGCTCCAATAGCTGCGATGATGCACGCAACAAAGAAGCTCGGTGCAACTGAAGGGAAGTTGATTAAATACGCAACAAGTGCGGACATCACGGGCGACCATCGTGCCGTTGTCGGATACGGTGGCATCATCATCATTTAATTTTTAACACCTCCTCGTCTCGTAGGTATAGTAGTATGCACCGAAAAAACCTGAAGCATGCCCTAGTTCCTGCCTGTCGGATGTTTTTCGAAGAATTTTTGATGAGTGACTTCTTTGTGCATGAAGATGGAATGCCGTTTCTTGTTACTCCAACCTGTGCAAAATGTAATAGGCTCTTTGGCGTTGGAGAAGTACGAGAAGTGGAGAAAAGGGGAAAGATATTCCGGGTAACCATAAACGACTCAACCGCCTCCTTGAATATCTATACCAATAAGGGTATTGAACGGGGAAGGATTATCAATGCACATGAAGATGAAAAAAGGACTTACATCGCTTTTCTCGGCACGGTACGTCTGCGCGCAGGTGTGGGGACGGGGAAACGTGCTATCATACTGGCTGAAGAAGTGAGAGCAGCAGAGGAACGTGAACGAAATGGGGGGATACTAAACACCGCATGGAGGACAATAGAGAGGATAGAGCTACTTCGCTCAAAGAAACAAGATAACATGCATTTGGATACGGTCATTTTAAAAGAAGCGCTGGAACGTTATGCGATTGACGATGATAAACTGGATGCCTTAGCGCGCACCGCAATAAACGCCGTAAAGCGCATGTGGCAGCAGTACCATGAAACGACTCAGGAGATGATATTAGAAATGGTGAAGAAGGCTGGGAAGAGCGGTATGGAACGTGGTGAGTTAGTGAGAGCGTTGAAGAAGCAGGGGTTAACTGAGGAGGTGGTAGATGAGGTAATTGACAACCTTATCCAGGAGATGAGATGCTACGAGCTTGATAGTGGGGTTCTAATTTTACCATAATACCATGGAGAAGAGACCATACGAGTTCGAGTTGGAGCGGATAAAAGCGTTGATAAAAGAAAGAGGAGCGAGAAGAGTTGGACTCCAGCTCCCCGAGGGTCTTAAAACCGTGGCGATTGAGATTGCTGCTGAGATTTCAAAAGAGACCGGGGTGGACGTGATACTATCCGGGAATTCATGCTATGGTGCATGCGATGTGGATGAGAAGCTGGCGAGAATCGTGGATATTCTCCTCCATTTCGGACATTCTGAAAACCCTTTTAGAAAACACTTTCTTTCTGAAGAAAGAACCGGTGCTAAGAAAGAGTGTAATTCTTTTGGTAACGCTTTTCTTTCTAAGAAAAGGTTTGTGCTAGAAGAGAATTATCAAGAAAAGATTATTTTTATAGAACTCAGAAGCACCGTTGACATTAATCCGATGGTGGAGAGCGCTATAGCTGAACTAAAAGGGGACAGCGTGGGATTAGTAGCGACGGTACAGCATGTTCATGCTTTGAACGAAGCAAAAAGAGTACTTAATCGTTCTGGAAAGAAGGTGGTAATAGGTAAATCGCATAGCTTAAAATACGATGGTCAGGTCTTGGGCTGTGAGTTCTCTTCGGCGATGGTTCCCTGCGATGAGATTCTGTTTATAGGCAGTGGAAGTTTTCATCCCGCAGGACTCACGCTGTATACCGGGAAGCGAGTAATTGCGGCTGACCCGTTCACCATGCAGATCAGCGTATTCGAGCCGGATGAGTTAAGAAAAAAGCGGTATGGCGTGATAGCACGCGCACTGGACGCGAAGTCCTTCGGGATGATCGTGGGTATAAAAAGCGGTCAGTTTAATCTGAGCGAAGCTATCGCGTTACAGCGGAAAGCAGCTGCGAAAGGGTTAGATGCACATTTGATTACGATGGAGGAGATAACTGAAGCGAGCTTGCTCGGCTTTAAGGTCGACGCTTTTGTGAATACCGCGTGTCCACGGTTAGCGGAGGATTTTGTTCATTTTAATAAGCCTGTTCTTTCAATCAACGAGTTTGATGTGGTTCTCGGCGAACGGAGCTGGGATGGTGTATGGCAGTAAGTGAGAATAGGATTGTCTCCTCTAAAAAGGAGATACATGGTTGGTGGAATGGTATAGAACCTTATGGAATGAGAGAGTGCACATCAGAAAGGTTATTGATAAATCCCTATAATGGCTGCGAGCATGGCTGTTTCTTTTGTTATGCGCATGCGTTTCCAGGTTATTTCGCTCACTTTCGTAAAACAGGCGTGATTACAGTATTCAAGGATTTTGATAAAGTTGTAGAGGAGCAATTGGAGAAGATACGGGTAGCAAGTTGTGGTTATTTATCGCCTGTCACAGATCCCTTTCAGCCGATAAACGAGAAGTATCGGTTGACTGAGAAGATTATGGAAGTCTTCGTGAGGAGAAACGTCCCGGTTGAAATAGTAACAAAGGGAGAGATAAGTGAGGATGCGATAAGGCTTCTCAAGAAGCAGGAACACTCCTTCGCTCAACTTAGCACCCTGACACTGGATGAAGAAAAGAGAAGATGGATGATGAAGGGCGGTGCTTCGACTGAGGAATTGCTGAGAAATGTAGAAAGACTTTCGAACGAAGATATCTTTACGGTTTGTCGGATTGACCCATTGCTGCCGTACATAACGAGCGACGAGAAAGAACTTGAAGAGTTGATAGAAAAGGTTGTTGATGCGGGTGCATCGCATATCATAACGAGTTGTGTGGATATACCGAGGGCGATGGAGCGAGAGACATACGAGAAGATCGAGAGCAGGTATGGGAAGGAGATGAGGCGGAAATACGAAAGGTTATACGTGGAGGAAATGAACGGGAGGAGACATGCCCGAATTGAATATCGAAGAAAGTTGCTTGGGATGGTTAGGGAGATATGCGAGAAAAAGGGAGTGACGATGGGGTTGTGTATGGAGTTTGAGAAGGTTGTTGAAGGCGGCAAGGTGCGATTTAAGGGTTTAAATCAGGAGTTCATGACATCCACGAATTGTGAGGGGATAGATATACCGATCTATGTGAAGCGAGGGGGAGATGACAAATTTTCGCCTGTGGATGGTTGCTATGGGAATTGTTTAGCCTGTTATCACTCCTTTGAGGAGGCAAGATGTGGGATAGAAGACTTGAAGAAGGCAGGTGCGTGGAAATTGAAGGATTATATGAGGTGGAGTAAGATTATTGAGGGAAAAAGAATGAAGCAAACTGTTTTGGATGTATGAAAGAGGCTATAGAGGAATTTAAAAGGAAAATTGAAGAAGGTGAGTGGTTGTACATACCAAAGTATGTTGAAGAGCGTTTAGACGACTACCTCTTGAGTTTAAGACATATTAATGTGAATAAAGTATGGAGAGAGATTAAGCGAAGTTATTACAGAGGTGATACTGCTGACTTGTATAGAGATAAACGGCACATAGTTGCTTACCTCCGCTATTACTACTTCCTGAACTATCCCGCAATAAAGTGGATTTTGTTTAAAAATCTCGAAAAAGGAATGGATATAATACCAAAAAGGGATGGTGTAATTAATGTTCTTGATTACGGAGCCGGCCCCGGGACAGCCTCTATGGCAATTTGTGACTTTATTAAAGAGGCAAGAGAAGCGGAGGTTTACAGAAATACAAAAGTAAGGCTCTTTTTTGTAGAAAAAGTGGAGGATTTCATAATATGTTACAAAAAAATGTTAAGGAGACATGAAATAGTGGATAGAGAACCAAATAGGGATTACATAGAACAGGTTCATGGAATTAGAAAAGACTGTTACGATATAATAATTGCCTCTTATGTGTTAAATGAGCTGTCAAGAAAGAGAGATCTAAGAAATTTCCTAAAAACTATTCTTTATGGACTAAAGAATGGAGGTCATTTGATAATAGTCGAATCTGCCTATAAGGAAAAAAGAGATGTGTGGGATTTTTTAAAGAGTGAATGGGTGCGTGGGAGCTTTAAAATAGTGGATGCAAGTGGACCGCTTTGCTCTGAAGAAAGTTGTAAATTGAGGGATCGAGAGTGAAAGAATATAAAGGAAAGGGGAAATTTCTCTCAACTGGCTGGGTTATAGAGAAAAATCCCACAGAGAGTGCGGAAAACATAACTCTTTGCAACGGAATAAAAAGTTAAAAATGCGGAAAAATGAAGGTACGTTTAAACGTACCAAAAAAAGGTTTATTAGTCGAGAGAATTTTTTAACGTAATGATGTACCATGGCACTCGGCATTATTGGTGGAACCAGTTTAGTTGGCACGAAGCTTCTTGAAGTTGCGAAGAAAAGAGAAGTTAATACCCCGTATGGCACCGTTTACCTCCTCATTGCTACGGTACAATCAGATGAGATTGTGTATATCCCACGACATGGAAAAGATAGTAATATCCCACCGCACAGGATCAATTATAAAGCGAATATACGGTCGTTCAAGGAGTTGGGTGTAGAGGAAATCATCGGGGTTACATCGGTCGGCAGTTTAAAGCGTACGATACCACCACAGTCCCTAGTTGTTCCTCACGATTACATCAGTCTCTGCGGCATACCCACCTTTTATGAGAACGAGATCGTTCATGTTACACCCGAGCTTGATGAAGTTTTGAGGAAGCGCGTCATAGGCGCTGCGCGGAGTTTGGGCATTGCGATCGTCGAACGAGGCGTGTATTTCCAGACTGTGGGGCCGCGGCTCGAAACAAGAGCGGAGATAAACCTCATCAAAGATTATGCCAATGTGGTGGGGATGAACATGGCTTCAGAGGCGACGCTTGCCACGGAGTTAGGGCTCCGGTACGCAAATATAAGCACGGTGGATAATTATGCACATGGTATAATCGCCGAGGAAGCGCTGGACTATAAAGACATCGTTGAAGCGGCATCGAAAAGCAGGGAGAATGTGGAAAAGGTGCTTTTGAAGGTGATTGAAGAGATGGCATGAGCTCTTTAGTTTTGTCAAATTTTTTAGAACCCGGTCTGTTCCTCCTGCCATTCAATCGTAACGCCGTCTTTTACTAAATGCACATCAGAGACTACAATAACTGGTTCTCTGACGTCTTCGTTATTTCCTTCTCTATGCTCCATTGCCGCCTCCACCTGGTAATAAACTACGATCCTTCATCTCTTCCCATTCTCGCCTCGACATTCGACTATAATTCAAGCTTCTTCCTGTTCAAAGACGCAAATCAAGCCCAGCTGATTTCCTTTTTGTTGATTTCCCTTCCTGTCCCTCTTTCCTCTTCACCTTTAACTTCAGCTTGTAGTAGCTTAAAGGATGCGCAACCTTCTCGCACGTCTCGTCACTTCCCACGCAGTTGCCATACGTGCGCATCGTATCACAAGACGGCGTGGTATACCGCACACCGCCCTTATCACCGGCAATATGCTCTACCTGATATCTCGTTCGCTCCTCGTCAAAATCCGGTGCGTTCTTATAAATCTCTATGATTTCATCCCCGGTTAGCCCGATATTCAGCAAAAAAGCGGTAACCGCAAATCGTGCGGTGTGTGGAACATTGACTCCATCTCGTAAATTGCCCAGAATAGCAGCGATACAGGGAGGAAAAGAGCGTGGATCTCTCACCTGAAAGCCTGAGACCGGCTCAAAACCACGGTCATCGTACTTTCTCCGCAGTACCTCCAGCTCCTGTCTTATATCCTCGGTATAACTACTGAGTGATTCGCAGAGCGCTTTGGGAACATCCAAGGGTAGGTCTCTCTTTACCCGTTCGTATATCGCTTCCTGGATAATGCGGAGAAATTCGCCCCTTCTCAATTTCACCCAGCCCTTCTCCAACCTCCGATTCACGAGCTTCCATCGCTTATCACGAAGGGTGGACGTGAATCGCAAGTAATCAACGAACGGTAGATGGACCTGCTCACGCCCCTGCTCATGCGGTAATCGAACGAGATCGACTCGTATACCAAACTCTCGGGACAGCTCATCAATAATATCCGTGTCCGAGCTGGAATCTTCTTTTAGCTTTTCGTACGCCGATTTCGCCTCTGATAACGCGTATCTACGCACCAAACGCTCATCACCAATACAGGATACCAGAATACGCGCAAATGGATAGGATAATAATTCCACCTCAGCTTGCGCAGTGCTCATTATAACCGGCTTTCGAACCGTTCCTTCCTTCAGCGCTTCACGTACCCGTTCTTTACCTCGTAACCGCGCACGTTCAAACACCACAGCGGTTATCAAATCGTCCAGCGTAACCCCTGACTCTTTGACATACTTCGATGCCGCAGCGAGAAAAGGATAAAGGCTGATATGCAGTGCGCCCGCATGCATCTCCATCATAATATTACTTGGTTATCCGAAATCAAATAACTTTGGAGATTTAAATTCCATTAAGAAATCCTTAACCCTTTTTCCCGCCAATCTAACATACTCTTCTTCTATATCATAACCCACATAATGGCGCTTGGTTTTTATCGCCGCTATTGCTGTCTGCCCACTTCCTATAAATGGGTCTAAGACAACCTCCCCTTCAAAGGTGTAAAGTTGAATTAGTCTATAAGGCAATTCGATTGAAAAAGGCGCCGGATGTCCAACTTTTGTCGCAAGCTCTGCGGCAAATGTCCAGACGCTTTTTGTGAATTCGAGGAATTCCTCCCTGGATATTGTGCTCTTTCTTCCTATATTTCCTCTCGAAAACATACCCTTAGAAAAGACTAAAATATATTCATGAATATCTCTCAGTGTCGGGTTTTTAGCGGAAAGCCAGCTACCCCAGGCAGTTGAAGGACTACCGCTTGAGGCTTTATTCCAGATGATTTCACCCCTCATTAAAAATCCTAAATCATGCATGTCCTCAACGATAAAAGCATGAAGAGGTATATATGGTTTCCTTCCAAGATTTGCAATGTTAATGCATGCCCTTCCACCTGGGACAAGCACTCTCTTAACCTCGCCACATACCCTCTTCAAAAATGCTCTATACTCATTCAGGGTAAGATTCTCGTCGTACTCTTTTCCCACATTATAAGGTGGAGAAGTAACCATCAGATGAACGCTATTATCTGGTAATTCTTCCATTTTTTCACTTGTTTTACAAAAGATTTTATTCAGAAACTCAGAGGGGATAGGATTCTCTATATACTTAACTGCTCCCTCCCTAGGTAATCCTTCGTACAACCTGCTTGTATAAAAAGGAGTGGAGTCGTGGTTGATTCTCCCGGGTGAGCCAAAAGAGCTTGTTTTAGTACCTCTTTTCCTTTGATTAAATCCCATTTTATTCTTCACTCCACAAGTCAACCCATCTTTTATAGGAATTAAATTCTATTTTTGTTCTTTGCCAGTTTATTTCGATGCTCTTACACTCATTATCTCTAATTAAACTCGATAACGCTTCTTTAGTAATTTCTACGCCCCTTGGATTTGTCCCAGGTTTGGGAAGTTTAATGTAGCCTTGTCTGCCTAATTTATCGAAAAGTCTTTTTTGAGCTTCTAGTGGTATATAATAAAATCCACCAAAACCGTTCCATTTTATTTGTATAAACAAAATATCACAATGAGGATAATAAGATTCTCTAAACTCCTTTGCACTTTGTGCATCAACTGTCCATACAAGCTTTACTCCACTAAAACCTTGCTTGCCCTTACTTGTAATTGTTTTAATAGATACAGGTTCTCCAAATAACTTTACGTCTACCTCTGGCTCAGTTATAGGAACTTCGGTTTCTATATTTGCCTCACCAAATTTATAGATGAGCAAAGCAACGATTATCCTTTCACGAACCGAGCCGACTTCCATTCCCGTTTTACCTGCTCTTGAACTCTCTAATTCTGCAAGTTGAAACAAATAAGACAAACGCCTTTTGATCTTCTCTACAAGTTTCTCATCTCCAAATATCTCTATCAAGCGACTGGACATTCTTTATTTTTTCCTTTGGCGAAAAATATATACCTTTTTCCGCCTTTGTTTCTCTTACTCCGACTCTATTCGTGGTGCCAGCAAATAACTGACTTTCCCTTTCCCCTCAGCCACCTCAAAATCTATCTGTAAGGGATAATCCTTACCAAGATTGAGCGTTATATTCGCGGCATGGCTCATTCCTTTGCTCATTGCCGAGATGTAGTCCAGCGAGTACAACGAATGGAGCGTCCCAGGTGTCAAATGGATTAATTGCTCCTTTCTCAACCCCAACCTCAGTTTATCCATCTCGCCTTCTATCTGCATATAGAACTCCTCGCCATCGACACCGAGCATTATGTGATCGCCGATCTTCTCTGCAGCGCGTATCGTTCTTCTGAACTCCTCTGTTTCGATGATTACCTGCACGGGGAACTCAAGCTCCGGAACCTTTGGCTCTTTTCGCAATGCAGAGGGGTCAAGCAGAGAAATGGTATAGGCGAGACTGCCCATCCTGGTGAATAACTTTTGAGCCTGCTCATCCAGTTTCAAATCGACCTCCTCTCTCCCTCCTATCTCGATGATACCACGCAACTTAACGAAATCTATGCCTACTTCAGCAGCAGCCGCGGATTCACCACCTGATTCAGACTTAAAACGAAAATCATCAAAAGCATCACGGTGCAACTCAAAAGAAACCATTGCCACGTTTGCAGGGTCAACCCCGCGGAGTTTTAAACCATCCTCCGCTATTCTCAATCTCCCCTCATCCACTACCGCTGTAATTGATTCTATACATTCTCTCAACACACTCGCATCTATCCTAGCCTCAAACATCTCTCTTCATCTCCTCCTATGGCGTGGTATAATATTAACCTATTATATATTTAAACTATTTGGTGTGAGATAATGCAACACAAGCAAGAATACAAAGCTCCAATCAAAGTTTCTGATTTAACGCACTATATGCTCTGTCCACGGCTCGTTTATTTCAGCGCAAGAGGGTATGAGCAGCCCAAAATGGCAAAGGGAAAAGAACGAAGCGTGATTGAGCATATCCTCCTCAAGGAGTTAGGATTCAATATGCATAAAGTTTGGGGTAGCGAAGATGAAGGCGGAACGGGTGAGGACCGAGGTGAGGAAGATCTAAAACGAGTGATTGAAGATATTGTAGGCAGTGTGGAATGGATCTATAAAGAGGAACTGAAAGATGTGGAAAAGGATTTCTTGAAGGCAGTGAAAACAGATTTTGTTTGTAGCATAGAAACCCCCGAATGGCTCAGCAAGATCAGAAGAGAAACCCCGCTAGCTGAATTAGAGCGGTACCATGGTTATGAGAGGGAGCATATAATGGTATCAGAAACGTTGAAGATGAGCGGCAGTGTGGACAAGCTGATAAGAACCGAGGAGGAGGTTATACCCTGCATGATAAAAACGGGTAGATGCCCCGAGTATGGTGTATGGAAAAGCGATAGGATGCAGTTGGCGGCTTATGCACTGCTCATCGAGGAGGAGTTCGAAACAACGGTACAGAGAGGATTTGTGGAATATATAAGGGCTGCGGAGGTGCGGGAAGTGCATATAAAAAAGAGGGATAGAGCACTTGCATTACAGCTATTAAAGCGTGTGAAAAGGATAAAAGGGGGTGTTTTCCCCGAGAAGGGAGAGAATGCACCGTGCGATGATTGTTTCTTTCTCGAACTCTGTGAGACAAAAAAGACGCTTCTTTCAAAAATATTAGGGAATTAAATAAAAAGAGGATATATATGTTTTGGGAATGAAGATGGAAGAACGAGGTATGAGCAAGGAAGCGGTAGAGTCACTACTCAAAGAAAAGAAGTTGGAGGATTCATCGTATGAGCGGATTTTGAGTTCGATGTGTACGTATCCGCATGAAATCGCGGTGTATGCACATGCGATGTTCTTGGAATCAAATTTGGGTGATTCGGGGCTGTTCCCCGGGACAAAGGAGATGGAGAATAAAGTGATACGAATGATCGGGGCGTTGCTGGGTAAAGAGGACGCTGCCGGGTATATCTCCACCGGTGGGACGGAATCGAATATTCAGGCAATACGAGCTATCAGGAACAGGAAACGGAAGGAAGGCTTGAGCGATATGAACATAATCGTGCCGGAATCAGCTCATTTCTCGTTTGACAAAATTGCGGACCTCTTGAGCATAGAGGTAAGAAAAGCATCCTTGGATGAGGAGTTAAGAATGGAGATGAATTCCGTCGAACGGTTGATGGACGTCAAAACGATCGGTGTGGTTGGAATAGCAGGAACGACTGAATTCGGGCAGATAGACCCGATAAAGGAGCTTTCGGATATCACAATGGAAAAAGACCTCTTCTTATTTGTTGATGCGGCTTTTGGCGGTTTCGTTATTCCGTTTCTTGAGGCGAAATACGAGTTCGATCTCTCGCTCGACGGGGTGTGTGCAATTTCAGTAGACCCGCATAAGATGGGAATGAGTACGATTCCAGCGGGATGTCTTTTGTTCAGGGAGGACTCGTATTTAGAGGAATTAGCGGTGCCTACACCGTATCTGACGACGAAGGAACAGAGTTCATTGACAGGAACGAGAAGTGGTGCATCTGCAGCGGCTACCTATGCAGTACTCAAATATCTCGGTAGAGAAGGTCTGAAAAGAATCGTAGGTGAATGCATGAGGCTCACGAGGATATTAGTGAGTGGTGCAAAGCGGATAGGCATTTCTCCGGTGATAGAGCCGGTCATGAATGTGGTAGCGTTGAGTTTTTCAGAGGCGGAGGTGGAAAGGGTAGCGAATGCGTTGGTAAAGAGGAGATGGCGCGTTTCTGTGACAAGGAAGCCAAAAGCTCTTCGGTTAGTGATAATGCCGCACGTGGATGAAGAAACGATACATTTATTCTTGGAAGAGTTGGAGGACGTAGTGTAGTATGAAGTTTGCTTAGTTCCATTAATAACCACGAGATTACATCCACAAAATGTTTCTTTGGTAAAGCTTTCTTTTTAAAAGAACGCTTTGAAATAAACCTCTTTTATAAATTCATAATTCCTTTTGACCTTATTTCGTCCTTCTAGTATCGCACCATGCCCCGGCAACAAGAGTTCCGTATCCAGTGTTGATACCGTTTCAATGGAGGTTTTCAACTCTTCTGTATTACCAAAAGGCAAATCAGTTCGTCCTACACCTTGTTCAAAGACCAGATCCCCGCCGATCAATATCTTTTTGTCACCAGCATAAAAACAAATGCTGCATGGAGAATGCCCGGGCGTATGTAATACCTCTAAATAAGTCTTTCCCAAGCTCAACCCCTCCCCCAGCACAAGATCCGCACTAAATTTCCTGGTTATATCAAAGCCAAAGAATTTCACCGCTTCCTCAGCCATAATATCAAGATATTCCCGCTGAGAGGGATGGAGTGCAACTTGAGCACCTGAAACTTCCTTAAGTCCTGCTGCTGCGCCACAGTGATCGGGATGGAGATGCGTAACCAGTATGACATCAATATCCTTCGGGTCCGTTCCATCTGCCTGTACCTCTTTAAGCCGCCGCCCGAGATAATTTTCCAAGCCCGGATCTATGAGAACGGTGAGTTCGTCCTTTATTACATACGTGTTTGCATCAAAGAATCCTTGCTCCTTATACCAATATACGCCTTCTTTAATCCTCATTTCAAACTTTTCTTAAAAGTTTGTTGTTGCAACAATCAATGCCGATTCAATGAGAGCAGCAATAATAAGGAGCGGCACAATCAAGATGAGGTAAACCCTCAAACCCTCCCCCAGCGTCATCTTCAACCGCCTTTCCCCTTTCCGTTTAAAAACTTCTCGTGCCAATCTCAAGCCAATCGCCACACTGAGTAAATAAGCAGGAAGCTCAAATATTCCATGCGGCACTATTGCAAGAAAGACAATCAACCCTTCCTCCTGGGCAAACCAGCCGATTAAACCACCGTTGAGAGCTGCAGAAAACAGGGGGAAAATACCTATGAGCGGTCCTGTTATGATGTTAAAGAAACAAGTAAAGGCGTTGTTCAAGAATATCACAATAAAAAAAGCCACAAAAATTATCCATGATGGATAAAGCTGTGTAAAATCTTTTAAACCCCCACTAAGCTGTTGAATCTTCTCGAATGACTCAGTAAACAGTTCGCTCATGAAACCCATATACCCAAGGACGAGGGAGCCAATGAAAATAAGTGAAACGAGCAAGATGTAGAATCGAAGAGAATAAAGATATTCACGCAGCAGTATTTCTTCTTCCATTTCTTTTTGGTTGGTGTGATGACTTTTACGTTTGTATCCATTTAAAAGTTATGGCAAACTCCGCAATCACATTTTTTTGATCGTTTAACAATGCAAAAAGGGTCTTTCTTTCAGCGGGTAAATGCTTGTTTAGCGCTTTAACCGCCTTCGTGAAGATTTTATCGTCGAACCTGCCCTCTGTCATTATCTCTTATGTTAGAGCATAAGGCTTTCTTCTCTTATAAACGGCAAATAATCTTTATATAGAACCGTAAATATAGAAAAATAAAGGTGGTATAACATGGCACAATTAGGTGGAACACCGGTACTGATATTAAGAGAGGGAAGCGAGCGAACACGAGGAAGGGATGCGCAGAGCAGGAACATTCTCGCAGCGAAGACCGTTGCAAATGCGGTTAGATCGACGCTCGGACCGAAGGGGATGGACAAGATGTTGGTGGATTCGATGGGCGATGTGGTCATAACAAACGATGGAGCAACGATATTGAAGGAGATGGATATCGAGCATCCGGCGGCGAAGATGATGGTGGAGATAGCGAAGACGCAAGATGAAGAGGTTGGTGACGGAACAACGACCGCAGTAATCATTGCAGGCGAGTTACTGAAGCGCGCAGAGGATCTTCTGGAACAGGAGGTACATCCAACGCTGATCGCAACCGGGTATAAATTAGCGGCAGATAAAGCGTATGAAATTCTAAAGAGGATAGCATTCGACGTCAAGCGAGATGATATAGATACGCTAAAGAAGATAGGAATGACGTCTATGACCGGAAAAGGTGCAGGGGTTGCGAGAGAGCTCTTGACCGACCTCGCAGTAGATGCCGTGAAAACAATTGCGGAAAAGGGCGCGAAGAAGATAGATATTGACCAGGTAAAGCTGGAGAAGAAGATGGGCGGGAGCACAGAAGATACAACATTGATAAAAGGCATGATAATAGACAAGGAGCGCGTGCATCCCGGAATGCCGAAGAGCGTGAAGGATGCTCGGATAGCGCTGATAAATTCGGCTTTGGAGATAGAGAAGACCGAGGTGGATGCAAAGATAGAGATTACCGCACCAGAACAGTTAAAATCGTTCCTGGAAGAAGAGGAGAGGATGCTGAAGGAGATGGTGGAGAAGGTGGAAGCGAGTGGTGCAAATGTACTCTTCTGCCAGAAAGGGATAGATGACTTGGCACAGCATTATCTTTCGAAAAGAGGTATCTTAGCGGCGAGAAGAGTGAAAGAGAGCGATATGAAGAAGTTGGCGAGCGCAACCGGAGGGAAGATACTGACGAGCTTAGAGGAGGTCAGACCTGAGGACCTTGGAAACGCAGGGCTGGTTGAGGAAAGGAAGATCGGCGGTGAGGAGATGATATTCGTTGAGGATTGCAAGAATCCGAAAGCGGTCTCCATCCTGCTACGCGGAGGAACAGAGCACGTCGTGGATGAGTTGGAGCGAGGGATGAATGACGCACTGAGAGTGGTGGGTGTCGCAATGGAGGACGGCAAATACGTAGCAGGAGGAGGCGCTGGGGAGATAGAACTGGCGCTCAAGCTGCGGGATTATGCCGCGAGCGTCGGAGGCAGGGAACAGTTAGCAATACAGGCATTTGCAGATGCTATTGAGGTCATTCCACGGTCTCTTGCCGAGAATGCGGGCTTAGACCCTATAGATATGCTCGTGGCACTCCGGTCTGCTCATGAGAAGGGAGAGAAGACTGCAGGCTTGGATCTCTTCAAGGGAGAGCCAACAGACATGCTCAAGGCAGGTGTTATCGAACCCCTCAGAGTGAAGACACAGGCGATAAGCTCGGGAACGGAATCAGCAACGATGATCCTGAGGATAGACGATGTCATTGCAGCGTCTGCCGAGAAGAAACCACCAATGCCCCCGGGAGGTCCCGGCGCTGAAGGAATGGAAGAGGAATACTAACCTCATTTTTTACTCTTCCCTTCTTTTTTATTTTTGAACGCGATAAACGTGTTTTTAATTTCAGCTAGCTGAACGATAAGACGATAAAGGAATCGAGAGAAATGGGAAGGATAATCGGCATTGATCTCGGAACGACGAACTCAGAAGCAGCCTTTGTAGACGAGGGTGGTGATGCAAAGATAATACCAAGTGCCGAGGGCAGTGCGTACGGCGGAAAGATGTTCCCGTCGGTGGTAGCATTCACCAAGGATGGTCAGAGGTTAGTCGGCGTGGCAGCGAAGCGTCAGGCGGTGGTCAATCCTGAAGGAACGGTAAGAGAAGCAAAGAGGAAGATGGGAACTTCGGAGAAGATCTATGTGAAGACGATAAACAAGGAGTTCACACCACAAGAGATCTCTGCGATGGTCTTGCAGAAGATAAAAACCGATGCTGAGGCGTATTTAGGCGAGAAAATAGATGCAGCGGTTATTACCGTGCCAGCATATTTCGATGATAATCAAAGGCAGGCGACCAAGGATGCAGGTGAGATCGCGGGCTTTGACGTGAAACGGATAATAAACGAGCCGACGGCAGCGGCGATGGCTTACGGGCTTGGAAAGGAAGGAGAGTATAAGGTTGCCGTCCTCGACTTTGGTGGCGGTACGTTTGATGTTACGATCATGGAGATTGGTGAAGGAGTGTTTGAGGTGCTTTCCACCAGTGGAGATACGCAGTTGGGTGGCACGGATATTGACGCTGCCCTTGTAAATTGGCTTGTGAATGGATTTAAAGAGAAGGAAGGAATCGATTTGAGGAATGACCTTACGGCGATGCAACGACTAAGAGACGAAGCGGAGCGAGCAAAGATAGAATTGTCCTCTTCTCTCTCTACCACTATAAATCTGCCGTTCATCGCAATCTCACAAGGTGAGCCGAAGCACTTTGAGGAGACGCTTACGCGGGCGACGTTAGAAGAATTGGCTGAGCCGACACTGAGAAGGCTGGAGCCGCCGATACGACAAGCTTTGAAAGATGCAAAGCTCTCACCTGGTGATGTGGACAAGATAATCTTTATAGGCGGGCCAACGCGGATGCCGATCGTGAGAGAACGGTTTGAACGGATACTGGGTAAGAAGACGGAGGGGGGCGTCGACCCCATGCAATCGGTGGCGATCGGTGCGGCGATACAGGCAGGCATTCTTGCGGGACAGGTAAAGGAAGAGATCGTTTTACTCGATGTTACGCCACTTACGCTCAGTGTGGAGACCTTAGGTGGTGTTGCTACTCCATTGATAGAACGAAACACCACGATACCAACGAAAAAATCGCAGATCTTCACCACCGCAGCAGACAGTCAAACAAGCGTGGAGATACATATCACGCAAGGCGAGCGCCCAAAGGCGGCTGATAACACCTCGCTGGGACGATTCCATTTAGATGGTATTCCTCCTGCACCGCGTGGTATTCCGCAAATCGAAGTGACGTTTGATATCGATGCAAACGGGATTTTAAACGTCACGGCAAAGGATTTAGGGACGAGGAAGGAAGCTTCGATCAGAATAACTGCATCAACGAAGCTGCCCAAAGAAGAGATAGACGAGATGGTGAAGGAGGCTGAGAAGTATCGTGAGGGGGATAGAAAGTGGAAAGAGGAAGTAGAGCTCAGAAATCAAGCTGATTCACTCGTTTATACCACGGAGAAGACACTCAGTGAGCTGGGTGATAAGATCGCGAAAGAGCAAAAGGAGAGGGTAGAGCGTGCAAAGGAGACGTTGAAGGAGTCGTTAAAGGGAAAAGACATAGCAAAGATAAAGACGGATATGGATGCGCTGATGAAAGTACTGCACGAGGTTTCGACGGTGGTGTATCAGGAAGCTGCAAAGAAGGCTGCAGAGGAAGGAACGGAGAGAGGAGAAGAGAAGAGAGCCGAAGAGAAGAAGGAAGAGGGCGATTACGTCGATGTTGAGTATGATATTAAAGGCGAGGAGAAGGAGTGAATTTGCAGACTATTTAAGAGATTCATTCCAATTTTCCCTCAATTCATGTTCCACCTTATTTTTAGAGAGAGATTAAACTATTATAAAAATAAAGAAAGATCAAACTAACATGGCTCTGGAAGAGGAGATAAGGATTTTGAGACGAGATGTGAGGTATATTAAAGAGGTCTTAGCGGAGCTTGTGGAGGATTCTATGCTAACGAGGGAGGAGGAAGAGATGGTAAGGGAAGCGCGGGGAGCTGTGGACCGTCACGATCTCTCTGACTTCATAAAGGCTGAAGAGCTATGAGCTATGAGGTCAGGGTTCATAGAAGGGTGGAGAAGTTTCTTAAAACGATCCCAAAGGAGGAGAAAGAGCGGATCAAGAGTCTTATTTCATTCGGTGATGCTCATGCGTTACACAGAGATTACATGAATTCCATAAGGAAAATCAGAAGGTGCATAGTCTATTCTGCCAGAATCGTGAGTTCCTGCTAAAGAACCTGCTCAATAAAGAGTGGAAAATCCCAAATCCTAAGCACCAAATCCTAAACTGTGGGGCTCTGCCCCACAACCCCGCATAACGGGGCTCTGCCCCGTTGACCCCGAAAACCCTGTAAGGGTTTACCCTGTAAGGGCTTAATCAAATACCAAAATTCCAATGAACAACTGCCTGTCCGATTTCTTCATCAACCTTTCCATATCTTCCTGATTCAATTCATGTACATCGTCTATTTATACCCATAGATGCTATCATGAACCAGGTGTCATATGACACAAAGGGTATATAGAAAAATTGGGGATAAGAAATGAAATTCTCACGTATTACTATTGACCCTGGGAAAATGGGTGGGATGCCCTGTATTCGGATGCAACCTGAATCACAGTTAGCCCTTTTACTTACCAATCTGGCAACTGTTCAAAAAGCATTGGAAGCGGGGAGCATGGTTGTTTTTGAAACTGTTGTTAGAGATATTTTGATGCAATTATCGTTTGCATGTCCAAAGAATTGGAAGCAAATGTTATAACAACGGACAAGGGAATTGGATCGAAAACTAACACATACTGGTAGATTTCATTTCTTCTCCCACAGATACAAATCCAGCACCTGAGAAAGCGTCTTACCCCGCTTTATCTCCTCCCTTATTCGTTCTTCGGCTTTCCATACTTCCTTTGCTCTCCGTGCGATCTCATACGCGCGCTCCTTTGGAACGACCACAACACCGTTGTCATCGCCGATTATCCAATCGCCGGGTTTCACTTCCACGCCACCGCAGGTTATCTCTGCATTTATCTCGCCGAACCCTTTGGGCTCTCCCGCATTCGGCACGATGCACGTGGCGAAAACAGGGAATTGTATTCGCCTTATTTCATCCACATCGCGCACTGCACCGTCTATAACAAAACCAGCAATGCCCTTCTGCTTACAACTCCATGATGCGAGTTCACCCCATGGTGCGACATCCTTCGAACCCGCGTACACAACGATTACGTCACCTTCCTTTGCCACATCTGTTGCCTCTACCGGCTTCGCCCAGTCGCCCTCAAAGGTCTGCACGGTTACTGCCCTACCCACGAGCTTTATATTCTCGAAGAGCGGTTTTATGCCCTTCATTACCCCCTTTCGGTGCATTGCATCCGATATGTTTGGCGTAGAGACCTGCATAAACAACTCGAAGATCTCTTCGTCCAACGTTTTCTTCCTCTTCTCTCCCTCTTCTTTCCCTACTGTCAGATCCATGCGTTCCCGTATCTTTCTCGTTGATTCTTGCACCTTTGCCGACCTCGTTATGTTCCCGCCCACAATAACAACCTCAGCACCCAAACTCACCGCTTCTGCCGCCATTTCTGCATCTATGCCACCTGCAACTGCTAACGGGGTATTAATCACCTCTGACACCTTTTCTAAAAGGCTTAAGGTATCCATTCCCTTCATCTGCTGGTCTATCCCTACATGCACACAGACGTAATCGACACCCATCTCTTCCAAGTCCTTTGCCCTCTTCACCGGGTCCTCGGTGTTCATTATATCCACCATGATCGCTACACCATATTTACGAGCGGATCTTAGCGCATCTTCTATCGTGGCGTTATCTGCAACGGCAAGGAGAGAGACCACCGAAGCACCGGATTTCGCCGCCATCTCCACTTCTATCGCGCCGGTGTCCATTATCTTCATATCCGCGACGAGCTTCACCTCAGGGAACGCTTCTTTCAGTGTCCTTATTGCATGCATCCCTTCACTTTTTATCAAGGGCGTTCCCACCTCTAACCAGTCTGCACCGCCCTCTACACACTCGTTCCCTATCTCTATCGCTCGTTCTAACTCAACAACATCAAGAGCCACTTGCAGTATTCTTTGCTCGTTCTTTCCTTTCATGATCCCCGATTATTCCATCGTGGGCTCTGCCCACGTCCCCGCATGTGGGGCTCTGCCCCACGACCCCGCAAGCCCTGTAAGGGCTTACCTGAAAGGGTTTATCAGAGGTCACGTTTCAACGCTTACTTTAATCTTTATCGTGAGGGCATAATGAAATATTACGTTCCTTACAAAACCCATGGTAGAACTAAAACCCTTCAAGGCGACGATACTAAACCCGAATATAGGAAACCGAGCTGAACTGGTTAGCCCCGTTTACGATTCTATTGACGCATCTCAGTACGAGCAGTACGCAGCCAGGAAGAAGAATGTAATCCATTTTACCACGAGAAAAGAGGGTGTAGCGGAAGCCGACTTTGTGGATTCTGCAAAAGGTAGTTTAGAGCGTTTCTTCACAGATAGGATCTTGATCGAGTGCAAGCGGCCCTCTTTCTATATCTACGGGGTCCGATACGGTATATCAGAAGAGATTATGGAACAAATCCCAGAAGAAGAGAGAAGAAGGATCTATTTTATCTTTGGATTGGTAGCACTGGTAAAAATCGACGAACACAACATATTAGGACATGAAAAGACTTTTGAGGCGAAGACGCGAGAGCGATACCATCTGATGAAAGCGTGTGGCATGAATTTCTCGCCAATCGTTGCAGAATACACCATGCCAGACCATGGGATAAACCGCATCTTCGAGGATTACCTGGGCTTTCGCAGACAGAGTTTGAGGATAGATGAGCAGAGAAAGCCACTTGTGGATGTTGTCTTACAGGGTGCTCGCCACTTACTCTGGGAGATTTCAGATGAAGCGATTATCAAGAAGCTTCAACAGCTCATGCTCGACAAAAAGATCATGATTCTTGATGGGCATCACCGATATACAGCCTCTTATCGGTTGAGTAAAGATCAAGAGGAGAGGTATACGCTGATGATGCTTGTAGAGGGGGGTGATAGAGCACTTTTATTGCTGCCCTGGCACCGATGTGTGAGAAAATGTCGCATGGAAGAGTTATGGAGGAGGGTACAAGAAAATTTCGTTGTAGAACCTTACGATAAGCTTACCGGAAACGCACTTATCTATTCAAAGCTCAACGACGAATACAACGATGAATTCGACGTTAGATTCGGGATGTATGATGGCGAGAAATTCTATCTGCTGCGCGGTAATGAGCAGAGGATAAGGAGCTTGGCGAAGGAAAGAGGCGAACGAGTTGGTCTGGACGTCATAAGCTTGCACGAATGGCTTATAGAGCCAACGCTTAAGCCCTTACAGGGCTTGCGGGGTCATGGGGCGGAGCCCCATATTGGCAACCCTGAAGAGGACATTGTTTTCACCTCCAGTCCGCGTGATGCAATCGACAAAGTGGATAGTGGCGCGTTCAGTGTTGCGTTTTTTCTTAAACCGCTGCGTATAACTGATGTGAAATACAAGGCAGAAGTGGAGAAGAAAGGACTTCCACAAAAGTCAACGCTCTTCCTGCCAAAAGTTGCTGAGGGCGTTGTGATGTGGAAGTGGAAATAACGGTGAATCTGATTAACGTTTCATTTATAGGAGGAAAATTTTGAGATCACTTAGTGAATCCCCATCCACCACAGGTAGGACATGGTAATGCCAAACTTCCCCGCATCCGACCGGTTCCTTCACAGAAGGCACACTCCTTTCTCAACCTAAAAGGCCTACGCCCTGTACCTCCGCAGATAAGGCACGGTAGTGCTGAAACTCCTGGTCTCTTACCTGTTCCTCCACAATAGCCACAAAAGTGCCGTGGTTTTTTACGAGGACCTTTTTTAAATTTCATGCTGAGATTCAGCTCTTAGGTTAAAAGCTAGCAAATTCTTTATTCTATATAAACTTTTCGATATTTCTGACCATCCAAAAAAGAGAGAACGAGAAGAAAAAACAGAGCTATTGATGATAGAATGAAGGTGCATTTTCACAAAATAAAGGAGACCGTTGGGTATTGTTTATATTCATGTTCGTGTGCGCTGCCACTGCTCGCACCGTGTTCGTAATGATCCTCGTAAGAATCGTGATCTCCTCTGTTTCCTTACCTTAGCAAGCCGCTGTTCCATCACTCTTTCCCGCTCCACAAGCGAGTCACAGGGGTATTCCCGTCCCATCGATGACGAACTCATTTAGAAACTCGTTGAATTTCGCGTAATCCCGAGCATCTCCGTGAATGACGGTTTAGCGTCCTGCATCTGTCCCCTGAAAGGTCTGTAGGTCCTTAAACCCCACGGGCGCTCTTTTTTACGTCGCAAAGGGTTTCGTTCCTGGGCGTACGTCCGCTGCACTACTTCGGAAAATGCACAATCCACCAATCCTGCAATTATCTCCTCTTCTGAGGTTTGTACCTCAAATAGGGCAAAGGTAATTGTTTAGCTGCAAAATCCCAAACACTAAATCCGAAATCCTAAACATGTGGGGCTCTGCCCCACGACCCCGTAAGCCCTGTAAGGGCTTAATTTGGTGCTTAGGATTTAGTATTTCCAAAGAGCTATACA
>DYFG01000202.1 GCA_020725315.1 Nitrosotalea sp.
TAGAGAAGATATCCTCCACTTATTGGGAAAGATTAAAGAGAAAGGGCTAAGCGATTCTAAGGCGCTTCCTTCGCTACGCAGAGAGAGTCTATCAGTTTGGAGATCTCCTCAGTCGTCTCACTGATAGCCGACTAAAGCCTTCTATCCCAACCCATAGCATTTTTCAAAGTGCAGTGATCATGATGCTCACTCAGATGGGTTCTTTGAATAGCCTGGAACAGGCCAAGCCCAGCAGGTTCTGGCGAAAGTGGCTGGGAAGGGAGCTTCCCAGTGCCGATACCATGGGAAGAGGATTTTCTCAGATTGGGCTGAATTCAATCCGTTCTCTCATCCACCATGTCTATACCAGGTTGAAAAGGAATAAAGCCATCAGGAAAACCCATGGTTTTCCGGTGTTGATTCTCGATGGTCATGAGCACACCTCAAGTTACCTCCGTTGCTGTCCTGCTTGTCTGAGGCGGAGAGTCCATACCAGAGAAGAAGAGCGCCTCCAATACTATCATCGCAATGTCGTGGCCATGCTTTCAGGCCAAGAGTTTCCAGTGCTTTTAGATGTGGAGGAGCAGAGGGGAGGTGAGGATGAGGTGAGTTGTGCCCTCCGGCTCGGTGAAAGAGTTCTTCGCCTCTACCCTCGTGCTTTTTCGGTAGTGGTAGCAGATGGGCTCTATCTGGAAGCCCCTTTTTTCAATCTCTTCCTTGAACATGGAAAACATGTGCTCGCTGTGCTGAAAGATGAAAGACGAGATTTGATGGAAGATGCCAAGGGCCTTTTTCAGTATGAGGAGCCTCAGGTACAAATAGAGGGGAAGACAAAGAGGCTGCTATGGGATATTGAAGGATTTACTTCATGGGAGAGCTTGGGGAAGAAGGTCAGGGTAGTCCGTTCTCTGGAAACGAGAACTGTTCGCCGGCAACGCACAGGGAAAGAGGAGGTGGAAACCTCTGAGTGGATGTGGGCAACCACCTTATCTCAAGAAGAAGCAAGCACTGAAACTATCGTTAAACTTGGACATTCCCGGTGGCTGGTTGAGAATAGGGCTTTAAATGAGATGGTTACCTGCTGGCATGCTGATCATGTCTACAAACACCATCCTAATGCTATAGCCGCCTTCTGGCTGACCCTCATGTTTGTGCTCAATCTCTTCCGTGCCTTTGTATATCTAAATATCAAGCCTTGTCTCAGATTTAGACATACTGACCTCTATTTTGCCAGGCTGATATTTGCAGGACTTTGCGAGGGGACCTACCGGAAAATTCCTCCCTGAAAGATGTTTTTCCTCCTTAATAATCCTTTTTACATTTCTAATTTTTAAAGGAGAGGTTTTTCATCTCATCGAAAATTGCTGCAGATTCGCATTAAAAGCAACCTAAATTCCCCTCAACACGAAACTCCTGATGAAGAAATTTTCTTATTTTATGAGAGATTTTTTGCTTTTCATAAAAAGTTGCGGAATCGCTGTCCCTCCGCATCAGTCCTTGTAATGAGCATGGGCATGTGGTAATAATGAAACTGTTGCAGACAAGATAGGAGGCAAATATGTTGTTAGAATACACTCAGAAAGCTTTGGAAAAGGCGGAATATAAAAAATTAGATGACGGAACTTGGTTTGCTGAAATTCCGGGTTTCGAGGGAGTCTGGGCGAATGGGAATACAGTAGAGGAATGTAGGACAGAGCTTTTAGAGGTGTTGGAGGAATGGTTAATTTTAAAACTTAGAGATAATGATCCCGTTCCAGAGATTGAAGGAATTGACTTAAAGATAAAGGAAGTGGCGGTCGCCTAGATGCCGTCTAATATTTCGAGGAGAGAATTGATTAGAATCGAGTCGGGGGCTATGGGGAGGTCTCGGGCCTGGAAGCCGGCTCTCAGGAGGTCCCCTGGCTGCTTGTGCGGGGGATAGAGCCGTTTTATGGTTTTGACTGAGTCTCTATTACCATATTTGGTCTCAGTATGGATCTGGCAATATTATTCAGACCTTTTCCATCTGAAAATACAGTCGAGAGGGCTTGAATTTGCCTTTGAAGTTGGCGAAGAAGTGGGAGCACATCTTCCCTTTTTGGAAATTCCGGAAGCCCCACCCCTCTTGGTGCGCCGGGATATCTTACTTCTTCCCAAGCCTCGTCTTAGGCAGCTACGGCAGATTCCAAATCCACACCCTCAATTCGAGACA
>DYFG01000203.1 GCA_020725315.1 Nitrosotalea sp.
AATTATAACAAATATTCGGGTTATACCTTAATTTGTGGCTCTTACTCATAAGCGTGGGTAATATAGCAATTTTTGTATATTTTAGCCGGGTAAAACCATGTACGCATTGAGCAAGAAAATACCTGCTCTGCCCGAACTCCTTCGGTGGATTGCTTTGATCCTGCTGTTGACTCCTTCTATGGGGCCATTGCTTATCTCGCCATAAAGCAAGCTGTTTTTTACAGCTTCATAATCATCGGACAGTCCCTTCACATATTGTGCCAAAGCGTCGACGTCGCTTTCACTGTATGTATGAATCAGCATATCAAGTGCACCGATATCACGGGAGTCGAATACGTTATACACGTCTTTAAGGAATTGAATGAGTATCAGGATTATCGGGTACATCTCTATTGCTTTATGGAAGAGTTGGTTTTTTTTTAGGTTTTTCCTTTTCCTCAGGTATTTCCTTTTCAGGCCCCAAAATCAGTTCGGTCACTTTTGCGCTGAAAGGCGAATTATTAGCCTTAGGGGTTTTCTTTTTTGCTTCAGATTTTGTGTCCTGCTCGCTGTTCTCTTCATTTCCTGGCCGACCAATTGATGCTTCTTTCAAAATCGCTGAATATATTTTGTCTCTGGGATAGCTTCCCAGTGTCATTTCAGGAGGCATTTCGGTCAGTTTGCGATTGAGTTGATCCGGAACTTCCTTGCGCAGTTTTAAAATATATTGATAAATGGCATTACTGCTGCCGGTATAGCCCATCTCCTGAATAACCGGGTATATCGTTCTGTGATTTCCGCCTGACTTCACCATGGCCATAACCGTTTCCCTATACGGTTCGACGATGGATTCACTTGCCGGTCGTACATTCGGACCTCCCACTGTCTTTGGTGTATGACTACCCAGTCTTTCTTCGCGGTTTTCTATGGTATCGTTCTGAGCATCAATATTTTTTTTAATCCTGTCTTCAACATAGCGAAGTGTGCTGGCGGCAGTCCTGCGGAGAGCCTGCACGTCCTTATACGGCACATCCATTTCCTTTGCTATGTCGGCTGTTTTCAGGCCTTTGTCTGCCAGTTCCAATAGTTTTATGGTGTTTCTGTATTTTCTGGCTTTGGCAGGTGTCAGCCCCGCAAGCTTTATATATTCTTCAACCCTCTCATCCGGAACGTGGAAATATGGCTTGGAACTGACGGAATCCTCCGGTGATGTCTGCACCCAACCATCTCCGTCACGTACGAATATTGTCGCCGGAATGGATGCCATCAGTGCGTTTTTAATCGCTTCCTGTGCATTCTTGATCAGGTGAAACCGATCTGCGATTTGTATCTTCCCACACTCAGCACCTGCTGAAGAATATGCGGTTGCCCTGTCTCTGCTGAAAAACTGTGCTGAGGGGAACATTTCCAATGCACGCCTGGTCATTTCTTTTGTCGTGCCTTTTATGATGATTAAAACCTTATGTGTCTCTTCGTCCAGCAGTACGGTACATCCCGACTTTTTGTCTCCCTTGCGCAGGTTAATGTCGTCTACAGCCAACACTTTCACATCATCCCGCGTTATGTTGGCTTCAATTTTCGCCGCGGCTTCGGATTTTAAATATCGCCCAAGTGTATCATTACTTATCACAGCGCCTTCCGTCCTTAGCTCATATTCCGCATGGTTACATCCGCATCCAAGGGAACGTTCTATACAGTATTTTTTGAAACGAACCGTTTTCCTTGCTTTCTCTTCGGAAAAATGACTGAATCGCTCAATGAATTCTTCGTATTTACACTCTGAACTCTCACAGAAGTATTTCTTGAAGCGTACGACGTGATACACCGCCTTATTGTTGTATGGAATATCTTGTATTGGCTTGGTGTAGTAGTCGCTGCTCGGCCTTGTACTCAGTGTTCCGCAAAACGGGCATAGTGCTTCCACGGAATTCGATTCCCAGAAGTACTGTATTTCTTTCTTGTCCTGCTCAATGTTCTGCAGCATCAGACAGCTTGGCACTATTCCATCGAAATCAAAAAACTTTCTTGCTTCCATTTCAACCAGATAGACCGAGTGTGATTCCTCTTTGCTGAAACCGCCCTTTATTAACTGATTTATGAGGACGTCTTTCCAACTCAATTTGTCTGACATAGTCATCTCTCCTGCTCACAAACTTTAATTGTATCATAACATAGAGCAGGGTCAATG
>DYFG01000009.1:0-20149 GCA_020725315.1 Nitrosotalea sp.
CTACCTGAAAAATGGGAGTTCGGTGCTAAATTGGACGATTGGAACTACCTTTGTGCTAGCTAAATAGCTCTAAATTTCCCCGAGGGGGTTTTGTTCTTCATATGCGGCATCAATGTCGCATATCCTACCAATTTGGAGTTATATGCGAACTTTATGTCGTATATACTTCCCTCTGTCAGTCTTTCATCACCTATCATTAATCTCATCATTATTCCCTATATGCCTATATGTATTATTCCCATATATCAAATCTACCGGATTATTCCCATATATCAAATCTACCGGATTTGTAATTTTGCTGAGATTCTTGCTGCTTACATCTGTATATATGCTTACATCTGTATATATTTCCGTAGTTTTGGAGCTTTTATGCCCGAGCAGTTCTTGAATGTATCTTAAATCCACTCCATTCTCGAGTAGATGCGTGGCAAAACTGAGCCTCAAGGAATGCACGCTAACGTCCTCGCAAATTTTTGCCCTTTTAACAGCATTTTCAAATATTCTTTGCACAGTTCTCGTAGTAACATGACTTCCTTCTTTCTTGCCCGGGAAAAGACACTTTTTCGGTTTGTATGACTTTAGATACAAGCTCAGAGTTTCAATTGCTACACCTGAAAGAAGCGTATACCTGTCCTTTCTACCTTTCGCACCCTTAACATGGACAAGCTTCCTCTGAATGTCAATATCCTCAGGCTTCAACTTCACCACCTCACCTACTCTTAACCCTGCAGAATATATGGTGGTGTCCTAATTAATAGTTGATAATATCTAAAATATCAACAATTCCTCCCATGTCCAGATGTGATCCGTGATGCCCTCAGCTATGCATGGTGTTCTCACGATGTTCTTCTCACCTTTCTCTGTTTCGATCGTTAATGCTGAATTAACCCTGATCATGTTATTATAGCACTGATACACGTCCAGATGGTTGTCCAACATCTCCTTACACTTAGAAAAGCATAAGCTCTTCCTGACCAGTCTCGAAATGCCGAGTCTCACCGTTAGGTTGGACCTCTCTACGTAGATTGTGTCTATGCTCTCATCACCGACCTCACCGAAAATGATTGTTCTGGTCTTACCAACTACTCTACCCCTTTCTCTTTCTTTGACGTTGACGAGTTGTCCGTAATTGATCATCTCCGCATCGAAGTTCTCCAGGATGGCACTGGTATACTGATCGTTACCGTCACTAGCGAAAGTGGCTTTCTCATCCTTTGTTGGTATCTTGACGAATGACCACATCTCATCTACCTGAACTTTAGTGAGTCCAACATTCCGTATCAAAAAGTCCGCCACTTCCCTTGCATGCCTCGCCAGATCTTCTACGACATCTGATATCGTGTCACGATGGATCTCCATTATGCGTTTAATAGCTCTTATTCCGTTTTTCTCTACCAGCAATTTAGAGATAAGGATTATCTGATCCTCTGATAACTTGCGATTGTAGAAGACGGTGTTTTTGGTTTCTACAAAGACACTGCCACAGGTCTTGCATTTAAGTCGCTGCCTGCCATCTTTGTCGTGACCATATCTAACTATGTTACCCACACCCCTTTTGCCATAATCACGGCAATTTGGATCAGAGCAAAACTCTTTTTGGGGATCTGACTCTAATTTGATATTCACCATAAATATAGATATATATGTAATCCACCCATATATCAACTACATGTTAGGACATTACCAAATTTCGTATATTCTTCGCTTTCCCTGTTTCCAATGCCCTTTCACAGCATAATCCGGGCATGCTTCATCAGGACAATAGAAGCCGCCCAAATCTACCTCGTTCCCTCTATTTCATCTTCTTTATCATCTTACCAATTGACATCCCTTTCATCATCGGTATTTTTACTCTTCCCGACGCCAGACTTTTCATCATCTTTTGCATCACCTTATGATATTTTATCAGCTCGTTTACCTCCGCAGTGGTCGTGCCGGAACCTCTCGCTATCCTTTTTATCCTCGATCCCCCTATGATCTTCGGCTCGGTCAGCTCTTCCTCGGTCATTGAATCCATCATCACCTTGAATTTCTTCAACTTATCCTCTGTAATTTGGTACATCTGATCATCGAGATCAATGCCATACCCGCCTAACGGCAGCATTTGCATCAACTTCTGAAAAGGCCCCATCTTCTTCACTGCTTCTAACTGCTTATACAAATCTTTCAGCGTGAATTTCCCTTTTAAGAGGTCTACATCCACCTCTTCTGGTTTCAAACTCTCCTCTGCCATCTCTATCAATGACTTTATATCGCCCATCCCGAGCAACCGGGAGATGAACCTATCAGATTCAAATTTCTCAAAATCATCGACCTTTTCCCCCGTGCCTAGAAATGCAACTCCTGAACTCGTCTCTGAGACAGCAGAAAGCGCTCCACCTCCCTTTGCGGTTCCATCCATCTTGGTTATAATAATGCCGGTAAGTCCAATTGCATCATCAAATGCCCGTGCTTGCACCGATGCTTGCTGCCCTATGCTCGCATCCAGAACAAGAAACCGCTGTTCCGGCTTCATCATCTCTTCTATCTCCCTTATCTCATCTATCATCTCCTTCTCCAGAGCATGCCTCCCTGCAGTGTCTATGATCTTAACATCATACTTCTCAAATCCTCTTACACCCGCCTTTACTATCTCCGTCACCCTCTTCCCTGCTGGCAGATTTGCACCATCATAAAAGGAAACGCCTATCTTCTCACAGAGTTGCCTGAGCTGGTCAGACGCTGCCGGTCTATACACATCAGCACAGATAACTGCTGGTTTTAAGCCTTTCTTTTGATAATACCGCGCGAGTTTCGCACACGATGATGTCTTCCCTGAGCCATGCAACCCTACCATCATTATTTGCTGCGGCGCTAAAGGAACTTCGACACCCCGCCCCAATATTCTTACCAACTCCTCATATACCACCTTTATCACATGTTCTCTCGGGTTTAACACTAACTTCTCTTTCAAACTGCGTTCCCGTATGCGATTCGAGATCTCTTTCACCAGAGAGATCTTAACGTCTGCCTGTATCAGTGCTCGCTGGATGTCTCGCACGATCTCATCAACCGTTTGCTTGTCTATCCTATTCGCCATCGCTATCTTCCGAAGCGTTTCCTTCAGCGAGCTACTTAACTTCTCTAACATTTCTTACACCTACATCTTCATATTCTCACGTGAATCCCCTTTTTCCTCAAATACTCCTTTATCTCACCTACCGTATACGTCCCATAATGGAAGATACTCGCGGCGAGGCATGCATCTGCACCGTGCACAAAAGCCTCATACATATGCTCTACATCACCGGCGCCTCCGGAGGCAATCACAGGAATGTCCACAGCTTCAGCAATTGCTTTTGTTATAGGAATATCATATCCCGCGGTTGTCCCATCTCTATCTTTTGAAGTCAGCAATATTTCAGCAGCGCCGAGCGCCTGCACCTCTTTCGCCCACGTTATCGCATCTATTCCTGTCGGTTCGCGTCCACCGTAAATGACCACTTCGTACCAAGCCTTTTTGCCATCCTCCAGGTACACCGGTATTATGCCCGCTTCACCTTCCGTCAGATCTCTATCTTCAATCTTTCTTTTGCAATCAAGCGCAACCACAATGCGATCGTTGCCAAATAGGTCTACCGCTTCTTTTATGAGTTCAGGATTTTTAAGACCCGCAGTATTTATCCCTGCCTTATCAGCGCCTGCATCAAAGACCCTTTCAAAATCCTCGATGCTCTTTATCCCCCCACCCACAGCGAGTGGAATGGAGACGTGCTCTGCTATCTTCTCGACAACTGAGGTCATTGTATCCCTTCGCTCATGGGAGGCTGATATATCGAGGAAAACGAGCTCATCCGCTCCCTGCGCATCGTATCGCATGGCGAGTTCAACCGGGTCGCCTGCATATTTGAGATTCTCAAATTCTATCCCCTTAACCACGACTGCTCTACCATGCTCATCGAGCGTTGTATCCAGGCAAGGAATGATTCGCTTTGTCATCTCTCAAACTACTTCCCCAGTATTAGTTTCATCTGTGATCGTATTTATAATCTAATATGATGGTCCATAAGAAAGGGTTGGATGAAAAGCACAAACTGTGTAAAAGAAGCGGTATTATATGAACAAGCAGGGAAAAAGGTGAGGTGCAAAACCTGTGAACGGTTCTGCGAGATTGCTCTCGGCGAGTTAGGATTTTGTAAAACACGGATGAATAGAGAGGGGGAGCTCTATACACTCGAATATGGCGATATCACCTCGATAAGTGCCAATCAAATAGAAAAGAAACCTTTCTTCCATTTCTTCCCCGGAACCAGAGCATTAACGGTTGGGAGCTATGGCTGTAATTTCTCCTGTCCTTGGTGCCAGAATTGGGAGATTAGCAAATCCGTTCCAACTCATGTGAGGAGTAATCATATCTCGCCCGAGCGATTGGTGCAATTAGTGAGAGAAATGGGATGCCAGGGGACTTCTATATCCTTCAACGAGCCAACACTGCTTCTTGAATACTCGCTCGATCTGTTTGTACGTGCTAAAAAAGAGGGTTACTACAATACCTACGTGACTAATGGGTATATGAGTTCTGGTGCCCTCAAGTTGCTGGTAGAGCATGGGTTAGATGCGATGAATGTAGATGTAAAGGGCTGTAAGGAAGCGGTGCTGAAGTATTGTGGCGCAGATGGTGAGAAAGTATGGCGGAATATAAAGGAAGCGAAGGGAAGGGGAGTTCATGTTGAGGTTACAACGCTCATTATACCGGGCGTGAATGATGATGCGGAATGCTTGAGAAGCATAGCATCGAGAATCAGGAAAGAGACGGGAGAGAACACGCCCTGGCACGTAACGCAGTATTATCCAGCTTATAAGTCGCTTGAACTCGGTCTTTACAAAGGAAGGACACCGGTTGAAACACTGGAGCGGGCATGGGAGATAGGAAAAGGAGAAGGGTTGAATTATGTCTATCTCGGCAATGTCCCCGGGCATCCCTACGAAAATACCTATTGCCCGAGTTGCGGTGAACTGATCATCAAACGATATGGATTTGACGTGATGAGTTATCACCTCACATCGGAGAATAAATGTCCCAAATGTGGAGAGGCGGTCGCGGTGATAACATAACGATCTGCGCAAATGCGCAAACTATTTTCATCATTTCTTTCACTGGTGAAATCTCGAAAGCACCTGTGGATGAATACTTTTAATACCACTCAATTCATCTATGAAACTATGGCATATTCTTTCACCTACGATTTGACCAAACTTCCACGCGAATTCTTCAAAGAACTTGCAAAGGTGGTGGATAAACGAGACCTGCACAAGAAGATTGGCGGATTCCTGGAGAATAGTGTGAGAAAATTTGGTGTGGATAAATTACTCGGAATCCAGTTGGAAGACGCCATTTCTATCGTTGAGGACCTTGTGGATCTTCAAATTAAAAATCTGGTACACGAGGAGGATTTCAAAAAGGCGAAAGAAAAGATACTCTTTGTGCCACATTGCTGCAGAAAATACATGGATTGGAGGTGCAAAGCGGAATTTGACCCTGAAAGTTCTTCTTTTTTCTGCACCCACTGCTCAACCGATTGCTTTGCGAATCACGCAACAGAACTTGCCGAAGAAAATGGCTATAAAGTATTTATTTTGCCTGGTGGGTCATGTATAAAGAGAATTTTTGAACTCATCAAGTGCGATGCGGTTTCAGGAATCGCCTGCCCTGAGGAGATAAAACTGGGAATACGTGTCGCGGAATCAGAAGGATTGGCAGTTAAAGGGATTCCTTTAACAAAAAATGGCTGTTCAAATACACAATTCAATCTCGATAGTCTCAAAGAAGCTTTAACTTAAAACTGTTTATTTCCACCTTTTAAAGGAGCTCTAATTCGGTCAATTTGTCGAGTAATACCTTCACTGACTTTTCACAATCCTCCATCGTCTTTCCACCGGTTATAACCAGTCTTCCAGAGCTGAAGATCAATATCGCACTCTTTGGATCTTTTATCCTGAACACTAATCCAGGGAATACTTCAGGCTCGTACTCCATGCCTTCGAGCTCTAACCCCACCACGATAGCCCCTAAGTTGAGTTCTTTTCCAATATTGGCAGAAGCGACGATATTTTGCACTACAAAATCCGGATGCTCTTCCACTTTTATACCTATGCTCCTGAGCTCTGCAGCAAGCTTATCTATCACCCTCCGAACACCTTCTTCGGTCTTCGATCCAGTACATACCACTTTCCCCGAACGAAAGATAAGAAAAGCGGATCTTGGATCTTTTGTTCTATACACCAGACCAGGGAATTTTTTCTTCGTGAACATCGCATTTTCTAACTTCGATTCGATATATTTCAGATCTAAGCTATCAGCAATCCGTGCATTCGCTACAACATTTTCTACTTTTATATCTATCTTTACCATCTCCCAAAATCCTCCAATTTATAATACAAAGTAAACTATACTATTGTCAAGGTATAAAAAGAAAGGTATATAAGAGATATGCCTTTAGATTGCTGGTATGATATAGACGAGGGTCTGCGTACAGTATGAAGAAGAGGATAAAAAGGATACGGGGAACAAGAACCTGCGGTGGAGGCTCGCATAAGAAGAGGAGAGGAAAAGGAAGTAAAGGTGGTGTTGGTAATGCCGGTGCATACGATGTCCACGTTGTGCGGTCTTTGAAAAGGGGTATAGTCAAAGGTAAACGCGGCTCTGTCCCGCAACAGCAAGGTCGCAGTGACGATAAAGCGGTGAATGTAGGTGAGTTGGAAGAACTGCTCGAAGAACTGCTCGCGCAAGGAAAGGCTAAAGAAGAAGGCGATGCCATTTATCTCGATGTACATGAACTCGGCGTACAGAAACTATTGGGTAAGGGGAAAGTAACGAAGAAGTTGATGCTCAAAGCAAATAAGGTATCAAAAGTGGCAAAGGAGAAGATAGAACGGGTGGGTGGAGTGGTAGAAGTGGAAAGCGGAGTGTGGAAGGTTGCTTAGATGAACGAGATACGCTTAAGAGATGCATTAACACCGATCTTAAGTAAATTCCCCATGGTTGAACGCCCGGGTTGGCACGTTCATTTTAAAGCGAAGTTAGGATGGACGGTTGCGATACTCATACTCTTTTTTGCGTTGGGGAATGTCCCCCTCTTCGGGCTGGCGCCGGAATCGCTGGACCTCTTTGGCAGGTTCAGAGCGATATTCGCGGGGGAAAGTTACTCACTGACCGCTCTTGGAATCATGCCAATTGTTGATGCTTCTATTGTCTTACAGCTTCTGGTCGGTGCGGGTATCATCAAATTAAATTTGAGCGATGCTAGAGACCAGGCTTTTTACCAAAATCTACAGAAATTGCTCGTAGTGGCGTTTGCAGCCCTCATTAGCCTGACATACGTTATAGGCTTCTATTTGCCCAGCCAGGAGATAGCTGACCGACTCGGTATATCTCTGGATAGCATCCGATTCTTGCTCTTCCTCCAGATCTTCATCGGCGGGATGCTCATCTACTTCATGGATGAGGTGGTATCGAAGTGGGGGATCGGCTCAGGCGTTTCATTATTCATCATCGCGGGTGTCTCACAGCAAGTAATTACCGGGCTTATAAGTTGGGTATCCGCTGAAGGTGAAGGGGGATTGGCAGTTGGTGTGATACCACGGTGGATACAGCTCTTATGGCCAGGGTCACCATTTTATGTTGAAGGATATGCGATATTAGAGGGAGGAATAACGTTCCTTATCCAGCACTACTTAATCGCACTCATCTCAACGATAGGAATTTTTTTCCTCGTTGTTCTACTCGAGAGCACGCGTTTAGAGATACCGTTAGCGCATTCTATGGCACGAGGCGCCCGTGGCAGGTTCCCGATTAAGCTCTTATACGCGAGTGTGCTTCCGATAATCCTCGTGTCCGCATTACAGGCTTGCATACAGGGATTTGGAAGGATGCTTTATTCTCGTGGGATTACTATCCTCGGGGCGTATGATGAGTCAACGGGAGTAGCAATATCAGGCTTGATGTATTATCTTGACCCTATTTATTCTCCATGGGACTGGTTCCCTGGTTTAGTGCCACCAGACATTGCAGGTTGGCAAATTGCTACTAAATTAGCTGTCAACCTCTCTTTTATGGTCACAGGAGGAGCGATATTTGCTCTATTCTGGATAAATACGACTGGAATGGGGGCTAAGGACGTGGCATCTCAGATATACCGGTCAGGGCTCCAGATCCCTGGACATCGCAGAAATCCCGCAGTGATAGAGAGAATGATGGGAGGATACATCCCAAAGATAACGGTCATGGGTGGGGCTATCCTTGGTGCGTTAGCCGTTCTTTCAGGTATGTTTGGCACACTTGGAGGGACAACAGGCATTGGCTTGCTACTGGCGGTAAGCATCGCCTACCGGCTTTATGAGGAGGTGGCATCAGAGCAGATGATGGAGATGTATCCGATGATGAGGCGATTCTTTGGCAGAGAATGAGTAACCAATGTGAGATAAGAGAGATAAAACTAATTCCCAATTAAGTTTCTGCACTTAACATACGCATTTTTCATTCCGCTAATGTTTGCAGGAACTATCTTACCAAGTATACATGGTTTTGGAAGAATGCTTTCTCATAAACTTCCCTTTCTTGGAGCGTATGACGAATACGGAAACGCAGTATCAGGCTTGATGTACTATCTTGATCTCATTTATAGTCCCTGGAATTGGTTTCCTCCACTCGTGGACCCAAACATTGCGGGTTGGCAAGTTGCGGTAAGAGTAGCAGCCAACATCTCACTAATGATCGCAGGTGCAATAATAATCGCTCTATTATGTGCATTATATCTTATCCTGGCCGTGAGCATTGTTTACGGGGTTTACGAAGAGATGGCATCTGTTCAGGTGCGATAAATTTTATTTCCAAAGTGGAAAATTTCAAATCCTAAGGAACAGCCATCAACCTGTTCTTTCACCTTTTTAATTCTTCTGCAATCATCTTCGCGACGCTTATCGTACTAAAAACTGATTCTATGGTATCTGTTGCGATTATCTCTTCGACACCTGCGTTGCGTATTCGTAGAGGTGCATTCTGCACAAAAAGTCCATGGATGCAGGCGACATAAATTTCGTTTGCCTCTCGTGCTTTAATCATAGCAGCCACTTCTGCTATGGTGCCACCGGTGGAGATGATGTCGTCTACAATAACAACGTTCTTTCCATCTACGCTCAGCTCTTTCGGCTTTATTACCACCTCATCACCACTTATCCGTTTCTTTTCCAGCACATCGTAAGCATAGCCATGAGGAGCGGCAACTGCTTTCGCTAATTCTCTCGCACCTTCGTCTGGCCCGATTATCACCGGCTGCACTATTCCTTTCTTCGCTATGTAATCACCAATTAAAGGAGCAGCATCCAAATTCTTTGCCTCTACATCAAAATACTCCAAAACCGCTCTATTATGCACGTTAACCACATAAATTTTATCCACGATGCCGGCAAAGCTTATGCCCCGTGCGATTGCTCGTGAACTGATCGCTTCACCGGGTTTAAACCTCTTGTCCTGTCTTGCGTAGCCCAGGTAAGGGATGACCACGCTTGTTTTATGTGCTTCTTCAACGGCATCGATCAATTGTAACAGGGATATCAGACCAGTATCAGCCATGAGGCTTTGCACGATGATCACCTCTTCGTCTTTTATCCCATCAACCACGCGCGTATACAACTCGCCATCGGGGAATTTCTTGAACTCGCATAAACAAGCTTCACCGCCCAGTTCCGCCGCGATTCTTGTAGCCAAAACCTGAGATGAAATGCCCGGTATTATCTTCATATTCTCACCTACTTTAGTTTATTTATATCTTTAATCTATGTTTAACTGAATAAAAAGAATAAAGGTTTATGAGATACGAGAGATAGATCGAGTTTAAAGTGATCTCAAAAGGAAGGAATATGAAGAAGAAATACATCACCTTCTCAAAGAACATTTTCATCCCGGTGACGAATGTTTGCAGGAATGCATGCGACTACTGCGGGTTTAGAGCTCGCAGCTTTGAAGATGCGGACGTCATCGGCGTGAAGGAATTTCTTGACCTTGTACATAATAGAGGTGAGGCAACCGAAGCCCTTTTTACAACAGGTGAGAGCCCAGAACTCTCTCACCTCTCTTCGTTCTTTAAAGACCGTGTTATCGAAGCGGGATTTACCTCGCTCGTTGAGTATACAAGGGAGCTCTGCACGCTCGCGATAGAGCATGGTTTACTCCCTCACTGCAATTTAGGCATGTTAAGTACGGATGAGCTCAAGGAGTTACGAGACGTGAATGCCTCAATGGGCCTCATGCTTGAGACGACCGCAGAGCTTGAGGCTCATAGGAAATCGCCGGGCAAAGATCCAGAGATGCGATTGAAGATGATCGAAGAGGCAGGAAGACTGAAAATTCCGTTCACTTCTGGCATATTAGTGGGCATAGGGGAGGAGGAAGAGGATCGTATCCACGCTTTAGAGGCTTTAAAATCGCTACACGAGAGATACGGGCATATACAAGAAGTTATCATTCAGCCCTTTTCGCCCAAGCCGTTCACGCCGATGTGGAAGAAAAAACAGCCGAGTTTTGAGGAGATGAAAGATGCTGTCCGTGCAGCGAGGGAATTATTGCCTGATGAAATCGCGATACAGGTCCCTCCAAATTTAACCTCACCTAAAGAACTAATAGAACTGGGTGCATCAGACCTCGGTGGAATCTCTGAACGAACCATAGACTACATAAATCCGGAATCACCATGGCCGAGAGAGGCAGAACTCAGGCGAATAATTACGCCCTTTGAATTAAGTGAACGGTTGCCCATCTATCCCCGATTTGTTAAAAAGGGGTGGTATAGTGAATTACTCAGCCCTTTGATAGAGCGATATGCAGACGAAGACGGGCTGAGAAGGAAAGATGGAATTTAGCGCTTCAGCTTTAACAGAAGTTCTCGTGAAATGTCAACCGGGTGGTGCATCATAATACAACCAGTGACGGAACACAAATGTCTCCAATTACTATGAACGTTTATAAACCGCACAACATTATATTAAGTAAAAAGAATAGATAAAAGAAATGAAAGAGACAAAGCCGAGGATTGGGCGCATGTATCCAATAATTGAGGTGGAGGAGAAAGAGGTGGAGATAGTTGGCGGTTCGAGTAAGATTAAGGATAGAGAGAAAGAGCAGAACAAAAGCTGTTGAGACCTCTGCATTAGTGAACTCAGGGGTTCGAGGCGGTAAAGCCACAGCTATGGAGCTAAGCGCCATTTGACATAATAAGTTTGTATAATTCCCTTTTCAGAAGTATATGTCTCAAGTAATTTCCGGATATTAACGGGCTCTAATTTCTTGTCTTCTTCATTTACCTCGTAGAGTTTGAACCCTGACTCTATAAGTAATTTTAGATACTCTTCAGCATCTATACCCGATCTTTTAAGTCCGATAGGCCAAAACTCTGTAACAATTTTACATTTTTTATACATTGACAACAGTATTTTTCGCATCTCCATCATCCCTATAATATTATGAAGTAATTTACCCTATATAAATTCATTCAGGTTATCACCCTCTATCTTCTCCTTGATCATCTTTCGAACTTCTTTCGGCTCCGCTCTTCCACCTGTATGCGTCATTACCTGCCCGACGAGGAAATTCAAAGCTTCTCTTTTACCTGCTTGGTAATCCTTAACTGCAGCTTCGTTCCCCTCTATCACCGTATGTATCGCCTTCTCAACCTCATCCAAACCTATACTTGCCAATCCTTTCCTCGTTAGTATCTCCTCGGGCTTACCACCATGGTCAAGCATCTCCCGTATGATTGCCGTCGCACCTCGTTCGGTAATCACACCCGTTTTCAGATACATCAACATAGCGACGAAATCGTCGGGCGAGATTCTTTCTGACGCCTCTCGCATCGAGCTAGAGCGATAATTCAACTCCCCTTTCAGGACATCCGCAATCCAGGTAGCGCTCAGCTTTGGATCTATTGTTGACGCCACGGATTCATAAAAATCCGCGATATGTCTATCGAAGGTGAGTGCATTCGCATGCTCCATCGTGAGCGAATACTGTGCGATGAATCGAAGCTTCTTTTCGTCCGGGAGCTCCGGTATCTCCCGCCTTATCTCTTCTATACGATTTGAAATGCGAATGGGCACGAGGTCTGGCTCCGGAAAGTAGCGATAGTCCTGCTCAAACTCTTTCGTCCGCAAGGAGAGCGTTACGCCACGGACTTCATCGTAGTGTCTCGTCTCCTGCTGAACGGTAAGACCCCGACGTAATAAATTCTTCTGCCGTGTTATCTCGAACGACAAAGCCTTCTCCACACCTTTATAAGAAGAGATGTTCTTTACTTCTGCCCGTTCTCCGCCTTTCAACGATATATTCGCATCAACGCGCATCGCACCTTCCAAATCACCATCAAACACGCCTAAATACTCCAGTATGCTCCTCAACTTACCTAAAAATATGCGTGCCTCCCTCGGCGACTTGAGGTCAGGCTCGGTCACGATCTCCACTAACGGTATTCCTGACCGGTTATAATCAACCAGCGAATAGGTTGCGGTGTCTATCGTACCTCGATACACCAGCCTGCCCGGGTCTTCCTCCATGTGCACCCGCTTTATTCTTATCTCTCTCTCTTTCTCACCATCGCTTTCCATTCGCACCAAACCATTAAACGCGATGGGGAACTCATATTGGGTGATCTGGAAACCCCGTGGGAGGTCAGGATAATAGTAATTCTTCCGATAGAAGATTACTCTGGGCTGGATGGTACAGCCGAGTGCGAGCGCCACTTTTATGCCATATCGTATTGCACGCTCATTTACCGCGGGCAAAGCTCCGGGTAAGCCCAAACAGGTTGCACAGACGTGCGTATTGGGCTCAGCGTTATGATAGTCCGCGGAGCAGGAGCAAAATAATTTTGATTGCGTAAGAAGCTGAGCATGACATTCTAATCCAATTTTCACATCCATTTATGCTTTCTCCTTCCACGAAGCAGCAATTACTTTTACCACTTAAGTTTTTATGTTTTGAGGGAATATAAATGGATAAAATAAAATGACCACGGTATACGATGTCTCACCGGGTAAACTGGTAAGGATAGTGGGTGAGAAGTTAAAGAAGAACAAAGCGATTTATCTGCCAAAATGGGGTGTAAATGTGAAAGGGAGTGCAAATAAGGAATTACCCCCACAGGATAAAGACTGGTGGTGGGTGAGATGTGCATCGGTGCTCCGGCAGATATATCTTCACGGACCAGTCGGGGTGTCAAGGCTGCGCACCCATTACGGAGGAAGAGTCAGGAGGGGTGTGAAGAGAGAACATGTCAGAGAAGCTTCAGGGAAGATAATACGAGAGGTGCTCTCGCAGTTAGAACGAGCAGGGTATGTAACGAAAACGAAAAGAGGGAGAATAATATCGCCTACAGGGAGATCTTTTCTCGATAATACCGCGCATGAGCTCAAGATGATGGATGAATCGATGAAGGAGGAGTAGAAGGGAGAGGCAGGTGTTACAAGATGGCAGATGAGGAGGAATTAGAGGAGATAAGAAAGAGAAGGTATGAACAGATGGTACAGGCACAGGCAGGGGCTGCTGCGGAAGAGGGGAGAAGGAAAGAGATAGAAGAGGCAAAGAAGAATATTATCAAGCAGATTCTCACGTCAGAGGCGAGAGAGCGGTTAAATACCATACGAATGGCAAAGCCTGAATTTGCAGAACAGTTGGAGAATCAGCTCATCGCATTAGCGCAGACTGGCAGGATAAAGAGTATGATAACCGATGCGCAATTTAAAGAGCTCTTGCGGCAGATAATGCCAAAGAAGCGCGAGATTACGATAAGAAGAAGATAATAAAAAAACCTTTCTTTTCTTTTAACGTGAAAATATCAGGTTTGGGGCAAAAATTAAAACCTTCAAACCTCTTTCAGGCATATATAACATTATGTCCGCAAATTAGAAATATTTGACTGTCAACAGTATCCCAAAATTTTACCTTGATAAACTAATTTTTTGATGGTCTCCAGTAAAATACCTCGATATGGGGGAAGCCAAAGAAAAGAGTTTCTCTGCGTGTTGCCAACCAGGTGAATTGGGATTTCGACAAACTTATTATCTTGTGCATAATCAGTGTTGTAAGAGGAGCAAATGCTCCCTTGGGAACGCAATTTATTCGGGCGCCCGTGCTGTGATCCAGGGATCGTCGCCATCTGCTGTTTCACGAAGATATTCCTTAGCCGGAGATACGATGGTATAGAAGCATATCTCAAACTCCACATCATCATTGATGTTGAGACAGGGATAATCATCCATTTCACGATTACGGAAGGAAAAGGCTCTGATTCTAAGGAATTCAAAAGACTGATCAAAGGTTTCCCCCGTATCGGGAAGGCTGCTGGAGATAAGGCGTATTCTTCCAGGGCTAACTGTCAGGCAGTAGCGGACAAAAAGGGCACACCTTTTCTCTGTTTCAAGGCAAACGCTACGGGCAAGGCAAAAGGACATCCAGCGTGGCAAATATCTTTCGAGGCATATACGGACAATCCGGATGAGTGGATGAACGAATATCACATAAGAAGCATCATAGAGGCTGTTTTCTCAAGCATCAAAAGATGTTTACCACCGCCTAAAATAATGCGCATGATGTTACCTCAATCTATATTGACTTTAGGGATGAAGCCGGTAGTTGTTGAAGATGAAAAATTGGTAGGGCTCCTATCGGTGGGTGACATGCTCGCAGCTATAAGACCACGCAAGCAATATAGGTTCCCCATGGTATAGTTTAGGAACGTTCTAAAAATCCCATGAGGGGTTTTGGTCACGTAAGAGTGTGAAAATTTCTCACACAATATCCCTCGATGTATCTATCTCCACGCCACCTGGAATTATTTTGAGACGGACATAACGCATCAGTGGTGAACCACACCTTATCTTCGGCACCGCGAAGCTCGCCACTATCTCGTTACCGACACGTTCCACCCGGATATCAAAGAAGACATCGCAGATATAAGAGAGTCTGCTTGAAAGCTCCTCACTGCATGAATTCTTAGGAACACACAAGAAACACAGGCTCTCCTTATCAATACATAATTCTGAGAGAGCCTTAATAAATGGATAGTCACGGAGGAAAGGCAGGAAAGTATCTATAATGATGTTGAAATCCATTTCAGCATCTTTAACAGCCGAGATTATCTCTTTGCCCTTATCCAGGGTTTCTCTCAAATCTATCACCACTATATTATCACTATTAACGCCTGCTTCTCTCATTTCATCCTCTATTCTTCCTGGATTCCGTTCTGTTGTGAAATAATAAGTCTTCCTTTCAGAACAGAACTGGTAGAGGATTCTTTCAGATTCGAAAGAAGGGTCTGTGGAGATATATATCAGGGAACCTGCTGGAATGCCTCCAGCAGAGAGTTCATCAAACATCTTCAACCCTGTTCTTTTTGGTTCCATCGCTCTTCTATTATACGGCTCAAATGAAGAAAGTGAACATCATCCAGGTAATGACCAGCATTATGAGGACGTGTTTTAAGCCTGAGAGGACATCTCCTTCTCCCATCTGCCCGCACATAAGTCCGCAAAATATAGCCTGGAAGATCGCGGCTTGCGAGAGCAGAGAAGATATCTCCTCCCTGCTAAGTCCAGTTGCAACTGGCATCCCTGCGACTCCACCAGTGCCTGGACCGCTGGTAAACGCTTCAAATAGCGGAGGTAGCAGTTTTGTGAAGAGCATATAAGTTATTCCAATGAAGACAAAGAAAGCCATGTAGATGATGATGACATAGATGAGCATATTCACAGTCCTTTCTTTTGTCAGTGTTCTCTCCATTTCAGCATCCTTTGATGAGAGATACAGAGCCTCTGACATCTCACCTCCCGTTCTCAACACTTCTGTGAGAAGCGTTACCACTCTTGAAAGTGCCGCTACCTTTATTCGGTTCGCGAAGATCACAAAGGCATCTATAACCCCTGAACCCCACTCTATGCTGCGATGCATCTTCCCAACCTCCTTGTAGATGCCCCCCTTACCTGCTCTCGATGTTATCTCTATTGCTTTCATAAGGGTCGCACCGCTTGTTATCGAAGACGCCATTCCTTTCACAATGTCCGGTATTTGATTTCTTACACCCTTCTCATACCTCGATTTCATCTCGTGGAATAAAGCGAGGGGAAGAAGAGCGACGAAAAAAGAAGGAATTACCCACTTCATCCCGGAAAGCACCAACAAAAGTAGGGATACGGGGCCACTTACATAAAGAGTGGTGAGTGGATTATCCAGCATCTTTTTAAATGGGTTCTTCAACGATTCCTTTAGATTTTCTATACGTTCACCTCTTTTATACCTCACATACGCGTCGCTAAACTTCAGCTCCAGGTCTTCAGGGTTCTCAGTTACTTCTCCCCCTGCTTCTGATTCTGTTTTAAGAACCGGAACCTTCTTCACGTCGCTCGGAGTTATCATATAAATCACCGCGATGAACATTGCAGACCCCAGAGGTATCATCAGGTAGACGATAGCGTGAACAGTTGTGATAGTGCCTGAGCCCATTGCGAGTAATATTATCTGGATGATTATGAGGAAGAGGGGGAAAGCAACTATCAGCGTTATATACACTTCAGCCATGAGACCGAGGGTTTCGAGGAAGCCCTTCTGTTCTATCCGAGCACGTTCACGGTATTGTTCCGCCTTTTCCGCGAGGAAAAAAGATATATTCCCTCCGCTTTCTATCACTGTTATAATACCGCTTATAAATTCCTTCAGTGAGAGAGAGGGTGTGGTATCGCTCAACTCTAATAAAGCACTCTTCAAGTCTCTTCCGAAGTATTCTACGAGGCGCATGAAGAAGTCAATCTCCTTCGCAACTTCTCCATACGTCTCTTCGTGTTTTGCAACCGATTTCATGATCTCGAGGATGGTTGCACCGCTCTTGCTCAGTGCATACATGAAGTGAACTACGTGAGGAAGCATCCTATCTATTTCCCTACGTCTATCACCAGCCCTCATTGCCGGATAGGCATATAGCATCCCGAAAGAGAGAGCAAAAAGGAGAAAAAAACCAGAGATGGAGAGGAAGAGGTATCCTAAGACTTTTCCGTGGGTTATTATAAATAAAGGTAGAGATTCGTACCTTATGGGGACAACGCCAGTCTTTGCAAGTATACTCGCAATGAGAAGTCCGAGAATGAGCCCAAAGAATCCAGAAATCAAAGAATAAAAGAGAGAAATTGAGAGATATGTATCATAATTTAAAGGGTATCTTGCAGCAAGAAGGGCTTTCTCAAGCTGTGCATACTTCTCCTTCTCACCTTCAAATAGCTTGCCAAAGCAGGAATATGCAAATTTCTCTATTCTATTCCATTTACCTTTAAATTCCATATTGTTTTCTCACCTTATCAGGGTTTGTTTGAAAGTTTCTAACGATTGAGAGGAACCCATCTGGGGTAATCTCATTCACTGCCATCATCTCAAGAATGCCTGTCCTAACTTCAAACTCTTCTACAAGGTCATCCCTGCTCCATCCTTTGAACCTTACGATGTCATCGAGAACTTTGGAAGCAAAAATGTCGAGATTTCTAAAAGAATCAGATGCCGAATGCCATTCAAATAGCTTCCTTGTCTTTATATTCCTTGAAGTGGGGTCGATGCCAATAATTTCGGTGATTTCGAGGTTTCTTCTCTTCTTCTTACCCTTCATAACCACCTGTGCCTGGATGCTAACTATATTGAGTGCTTGGATCATTGAACGAGGGACGCTTAGAGGTGGGTATTCCAATCTGTGGATAGCGGAATCCACGGAGTCTGCATGGAAGGTGGAGAAGGTGGTATGCCCAACTGACATCGCTTGAAAGAGCACCAGTGCTTCTTCACCTCGCACCTCACCCACGAGTATATACTCAGGACGCTGCCTCAGTGCAGCCTTCAGGAGGTCATACATCTCTATTCTCCCAACTTCTCCACCCATGAAGACTTCCTTCGTTACACCCGGTATCCAGTTATCGTGCGGAAGCCTTAGCTCCCTTGTATCCTCTATGGTAACGATTTTAGCATTTTGTGCAATGAAGAGCGAAACAGCATTCATAGAAGTTGTTTTACCAGATGCGGTACCACCGACAAAGAGTATACTCTTTCCATTATCTACTGCGAGCCAGAGATAAGCCATCTCTTCAACTGAGAAAGTGCCCCATCTTATCAGGTCCACGGGTGTGATAAGAGATTTACGGAATTTCCTTATAGTGAATGTGCTTCCTTTTGTCGTTATCTCCTTTCCCAAGGTCAACTGTGCCCTCGAACCATCCTGAAGAGTGATATCAACCATGGGCTCGGAGATGGAGATGTGTTTATTCCCTCTTTGAGCGAGGCAGGTCACAAAGGAGTCCATCTCCCTTTCGCTAAACGTTACATTCGTCCTTAAACTCCCATAATTCCGGTGATATAAAAATATGGGGATATCGTATCCATCACAGGATATATCTTCGATATTTGGGTCAGACATAAACACATCTATCTTCCCGAAATGGACGAAGTCCCGGATGATATAATAGGTTATTTTATCAATTGAATCCTGACTGATGTTTATATGATACCTGGTTATCACCTCTTTTATCTTCTCCTTTAGAATTTCTCCCTTATCTTTGCCTTTTATCTCTGCGAAAAGAAGAGCATTCTTCAATTTCTCTCTAATTTCTCTTAGAAAGAATTTCTCCTCCTCATTCAACCCCGGCTCCTCAACAAAATACAAGTATTCGTTGCTATTTGTATCCTCCAGTATGAGAACAGACGTGTAAGGTTTCTCTAAGAAATACCTCTCTACTTGTCTATACCTCTGGGTTTCAAGCTCAGGTATGGTTAATTCAAGTGATTCACGATCACGCACACTTTCACCCTCTGCACCTAACTTATAACCATTCCCCGCTATTTTCTTCTTCTTCAAAAATTTAAACATTATGTTCATTTTCCGAAACGGAAGCTATTGCTATATTTCCGGTCCTGCTACCTCCTGAAAGCCGATTACTTTTCCGGTTGTTGCATGCACCTGTGCTCTAAAAAGTTTCTTCCCATTTATTACTCCTCTTCCTACCGTGTATATGGCGTAACCCTCGATTTCGTAGATAAGCATCCCGTTGTTCGTCTCGATGAGTTTCGTTGATTCGATATCAACATCTATTACTTCGCCCTCTTTAACCCTCTTTTTGGCTATTTCTTTCACCCTCGCTTCCGCTTCTTCCATATCTGTAATCTCTTCACCTATACCCATCTTATCGCTTCAAAACCTCCATACATATTGTATAGATTCAGGTATATATAAAATGTTTAATCGGGTGACTTCACGACCTAAACGCTACAATGGTTTTTATAAGCTGGAAGCACGCATAGTCATTTATTTAGTATGAGTAATGAGGAATTAATATTCCGGATATTGGAAGATGAGAGAGAAAGAAGAATAAAGAAGGTTGTAGAAATAAGGAGAATAGAAGCGGAAGATGCAGCAATAATCGCTGTTTTAGGATTAAATGAAGAAATAGGTGAGATAAGAAGTGAAATAGGAATACTCAGGAGTAAAGTAGACGAGCTCAGTGAGAGAATGGCTACTAAAGATGATATAAGAACCACGCAGTGGGTCACTGTTATTTGCTTTGCGGTGTTAACAGTTATCGTTGCTTTTCTCAGTCTGGGGTTATAGCTAAACTTTGCAAAAAACTTTACTGCTTTCCCTTTACGGCTCCCGGTCCTTATCGCTTTTAGGAACAAACACCCTCGTCGTATAAAATTGCGTGTTGTTCTTGGTATTCCAATCCTGTTAAACCAATCCAAGCTTAGCTTTTATCACTTCTATTTCTCGCTCTACACGCTCAAACCTCTCTTCCATATACGCCTTCAAGTCGTCTCTTAAAGACCTTATCTCGGTGACAATATCCTCTTTACCTCGATCTATCTTCTCCGAGACCTCTCTTATCGCTCCTATAGTTTCATCCTGTTTTTTAAGCATCATATCCTGTCTCTCAAGCATCATATCCTGTTTCTCAAGCATCTTTTTCCCTATCTCCACAGATTCTTCGCCAAGCTTAACAGACCTTTCACCAAGCTCAACAGACCTTTCACCAAGCTCAACAGACCTCTCACCAAGCTCAACAGACCTCTCACCAAGCTCAACAGACCTCTCACCAAGCTCAA
>DYFG01000009.1:20249-23976 GCA_020725315.1 Nitrosotalea sp.
CAGACTTATAGAGCAATTTCCCCGCGGTATCCAGACGTTCCACTATTTCCTCGCCCCACTCTCCTCTTTTTATCTCAAAGTACTCGAATTCAGATTTAAAATCATCAAAATTAACTTCTATCTCCTCCACATCTATCGGATACTTCTTTATCTTTATTCCCTCGATAAATTTCTCAATATCCTCGTCTTCGCCTTCCGCAACGATTCTAACATCGTAAGGCTTAATATTCTCCACGAATCCTCCTATCTTCAATCTCCTCGCTATCTCTTCCACCTCATCTCGATACCCAACCCTTTGTACTCTCCCCTTTGCAATTATCACCACTCTTTTCATTCCTCTACACTTATACACATGTCTATAAAAGGATGATGCCATAATATGTAATTACTCAATATCAAGTGGGTTATAAATACTAAACTCTAAATTCGAAATAAAGCAGATAGTGGTTGATGCTTATTGAGGTAAATGGCGAAGATGCTGAGTGAGACGCAAAGGCAATTGTTGATCCAGGAAGCAACGGAACTTATGAAAAACTTTGGTGCCATATTAGAGAAGGCGAAATAAGTTTTGATATTCTGATTTTGAAACCATAAAGCCCTTCTTTACCTTAATATTCTCGATAAATTCCTTAATTTCTGCTTCTTTACCCTCACAAACGATTTTCACATCTCCATCCTCCAGGTTCTCGACATATCCAGTAATACCAGACTCTCTTGCGCTATCCTGGACAAAATCTCTGTAACCCACTTTCTGTACCTTTCCCTTTGCAATTATCACCGCTTTTTTCATTCCTCTACCCTTTACACATGCCTATAAAAGGATGAGCACTACAATGGTTCTTATATGCTGGAAGCACGAATAATCATTTACTTAGTATGAGTAATGAGGAATTAATATTCCGGATATTGGAAGAGGAGAGAGAAAGAAGAATAAGGAAGGTTGTGGAGACAAGGAAGATAGAATCTGAAGATGCAGTAATAATCGCTGTTTTAGGGTTAAATGAAGAAATAGGTGAGATAAGGAGTGAGATAGGGATGCTCAGGAGTAGGATAGACGAGCTCAGTGAAAAAATGGCTACTAAAGACGGTATAAGAAATATGGCTACTAAGGATGATATAAGAAATATGGCTACTAAGGATGATATAAGAAATATGGCTACTAAGGATGATATAAGAACCACGCAGTGGGTAACTGTTATTTGCTTTGCGGTATTAGCCGTTATCGTTGCTTTTCTCAGTCTGGGGTTATAGCATGCTTTAATTTTTTAATTTTTATCCTATTTCATTTCCCCATTCTATCTCGCTTATTCCCCTCCTATCTATACTTTTTATCCTCGCTCACTCCTTCATCTTATGACACCCACGTTTTATCGGCTTTACGATAAAACACTCTCGTCGTATAAAATTGCATGTTATTCTCGGTATTCACAACCCAGAATGTTACTGATGCGCTTTTATAATCTTCCCTTGCGTTACCATATTCTGCATCTGGATGCGCTACATACCATCCTACACTATTATAGTTTGGTAAGTCCCAACTATCCGCCTGATAGTTTTTCCGTTATGGTTGTCACATACTGCATATCATTATCAGTGTTTACCGCCCATAATGTCACAACCGCATGCTCATGCCCCTTTGCATCCCGGATTGGAAATTCGATCCATTTTACAGTATTGCTGTTATGTGGAGGAATCAAATAGTTACCTGGGTCGGAAGAATCTGGTAACTCATCAAATTTTAATGGGTCTCCTGTAATATCGGACAAATCTGCATGGATGTCATAAGGTGAAGTTACATTTGTCACGGTTGCTGTTATCGTACCAACTTTCTTACCAGCCTTCGTCTTATATGTTATGTCTATGCCTGTAATGGTCGGATAGTACGGCTTCGTAGGGTCAATGTTTGTGCGACCTAACCAACCTGACCCTGACTGCGGGTAGATGCTCGTGCTACACGTTATGATACCTGCGTATAGCGCACCAGTGGTTACCTCCCTTGTTGGGAGGACGATATGCCTCGTTGCTGAAGTGTTAATTATTATTTTATCACCTGAGACATATGCGGTTGTATATGAGGTGTTCACATTCTTAAGAAGCTCCTTCCATCTCCCCGGATACTTCGTATCCATCGTTATATTTACGTATTTGATCTTTGTGCGTGTGGATGTGCTGGTATAGTGCTTTATATTAAGTGATTCCGTCTCCAATGAAGATTTTGAGCTCGAACTTCCGTTTACAACCGGTATGTAGATGTTACCGTTTACAATAAGTGACTGAGTATCCGTAGTTATATTCGCGGTTCCCCAATCCCTTATTATGACTCCATGCTCATACACGAGCTTTGGACTGTTAATCGTGCCATGCGCTTCGTATATTATCCTGGACGAATTGTACTCCTCATAATCGGAGTCCCCTCCTGTAAGAGTATAATCAACACGAATCTTCACATCATTCTCTATTGATAACGTTCCCGCTACGCCAACGCCAGGGTTTATGAAGATTATTCTGTCTGGATATTTTACACCCATGTGGATATCGCTCGACATCGGCGTTTTCAGTGTTGCTGCATTCTCTATATCCGACTTCAGGGTCGTCATATCACCGTAAACAACATCCATATGTTCAGATTCCACTTTAGCATTCCATACAGGCACTTGAGTTACCTGTATCGTGGTATATAAGGTCATCAGCATCATGAATATCAGAAGCATGCCGACGATTTCTGATACGCCTTTATCATTTTTCATGAGCTTTGACATTTCTCGCCACTTTAAGATTATGTTCTTCTCATATAAAAACTTTCTCAAGGTCCACTCCGCCCCGGACGTATTTACCGCTTTCGGGGTCGCTGACGTGTTTTAGATGTTTTTTACCGTTGATAAGAAGCCACGAGTATGATTCCATGCTCCTTTGCAAGTCTTGTCGCACTCGGATGGATGACAAAACCGAACATAGCTCTTAATACCTCGCCTTTGATTGTGGGCAGTAAAATAGCGAGTTCATCAATAAATTCCCGCACCTCTCGCTCGTATATCCTCGACTTCGACTCGCCTATGATTGTAATCTCCTCGCCATCCCTTCTCGCTTCACCATAAAGGTTGATCTCCAGCTCTTTACCGTCAATGACGAAGTACCTTCGCTCTAATTCATCCTGTATTACTCGAATTCCAAGGTGCCTCTCAAGATACCCCGGAAGCACTATCTTTGCAATATCCTCCAGAGTAAATCCGATGGTATCGCTCAGTCTTCCCACCTGTATGGCTAAATTCCGCACTTCTTCTTCAGTCCTCCTCTGCGCTTCTGCCAATCTCGCTACCGCATCTTCAAGCCTGCCCACCCTCTCCTCAGTTCTCGCCTGTGCTTCTGCCAATTTAGCAACGGCGTCATCGAGCCTCAATACCGCATCTTCAAGCCTTCCCACCCTCTCCTCAGTCCTCGCCTGTGCTTCTGCCAATCTCGCTATCGCATCTTCAAGCCTGCCCACCCTCTCCTCAGTCCTCGCCTGCGCTTCCGCCAATCTCGCCACTGCATCTTCAAGCCTCCCTCCCCTCCCTTCAGTTCCTATTCCTCGCAACCTGCCGAAATCCTCTTCCATACTATCTTAATTTAATACAATAAGGCGTAGCTTATAATTTAAAGCCGAAAGCTTTTTAAGAATAGTTCGCAGATATTATACATATGCTTCAAAAAGTAAAAGCTAAAGAGAAGATAAAAATAATTAGGAGGT
>DYFG01000204.1 GCA_020725315.1 Nitrosotalea sp.
AAGAGCCTGCTCGCACTGTTTTGCTCCTGAAAGAGAACGAGAAGAAAGAAAAGGAGAGATTTTATCCACTATACACGAACGACGAAGTCACCAGTGTCTATGACCTCCTGGTCGAGTATCGCAGCAGACAGAACCATGAGCTCTGTTATCGTGTTATGTCGCATGATTTGAGCCTTGATGCGCTTCCAAAGAGCTATCCACTGAATCCAAAGGTTGAAAAAGTGCACTTCAGAGATAAGCATCTCATGCTGGTCGGGTGGATAAAGGCACTGGCATTCAACACCCTCAGTGACTTCAAGGAGAGCCTGGACGAGAAATATCACAGAATGACCGCAGGCACGATCGTAAGGAAGTTCCTCGACAGACCAGCGACTATAAAAACGACTGCAGATGAGATTGTTGTTAAAACCCTTACAGGGTTTTCGGGGTCAACGGGGCGGAGCCCCACATAAGAAAAGGTTTGCAATAAGCCAGAAGATAGCGAAGCATGCGCAGCGTTTTTGGTCAAACTTTTTCTAAAAGTTTGTTGATCAAACTTTCTTAAAGTTTGGGCCGGAGCCTGAGGATGATACAGAAGAGAGCATAAGGAAGTATACGTTTTTGAATAACGGGTCGTTCAGGTGCTGCTTCAGTTTCTTGCGGTTTTTTGATAGCCAGATTTTCATGGTATCACTCCTTAAGTACGAATCACCATAAATGTTTGGTTATATCTTCTTAGGGTATTCAGCGTGAAGATAGTTAGTGATTCGATTTTGGAGATGTTCGCTATCAGGCTCATCTGAGTTTGCCAATATGTTTCTTTCCACATCTGAGAAGACTCTTTCCACATCATTCAGCCACGATGCATTGGTAGGCAGGAACAGAAGGGTAATTGCATGTTCATTCAGTTTTTCCTTTAGTTTACTGGTTGTATGCGCTGACCAACAGTCGAGTATAACATACAATCGGTAATTCAATTTAATTTTATTCTTCTTGTTGTTGAATCGATCAATCCACCCCAACACATAATTCCTACAACGCCTCAGTTCTTCCATTATTTGAGGAATAGAAAATCCCGCTGACGACAGCTCAATCACCTTTGATCTATCACGTATATTTCTATCAGTGCTCTTAACTCGCTTGGAAATGTCTGCTTTCTCTTCCGGTGTGAGTTCCCTAACAAAGCGAGAACTGTTTCCATGTAATTGCTTCATTTTGGACGCCTGAAAAGAAAATGGGTGTCCAAAAATAGGGTTTGGGGCATAATTCATAAACACCTCCTTACATACCAAACAGCATTGAATACACACTTTTTCAGGATAATCTCTATCAAAATGTTCTTATTTTTTCTGCACCGCACTATATCGCCCACAATACACTTGAACGACCATATCATTGCTTCTATAATAGATCGGATATGGTATTCTCTCAAAAATTTCTTCGGTTTCTCAAGCCACTCCATTATCATGTCCTTCCAAGCTTGACTCCCTTTTGGCCTTGAGGTCACGTTCTTCTTCGGTTTGAAATATAGTTTTCCTCCTTTATTGGCGACTATTTCGCAGTTATCTCTGCTGAGATAAGCTGGGTCTCCAGCCATCTTATCCACGCTTTCGAGATCATCCATCATTTCTCTTCTAACTTCTCCCAGTATTCCTCCGGTGTTCTTTCAAAAACACGCTTTATAGACCTTCTATCAGGGGGGTTTGGCAGTTCTGCGAGTTCTATCAGCCACACGTTCGTTTTTAACCAATTTACGTATTCTCTCTCGCTTAAGCTCATCCTGAAATCAAATTTCTTCTTTCTCTTTCCCACACTACTACCTATTCCAATATCTACTATGAGCTCATTTAAAATTTTTGCCCCAAACCCACTATATTGTAGGTCGATTTTCGAGAAAAGGAGAAAGAATGAAAGACAAACGGTTAACATAGTGCCTAATTTAACGGGAATTTAGGAAGTAATTGTTTAGCTAACCACAAGATTACACATAAGCCCTTTCAGGGCTTGCGGGTAAACCCTTACAGGGTTTTCGGGGTGGTAGGGGCGGAGCCCCTACATGGGGCAGAGCCCCATAATTTTCACGAGAGAATAACATCAATTGTTTCAAACCCAAAAACCCCTGACAAAATTCATTTCCGGTTTT
>DYFG01000205.1 GCA_020725315.1 Nitrosotalea sp.
CGATGGCAGGGAGAAGCCGATAGATAACGCCTATCAGCGCAACAGCAACAGCAACAGCAACCACCATCCCACCGTCAAGCCCACCGACCTCATGCGATACCTCTGCCGCCTTGTGACCCCGCCCGGCGGGATGGTCCTTGACCCCTTTATGGGCTCTGGATCTACGGGGAAGGCGGCAATCCTTGAAGGGTTTGGGTTTATCGGCTTTGAGTTGAGTGAGGAATACTGCCAGATAGCGGAGAAGCGGATAGCGGCGGTAAACAAACAGATTATGGAGACAAAAATAGAATCAGATCAGGAGGACCTATGGTAAACAAGGACGAGTTTGAGAAGTGGCTTGAAAGCCAATGGGACGACGAGAACGACGACAGTATAATGGTATCGTGCGGTAAGCAGGAAATGTTAAGAGAGGTCTTTGCGAAGTACCGCTCCATACGCGCCTCTGCCGTGGAGGTGGAGCCGCTGGCGGTGCTGGCTGATAGTAAGGGGTACGAGGCAGTAAATATAATACCGCCCACGGGAGTAGTTAAAGAGTGGGACATAGAATTACTGCGAGGATATGAGGACGGGGACGGGGTGGAACTGGAAAAGACTATAACCGCCCCCACCTACGCCGAGTGCGAGGCCCAGGCCCGTGCCTATTTAGAGGGACTGGAAGATAAAGGAGAACCGAAATGAGCATAGAACATCTGCTAGGCAAGGTACACAACTGCGACTGCTTGGAGTTTATGAAACAGTTGCCAGACAAGTGCATTGATTTGACTGTCACCAGCCCTCCTTATGACAATCTCCGCACCTATAAGGGATTTGTGTTTGACTTTGAAAACATAGCCAAACAATTATTCCGGGTTACTAAAGATGGTGGCGTGGTGGTCTGGGTGGTGGCAGATGCGACCATTAACGGGAGTGAAACGGGGACATCTTTTAAGCAAGCATTGTTCTTTAAAGAGTGTGGGTTTAACCTGCACGATACAATGATATATGCTAAAAATAGTTATATGCCTCTCACCCATAACAGGTATGAGCAAGCGTTTGAGTATATGTTTGTTTTTAGCAAGGGGCGGCCTAAAACATTTAACCCGATCATGGTCAATTCTAAAACAGCAGGGACAAAAAGAAATAGAGGCGGTAGCAAAGCCAACGAGTCCACATACGCAGAAAGAAAAAGAGAGGAACAGACTGTAGTTGCGGATAAAAAGCAAGCGTGTAATGTTTTCTTTTATGATGTTGGCAAAAACGATAAAACAGGACATAACGCTCCGTTTCCCGAAGAATTATGCAATGACCATATAGTATCATGGACTAATCCGGGAGATGTGGTTTATGACCCTTTTATTGGCAGCGGAACTACGGCAAAAATGGCGTTGCTAAATGGAAGAAAATTTATTGGCACAGAAATATCTATTGAGTATTGCGAGATAGCCAATAAGCGCATAGAGGCAGAGAGGGCGCAGTTGAAGTTATTTTAAGGGAGGCCCCGATAACCGCTGCCCCCAAAACAGGGTGGAAGTGGACGGGTATAGTTGTCGTGTTTTATCGGGATATAAAATTTAGGAGGCCAAGCCATGACCCGCACCCACACCAGCTACGAGGTTAGCAAGCGGCTGAAAGAGTTTCTGGGCGAGAGCGCACCGGAGCCGATGGATAAAGGGCTTGATTCGCGTTCATGGTACTCGCCTAACCACGCTTGTCCGTGTCGTTATCAGGAGCCCGGAGGGTTCCCTATATACCAACTCCACGACCTCCTGTCTAGGCCTTTCTGCGAGGTTATGTCGCTGAAAATATACGGGACTAATATGTGGGACTTAAAGGTTTTCAGACAATTATCAAACCTTTATTTTTCTGGCGGACTGCCCGCCGTAGAGGCCGAACTGATGAAGATGATGGAGGCCAAGTGAAGAACTGCTGGTCCTGTTCCTGGAATCAGCTCGGCGGCATTTTCCCCCTGGGTGTCTGCTGCTGGTTTCTGTCAATCGGCAGGCCAGCCAAAGAGATAACCCGCGAGGTCTGCGACCGGGGCTGCAGGTTCTGGACGGACGAGGATCTGAAAGCGAGAATCGAGAAGTTGAAGAATGATTTTGACAAAGCTCCGGCTCAGGAGGATATTTA
>DYFG01000206.1 GCA_020725315.1 Nitrosotalea sp.
TTAAATATTTGAATTTGTTTGTGATTTGGTGCTTGGAATTTGGAATTTTTCCATTCTTTATTGAGCATGTTCTCGTATCTTTTCACTGTCCACTATGATGACATCCTTTATCGCTTTAACCGCATCGAACGGTATAAAGATATACTCGTCCTCCTTTCTGAACCTGCTTGTGTCAAGATCCTCAGCAGGTTTAACCACGAGTTCTTTCAACACACCGGTTCCTGCCTCCGCTATTATGTTATGCAATACACCCATTTCAACACCTTCCGAGTCCATAACCCGCTTCTCACTCAACTTCAGTACCGATACTTTTTCCATCCTCATTCCCTCCTTCTCACACACCTTCTATTTCTCTTATACTATATTATATTCTTTATTTTTCCTCTTCACTCCGTAATTTGTCACGAAGTTTCAAAAAATGCTTGTCCCATAGTTTCACAAAAAAGGCAGGCTCGCCCCTCGTAATGCTAATTCGCTCTTCTCTTCCGATCGCCCGGTAGAACTGCCCATCTATGACCAACTCGGCATCCTTCATCTCCAGGAGACCTAAACTGATCTCACTATTGATATCCACGACCGTGGGTCTTGCAGAGAGTTTGAAAGGAGCAATTGGCACTATTATGGTTGCATCCACTTTTGGATCCACTATGGGGCCGCCCGCACTCATTGCATACGCAGTACTGCCGGTGGGAGTAGCAAAGATGACGCCGTCTGCTCTCAACCGCTCTAACTGCATCCCGTCGATAAAGATGAGAAAGTGAAGCATCTTCCCCGGTTTCGAGGTTATTACTACCGCCTCATTCATTGCATACGGCATCCTCTCCTTTGCCCCCTCTATCCCCACCGAAAGTCGCTCTTTCCGCTCCACCTCAAACCCTTCTAAGAGCTTAGTGAGTGTAGAAAGGCTGTCTTCTGGCTGCACCTCTGCCAAAAAGCCGATGGCACCCATGTTTACTCCTAAGACGGGCGTGGGTTTTTTAAACAGGTGAAGTGCCCTTAGAATCGTGCCATCGCCACCGATACAAATCAGAAGATCCACATCCATCTCTTCCACCTTCATACCTTGCTTGTTGAGCTTATCCGCGGTCTCTTCATCGAGTATAACCTCAACTCTTTCCTCTACGGACCCAATCAGCCGACCTAATACCGTTATATCCTCAGCCCTACCCCTGCATACCATCCCAATTCGTTTCGGCTGAATCACGTTCATTCAATTCATTCCTCAGAAAGTCGAGCTATCGCCTCAGCTAAATCACCCTTTGCTTCAGTTAATGCTGCTTTCGCTTCTTCTTCGCTACACCCAGCCTTTTCCATCACCAGTTCTACATCCTCTGGAGAGATACTCACCTCAGACTTACGTTCAGATTCAAGCCTCGGACGTTTTACCGGCGTGCCGGTTATTTGATACATCTTCGACCCTGGTGCGTCCATAACCGTAACGACGGGCTCCTCAAAGACGAACTCAGCATCCGCGGTTTTTATCACGACTTCCTCGACATCATTTATCTCTTCTATGCTTATGCCCATTTGTTTCATCATCTGGTTCAATTGCTTCGGGCTCAAGCCTAATCCCTTTCTAAATCCACCTCGCATTTGCCTTGCAACCTTACTGTTCTATTTTTAAATTAAATTTATGATAGCACTATCGTATAATATAAATTATATACGTAAAAAGCTGGTTACGTTTAGGTACCGGTTGAGCCAGGTAGGAAAAGGGCCCGTGGTCTAGTGGAATGACGTCGCCTTTACGAGGCGAAGGTCATGCGTTCGAATCGCATCGGGCCCATCGTAAAAACAATGTATTTGTATAGCTGAGGCGGAAAAAAACCACGAGATTATGTTATTACCATCTTGATAGGAAACATGGCTTATATGAAACTTCCTCTTATGTTGATGTGAGGAGGAGCCTGAGATGTCAATATATTATCGCTCAACCACTTTTCAACAGCGGAGATTTCTGTTTGAGATGGTTGAGCAAGGGGGGGATGTCGCAGAAGCGTGTAGACGGGCAAAGGTCTCCCGGAAGACCTACTATCATTGGAAGCCCAGATACGAGAAAGAGGGCGTGGATGGGCTCCGTGAGCCGAGGAGCCATGCTGTTCATAA
>DYFG01000207.1 GCA_020725315.1 Nitrosotalea sp.
GCAACTAGCCCTGGTCAACAATGTGTCTCGAACTGCGGATATAGCGACTGCTGTATTGTGTGCGGTGGCTTGGGAGGATGGGACTATGGGTACGAGTATACGTCAACAGGCTGTGGGCGATGCCCTCAATGGTGTTAACTAGCGTTGGCCACAGAAACTCGTTCAGAAAGAAGGTTTGATTCTTTCGAGGATGCACTGCGCTGTGGCAATCGTGGCGGCTAGTTACGCCTTCAAGGCAGAACGTTATTTTTTAATGGGACCGGAGAAAGCCCTGAGGGGCAGTACGTTGTTTCGCTTGTAATCGTAATCGCTTCGGTGCAAGGCCAAGGGGGTTTGAGGAACGAAGCAGGTGGCGGCTGTTGCAGTGCTTAAGACAACTCACGGTTCCTGAAACAAGTCGTACACGGGATGCTTAGACCGTTAGGGGCAGAGCTTTGGCCTTGACTTTTTGGCGCAAGATTCGAAATCTACAGGCAAGGTGGCGCTGCCGTAAAGTCTAACCGGGGTGTAAGACCAGCCGAGAGTGGTTTGGATCTGGGAGAGGAATTCTACGCGGAATTCGGACTTCCAGCAAGAAGGCGCTGGACGTTTTCGATGAGGACATCGCGCAACTTGCCGAGATCCCACCCAGATTAGAATTCCTCATTGGTCATTCACCCGTTCGGGACCGCACGACGGAAGAGACCCAGAAGCACAGTTGCGTTCACGGCAAAGTCGGAGCTGAGAATCTGTGTATGCGTCTTGAGAAGCATCTTTGGCGTAAACCAGTATGGATAACAGAGTGCGAAGGAGAGAATCAGCTTGAGTAGAGACTATCTGGAATTGCATTGTCACTTAATTGCAATTCAAAAAGAGATAAGCTCTCCCTTTACTGACTAAACGGTTATATGAAAACAGTTCTTCTATTTGCATGTGCGGGGATCATATGTCTGTGTTCCTGCCAACGGAAAAAGGAATCAAAAAACGAACCTGTGAGTACGCTAACTCACTCAGGAAGCGTTCCATTGGTCGACGATGGCCCCCCCCTTTCTCAGATTGCTAGAATACTTCCAATTGGGCGTGATTCCATCGTGGTGATGGATAGGAGTTTCCAGCTTCAATTATTTGTCAATTACCGATTCGAAAAGGTTCTAGGAAAGAAGGGTAAAGGTCCTGGTGAATATAGCTCCGTTACGGATCTCAAAGCGAATGGAGACACTTTGTTTTTGTTTGATAGACGTCTAGGGAAAATCATTGGATACTCATTAAAGACGAATGATGTATTTAAGGAAGTTGTCAATACGGACCTGAGTCGGTTCTCTGGTTTCATCAGAGAGAACGGAGCATTTTATTTTGCATTCTCTAGATACGAAAAAGAGACTGCCCTCGAACATAGTTTGCTCTACAGATTAGATGAACACAACAATTTGCGTGAGTTGGGCTTTCATTACTCAGATCTGGGATCTGATAAGATCGTTTTCGCCATTACACCCTGGGTCCCCGTACCAATGAGAGCTAAGGATAACCTGATATATTTTCGTCTCCCATTTTCCAAAAGGATGTGGATCTATGATGTTATCAAAAATAAGGTTGAATCATTTAAGCTTGATTTGGATTACCCTGAGAACACAGAAGATCTTGCCTCTCTAAGAAGCCTGCAAGACCAAATAAAGATCCTTGAACAAGTCGAGATGGTGGCCGATTTTTTCATGCTCAAAGATCGAATAGTTTTATGGACCGCAAAATGGAAGATGGGCGGCAAACCCCCAGAGGATTGCAAGCTCCGGTTTTACACATATGCAGGTATAGAACTGGCACATTTTAGTGTCTCTCCCTTCGTATGGCACATTGAAGATAGTGTGTTTGCACGCTGGGAAGTCGATACAACACAATCTGAAGTTCAATACCCTTACAGAATAACATGGGAGAAATACAAAATTGCTTCCTCAAACAGATCTGCCTTCTAAATTGCTGCGGACACTACGGCTTGCGGGCTTGATTCTAATTGCGCAGGGTTGTATCGATTCTACAGAGAAGCGCAAGGAAAACCATTCGCAAATGGAGGAAGTGGTTTACAAAATTT
>DYFG01000208.1 GCA_020725315.1 Nitrosotalea sp.
AATTTGTCCTGGTTTATGCTGATGATACTGAAGTTTTACGGGAGATTACTATTTCTGAAGCAGACATCAAGAATCTGATTCACTCAAAAGGGGCTATATATACGGGCGCGGATGTTCTACTGAAACATACGGGCCTCTCTTTTAACGCTGTGAAACACTTTTTCATTGCCGGAGGTTTAGGCACTTCACTTGATATAGAGAAAGCAATTATGATTGGATTACTCCCGGATTTGCCAAAAGAGAGATTTATCTTCATTGGCAATTCTTCCATTACGGGCGCTAAGATGTGTCTCCTTTCCCATGAGGCTTATGAGAATGCAGAGGAGATTGCAAGGAAGATGACCTATCTCGATTTAAGCACAAATCTCGAATTTATGAATAACTACAGCGCCTCGCTATTTTTGCCCCATACTGATATAGAGAGGTTTCAATCAGTGAAAAAAATTCTATCTAGAATAACCTACTCATAATTAGTTACTGCTGAAGCGTGCCAAGATAAGCTCTTTGTAATCTAACTGACTGAAAGGCGTCAGTCACAGCAATTTCCTGTTCGGCTGTGTAGCGGGGAGTGAGGATAAGGGAGTAATCCTGATGCCTAAGCCACTCGACAAATCCCGAGGAAGTCGGGAGACGCAAATAGCAGACCGTAACTTAGGTGAACCCAGATGTAGCCTCGTTAAACTATGATTAGCGAGGGCGACCCTTTTTCAGTGAGGGGAAGTCTGGTAACGACCTCTAATAAAGAAAACAGGAATGGAATAGAGATTGTCTCGCTCGGGGTATCAGGGACGGTATGCTGGAGAGATTACAAAGGGAACTTGGGAGAGCCATTACAGCAAAGACATCTTCATATAAGGCAAGGCCGAAGTTGAAGGTGGTTGTAATGGCAATCGGATATGCCCATAGTAGCGAAGATGTCAAAAGACAATAGAACTTTGACGGAGCGAAGGGGCATTACTTTAACTCTGCCCCCAAAGGAAGGAGGGACGGGGAGATTGTCTTGCAAAGCAAGACTACCAACTCCCCTTGAAAGAGTTCAGGACTTCCAGCGGGGGCTCTACCTAAAGGCAAAGCGAAAGGAGGCGATGCGATTTTATTCTCTGTATGACAAGGTCTACCGAGGGGATGTGTTATCTGAATCTTGGAAGCGAGTTCGGGCAAATAGAGGGTGTGCTGGGGTAGATGGCGAGACAATAGAGGAGATTGAAACCAAGGGAGTAGGACAATTCCTTAAGGAAATTCAAACCGAGCTTAAGGCGAAGAATTATAGACCTAACTGTATTAAGCGGGTCTATATTCCTAAGCCAGATGGAGATAAGCGAGCCTTAGGAATTCCTACGGTGAAAGATAGGGTTATAGAGATGGCTGTTAAGATAGTTATCGAACCTATCTTTGAGGCAGATTTTCAGGATTGCTCTTATGGATTTAGGCCAAAGCGTTCAGCTCATCAAGCCCTAAAGGGACTCAAAGGGTTAATGAATAGAGGATACACCCAGATTATCGATGCTGACCTAAAGTCCTATTTTGACACTATCCCACATAGCCGACTATTAGAGCTAATAGCCAAAAGAATAACAGATAAGAATATTCTCAGGCTAATCAATCACTGGTTGAAGGTAGGTGTGGTAAGTGAAGAGGCAATCTTAAGGAATAAGGTAAGCGGCACTCCCCAAGGCGGGGTTATATCACCTCTATTGGCAAACATCTATCTTAATGAGTTAGATAAGGTCTGGAGAGAAAGATATGAGCGAAAATACAACGCTTATCTCATAAGATACGCTGATGATTTTGTCATTCTAACTAATAGACAACCTCAAGAAGTTTTAAAGACCTTAGAGATGGTAGTTGAGGGGTTGGACCTAAAACTGAATGAGGAAAAGACCAAGGTATTGGATATGGAAATAGATAAGCTCACCTTCTTGGGTTTTTGCTTTAAGAAAGGATATGATGTAAGGAAGAAGATTCGTTACATCATTTCTTTTCCTTCGACTAAGGCAATGAAGTCAATTAGGAGCAGGATTAGAGAATTGACAGACTATCGGAT
>DYFG01000010.1:0-12888 GCA_020725315.1 Nitrosotalea sp.
GTCTAAGAAAACAAGGATTGAAACATCAAACCTTTTAGAAAAAGGTTTGATCCAAAAACAAAGTCAGGTGTTTCCGATACCTTTCCCGCTTAAATAATTCATTTACACTCTGCTCCGCAAAAATAAGTTCTTTTGGTAAAGCTTTTCTTTTGATTTGGCAAATATTCCTCTTCTAACTGATTCTAGAGGACTCAAACAAAGCAAGAGGTCTGGAGCGTGGGTCTGAGAAAGCTTTCGACGACCATATTATCTTAGCCATCGGTTCAACCGTTTTTTGGCTTCTTCATGGTTGATCCCTTCTCCTTCATCGAGTCCCTTCAAGCCTTCATCAACATTTTGCCGGAAATACAACTCAGCCATAATATTGGTGCGTTAAGTTTTATTACATGAGGCTTTGAGGAATATTAGAGGAAGTGCCAAAAAGAAAAGATATCAGGAAGGTGCTGGTAATAGGCTCAGGACCTATCGTGATTGGTCAAGCCTGTGAGTTTGACTACTCGGGCACGCAGGCTTGTAAAGCGCTTCATGAAGAAGGCTACGAGGTCGTTTTAGCGAATTCAAATCCCGCTACCATTATGACCGACCCTGAAATGGCTGACCGTACCTACATTGAACCACTGACCGTGGAGAACGTAGCGAGGATAATAGCAAAGGAGAGACCGGATGCGTTGTTGCCCAACCTCGGCGGTCAGACGGGACTCAATCTCTCTGCCGAGCTGAGCAGAAGAGGGATACTGGATACCTACGGGGTTAAGATGATCGGTGTAGAGGCTGACGCGATTGCACGAGGTGAAGACCGCATTATCTTTAAAGAGACCATGAACCAACTGGGTATACCTATGCCTAATAGTGCTCCTGCTTATTCAGTCGAGGAAGCGGAGAAAATCGCACAGGAATTGGGCTATCCGGTGGTCATTAGACCCGCGTATACCTTAGGCGGAACCGGTGGGGGAATTGCGTATAACATCGAGGAATTACGGGCAATTGCTGCCCGGGGCATTGCTGCGAGTATCATCGGTCAAGTGCTCATCGAAGAGGCGGTCTTAGGCTGGGAGGAGCTTGAACTCGAAGTGATCAGAGATAAGAAGGGTAACAAGATCACCGTTTGTTTCATTGAGAATGTTGACCCCATGGGCGTCCATACCGGGGATAGTTTCTGCGTGGCACCGATGCTGACGGTTAGCGAAGAGCTACAGAAGAAGTTGCAGGAGTTCTCCTACCGGATCGTTGATGCCATCGGTGTTATTGGTGGAACAAACATACAATTCGCGCATAATCTCGAAGACGGCCGGGTGGTAGTTATTGAGATCAACCCGCGTACGTCGCGGTCCTCGGCATTAGCGTCAAAAGCTACTGGGTTCCCCATCGCTCGTATATCAGCCAAACTCGCCGCTGGTATAACCCTTGATGAGATCCCGTACTGGAAGGGAGGTATGCTTGATAACTATACACCAAGCGGAGATTATGTCGTGGTAAAATTCGCCCGGTGGGCATTTGAGAAGTTCCCTCAGACTCAGGACCTGCTTGGGACGCAGATGAAAGCTGTCGGCGAGGTGATGAGCATCGGCAAGAATTTCAAGGAGGCATTTCAAAAAGCGATACGGTCACTTGAGATCAAACGATATGGCGTTGGTGGCGTAAAGAATTTCGCAACGCTTTCCCTTCCGGAGCTTAAGACAAGATTGGTCTATCCATCGAGTGAACGCGTTTTCTTGATGTACGAAGCTTTGCGCAAAGGGATCTCGGTTGAGGAGCTCTATCAGATGACAAAAATTGGCAGATGGTTTATCCGCCAGATGCACGAGCTGGTCGAATTCGAGGAAGAGCTCAAGAAGTACTACGGCAAAGAGCTGCCTGAAAAACTGCTTAAAATGGCAAAAGAAGATGGGTTCTCAGACCGGTACCTCGCACAACTGCTGGGCAAAACGGAAAAGCAGATACGCAGACAGCGACTTAATGCTAAGAAAAGAGCCGCATATGAATCGGTGCCGGTAAGTGGTGCTGATGCCGCCTATTATTACTCGACCTATAATGCCAAAGATTCGGTTACTGTATCGCCCAGGCGGAAGATAATGATCTTAGGCGGCGGACCTAACCGTATTGGGCAGGGCATCGAGTTTGATTATACCTGTGTACATGCTGCATTCGCACTACGTGAAGCGGGCATTGAGTCAGTAATGGTCAATTGCAATCCAGAGACCGTCTCCACCGATTATGATACCTCTGACAAACTGTATTTCGAACCCTTAACCGTCGAAGATGTGTTGAGCATCTATGAAAAAGAGAAACCTGAGGGTGTCATTGTGCAATTTGGCGGCCAGACACCACTGAATATCGCACGGGAACTTCATGAAGCGGGCGTGAAGATTTTGGGTACCAGCCCTGAGAGCATCCATTTAGCAGAGGATAGAGAGTTATTCAGGGAGATGATGACAAAGCTCGGTATCCCACAGCCTGAGGGCGGCACTGCACGGTCGGTAGAGGAGGCACTGAAGGTGGCACGGAGGATAGGATTTCCATTGATGGTACGTCCTTCTTTTGTGCTTGGCGGGCGGGGAATGGAGATCGTGTACGACGAGAAGATGTTTTTAGAATACGCACAAACCGCGGTAGACGTGAGTCCTGAATATCCAATGCTCATTGATAAATTCCTGGAGCACGCCATCGAGACTGAGGTGGATGCCATTGCGGATGGTGAGGACGTATATATTGCCGCCGTGATGGAACATATCGAGCTTGCAGGGATCCATTCGGGCGATAGTGCCTGTGTGATTCCATCACGTACGATTTCAGAGGAGCAGCTCAGAAAGATAGAGGAGTACACAAAGAAAATTGCCGGTGCGTTCAGGGTCGTTGGGCTCATGAATATCCAATACGCAATCGCGAATGATACAGTGTACATATTGGAGGCAAATCCCCGTGCATCACGAACCGTTCCGCTGGTAAGTAAGGTTACGGGCGTCCCGATAGCCAAAGTAGCAACGAAGGTGATGCTGGGCAAGAAACTAAGGGAGATACTCAAGTCGCTGGATAGGGGTGATAAAGCACTCCCGTATTTAGGCATAAAGGAAGCGGTATTTCCGTTCGATAAGTTCCCCGATGTAGACCCTGTGCTGGGACCTGAGATGAAGAGTACGGGCGAGGTGCTGGGTATGGCACCCTCCTTTGGATTGGCGTTTTACAAAGCGGAAGAAGCAGCGAGTATGAAATTACCCACAGAAGGAACAGTCCTGATATCAGTTGCGGATAAAGATAAGGAGGAGATTCTTGAAGTCGCGACTCGGCTCAATACGCTGGGGTTTACGATACGTGCAACACGAGGGACAAAGGCTTTTTTGGATAGTAATGGCGTGAAAGCTGATCTGGCGTTAAAGCTGAACGAAGGACGACCCAATATAACTGATGAGATCCGTAATGGTCAGATCCAACTGATAATAAACACCCCTTTTGGCTGGAAAGGTAAACATGACGATAGCTATATCCGTCAAGCTGCGATCCAGTATAAAATTCCGTATATTACGACTACTGCTGCGGCACTGGCAACGGTTGCGGGCATAGAGACGGTGAAATGCGGTCAGGCAGAGGTGAAGTCCCTTCAGGAATACCATGAATTGTTAAAAATCGAAAAGCTTTTTTATTGTTAAAACTAATACTTCACAAAATGGGGGAATTGAGTGTAATGATGGAAAGGGCAAAGGTATTGATAGAAGCATTACCCTATATTCGAAAATTCAAAGGTGCTAAGTTTGTAATAAAATGTGGTGGACGCCCTATGATAGATGAGGAAGTTAGAAGAAGTTTTGCACAAGATATTGTTCTTCTTCAAAATGTTGGAATGTATCCCCTAATTGTTCATGGCGGAGGTCCAGAGATATCTGCAACTATGAGAAGGATGAACATTGAACCAAAGTTTGTGAGAGGGCTTAGAGTAACTGATAAAGAGACTATGGATATAGCTAAGATGGTGTTGGTAGGAAAAATAAGTAGTGAGTTGCGTGAAGCTATTATATATCAGGGAGGAAAGGCACTGGGATTGTCTGGCAATGATGGTAATTTAGTAACAGCTAAGAAAAAATCGTCAGAAATAATAATTGATGAAAATAACAACGAAAAGAAAATAGATTTAGGACTAGTTGGAGAAATTGAAGCAGTTGATCCAACCATAATAAACGATTTGATTAAAAATAGATACATCCCAATCATATCACCAGTTGCATTGGATACAGATGGTAATAGTCTAAATATCAACGCTGATACACTTGCATCTGAGATAGCCATAGCTTTAAATGCAGAAAAATTAATCATACTAACAGACGTTATTGGTGTGTTGTGTGATATGGATGATGAACTAAGTTTGATAAATGTTTTAACAGCAGAAGGAGCAAAGAGACTTATAGAAGAAGACAAGATTACGGGAGGAATGATACCTAAAATAGAAGCATGTATAAACGCGGTAGAAAAGGGTGTGAAAAGAACCCATATTATTGACGGTAGAAAATTACACTCGATATTACTGGAAATTTTCACTGATAAAGGCATAGGAACGATGGTTCTTAATGAGAACGAATATAAAGAATATAAATCTGAAATCTCTAAGGAAAATAAGGGAGGTTAATATGATAGTAGCAATAATTTTGATTGCAACGGAAATCGGCACTGAACATAATGTGGAAGAAAAGATAAAGAAAGAAGAGATTAAAGAAATATTGGTGACTTACGGCAGTTGGGATATCGTAGTTAGAATTGAGGTAGACGATTTGAAAAAGCTAGATCCTATAATAACTAATATTCGAAAAATAAAAGGAATTGTACGCACAGAGACTTTAATAAGTGCTTAGATTTAAAGTCGATTTTTGGTTTTGTTTTTCGGTACTTGAAATTGTCATATCTTAAGCATTTTTAAAATGGCTTTCAATTTCTTCCCTTAGCAAATCAGGTTTATTAAAAGGTATAACCGGAAGGTAACCTTTCGTAATTTTAGATATTGATTTGAGACCATTTCCAGTCAGAATACAAACTATATTCTCATCTTTGTCAATAGTTCCATCTTTTGAAAGTTTTTTAGCAGCAGCTATCGCAGTAGCAGAAGTTATTTCACAAAAAATACCTTCATGTATAGCCAAGTCTTTTAATGCATCCCATATCTCTTTGTTAGTTACAGTGGTAACAATACCTTCTGATCCCTTTATAGCTTTTAAAGCCTTAGGAGCATCATATGAATCCTCAGCAATGATTCCATCAGCATCACATTCTTTGCCAGTAATTTTTTGCGGAATTGAATTCATTTTGCTATTCTTAAAACCTTCATAAACAGGAGCAGCATTACTGCACTGGATACCTACCATTTTTGGTAATTTATCGATCAGCCCAAGGGTTTGCAATTCATTGTAACCCTTCCATATACCGCTTAAATTACTACCATTTCCAATTGGAACAATCACCTGATCTGGTGCTTTAAATTTCAATTGAATCCAATTTTCATAAGCTATCGTTTTATTTCCTTCAATAATAAATGGATTGATGGCGGCATTACAATTATAATAGTCGTATTCATCTAAAGCGAAACGTGCCATTTCATACGCCCTTTCGAGAGTTCCTTCAATGAGTATGAGTTTTGCTCCGTATATTTGAATTTGGGTTCTTTTTTCCTGTGATATAGAATCTGGAGCGAATACAAAGCAATCTAATTTTGCTTTGGCAGCATATGCAGAAAGTGAAACCGCAGCATTTCCAGATGAAACACAGGTAACTCCTTTACTTCCTAGACTTTTTGCAATAGATACTATGATAGATATCCCTCTGTCTTTAAATGACCCCGTTGGATTTATTCCCTCGTCTTTGATAAACAAATTATTTAGTCCGTATTTCTTTCCCACCGAATTACATTTGATTAATGGTGTGCCACCCTCGGATAAGGTGATTATTGAGTTCTCCTTAACAGGAAGAAGTTCTTTGAATTGCCACATTGTACTGACATGGCTACTTTTCCAACTCCTAGTATTATCCCGAACTCTATCATAATCATAAATTACATCTAAACTTCCATATTTATACTCCTTACAATTTGTACAACATAAGCGCGAATACTCGAGACCATACTCTTTACCGCAAAATATACATTTTAGCCCCCTTACAAATATGTTTGCCATCATCTTACTTTTTTAAATGTGGTGGAATTATATCATGAGATAACATATCATCAGGAGTTTCTCTTTCCCGGATCCAATAATGTTGTCCAGCATTGACTAATACAGCTGCAGATTTGGGAAAAAGATTGAAATTGCTTTGTTGTTCTAATTGATATGCCCCTACTTGTAAAAATGCTAAAATATCTCCTCTCTTAACATCTGGTAATTTCCTATTTTTTCCTAAAATATCCCCAGAATCACATAACGGCCCTACAATATGACACTTTTTGTCATAAGCTCCTGTTTTACTTATTGCTACGCATTCAAAAAACCAATTATAAGTCCAGCAATCTTGTAAAATATTGCATCCAGCATCAACAGCAACATATTTTACCCCGTTTCGATCCTTAACAGTCTGAACGCTAACTAAAAGAATGCTACTATTCCCAACAATATATCTACCAGGTTCTACTATTAAAGTAGGGATCTGCAGACTTTCTTGTTCTAATTTCTGTTTTATAAAATTCGCCAAGTTATTCCCAAACTTTTTCATATCATAAGATGCTGATAGTTCTTTTTTCCTTTGTGCATTTTTAGTATCAATGTATGAGAAAAGGAGGTAAGGAATTGGAAAACCACCACCAATATCTAAAATCTCTATATCGATGCCTAAACTCTTTATTTCTCTCATTTTATTAATTATCTTATCTAAAACGTCACAGTATATTTTTGGGTCCGTTATTTGAGAGCCAATATGGAAATGTATCCCTATTGGTTCAACATGATGCGATTTTTTAGCTAATTCGAAGATTTCGGGACTTTTAGACAGAGAGATACCAAATTTAGATTCAGTAGTGCTTGTGCTCCATGTGCTTATTAAATTTATCTCAGGATTTATTCTAAACGCAATCTTAGTAATTCCCTTTTCCTTGGATATCTTCTCTATTTTTTTAAATTCATCTAACGAATCAACTATAAGATAAATACCATTTTCTATCGCATACCTTATCTCATTATCTTTTTTTGCATTTCCATTGAAAACTATATCTTTGACATCATATCCTGCTTTTAATGCCGCATATATCTCTCCATAAGATGCTACATCGGCACCACAACCTTCTTCTTTTATTATCCTAAGTATCGATAAATTAGAATTTGCCTTAAAAGCATAGCAAATTTTAACTTCACCTGTGTAATTTGAAAACGAAGAACGCAATCGTTTACAATTCTCTCTTATGGTTTCTTCATCAAAGACAAATAGAGGTGTTCCATACTCACTGGCAAGATCTACACATTTGACTTTTCCTATCTCTAAATCTTCATTAACAACTCTAAGAGGTGTTTTTTCTTCAACAACTCTAAGTAGAGCTTGTTCTTTCATATTGCTCATTTACTGCCTCCATATCAAACGGACGCGACGGGATTTGAACCCGTGATCTTCCGGTCCGAAGCCGGATGCCTTGTCCATACTAGGCCACGCGCCCATTGCCTTGTATTCTCCAGTACGTCCTTCTAATTTTCCTTCTTTTTCTTCTGGTTCAAAATCTTCCCTACTTGCTTTAGCCACATCGATATGTCCACACAAACAGATTTGAAAATTTCTCGTTCTTTTCAAAAGTTACAACAAGTGAAGGCCTATCAAATTGAGAGTATGGTTCAGCTAAAACATCCTCATCCTTAAAGTAATGATTCATTTGCGAACATATCCTCCACTCCTATTATGAGTTTTAAGATAAGTTCCTATCGTCTCCCAAATAACTCTTACTGATGTAACGCCTGAAATGTTTCCTATATTCCTATCAGGTGCAGTTTCAACGACATCAAGTCCATATAATTTGATCTCTTTTTCTGAGACTACTTGATGTAACAAGTCTATTAATTCTCTTCCTGACAGACCCCCTATATCTGGTGTGCCAGTGCCTGGTATAAGTCCAGCATCAAGCACATCAATGTCTACTGATATGTACAAATATATATTTCCTTTATCATTGGATAATCTTAACCATTCTCTTATTTTGTTAAAAGAGTTGTTTACATCCCTATAACGACATATTTCATCTGCTTCATAATCTTTATCTAAACCACCCATTTTTAACCATTTTATTTTATATTCCTTCCTTGTTTCTCTTTCTTCTTCTTCTATGTCTCTTACACCGATTTGGATAATTCTTCCGTCTGGATGTGATTCAAGATTGTTATAGAGATGTTCTGCGACTCGTGTGGCTTGAGATGCATGGGTCTTTTCCAGTCCACTTCTGCGTTTGAGGAGGTCAGGATGGGCGTCAAAGTATATAACAAAAAAGTTATCCCTCTCGTTATCATCCAAGGAATCAAAAACGGCCTTTATACAAGGGAAAGATATCCCATGTCCACCTCCAATTATAACTGGAATCGGGTTTTTACTTCCGTAAGTTGGTGACATGTTAGGTAAAATGGTATTCATCTGAGGAATTTTGTATCCAAGCATCCATTTTAAAGTCCATTCTATCCTTTGGATATTTCCCGTCCATTTTGGTGGTATCTCTTTGTCTTGAAGATACTGATGGTATTGAATTCTATAAATATCATCTTCTTTCCACATATCCTCATCAAGAACGTATGGGTGGACCTCAACATCACCAATATCACAAATTCTAAAACTCGAAAGGTCACAGTTGTATTCTGTATAAGGAGAAAATTGGAATGATGCATCCCGTATGGCTCGTGGACCAAATCTTGCTCCATGCCTATATTCAACGTCAATGTCTGTTGGTATGCCGACTATGACTACATCAGATTTTTCAAGTTGTTTTTTAATATTGTAAAGGTACTTAAACCAAAAAAGCTTTCTTTTAACTAATTCATCTTCAGCATTCATTCTCAATTCTTCTGGGAAAATCCCGAGTGTATCATCTATAATTCCACCCCATGGACGACCATGCCCATGGTTTGGTGGGACTATGGGTATCCTATACTTTGAACTAATAGCCAATCTTCGTTCATCTAAACTCTCGAAAAATATGCTATCATCCATTTTTTCACTCCCAAGGGTAATCTCTGCATGCTCCTACGTATGTTAAAGAGTCTTTAATTCCACTATTTTCGATCTTTCTTAACTTTGTGACAACTCTATCGAGAGAATCTAAACTATCGAAAGAAATTTCTACCAAAATATCCCAAGTACCATAAATCGGATTTGCATATTCTATTTTTGCATCTTTAAATTCTTCCTTTCGTATCTTCTTTATAAAATCCCACTCTTGTCCTTCTTTTACTTTCACAAGCATGTATGCTTTATAGTACTTCATTTCAACCCTCTCGATTAATTATTATTAATCTTTTAAATGTGGTATCACTCTCACATCTCCTCTAAAAGAGTCAATCCTAAGGTATCATGGACATTTTCCATTACTATTTTCGATGCCTTCACCAATCCCAGTCTTGCCTCTTGAATATTTCTGTTTTCTTCACTTAGAACAGGGGATGTCGTGTAAAATTTATTGAGATAATTGGCGAGCATATAAGCATATCTTGTTATAATGGATGGATCTAAATTACTTATAGCATTTTCTATCTGGTCTGGAAACATAGCAAGATGCTTTATCAAATTTTTCTCGTCTACAGTGGTTAATAAACCATAGTTTTGGTTCTCTGCTCTCACCCCTTTTTCCTCGGCTTTTCTGAGTATACTCGATAATCTAACATGAGCATATTGGATGTATGGTGCTGTATCACCCTCGAAGTTCAAAACTTCATCCCATTTAAATATAATCTCTTTGCTTGGAATTTGATTCGCAAGAGCATATCTTACAGCACTTATTCCAACTGCCTCAGAGACTTTTCTTTTCTTTTCTTCCGAGAAATCGCTCCTCCTTTTATCGACTTCTTTATATGCTAATCTAACTGCTTCATCAAGTATATCATCTACTGCAATCCAAATACCTTTCCTACCACTCATTCTACCAGTTTCCATTCTGACATGTGCATATCCAAAATGACGAGAATTATTATACTCATTGAGGTGTCCGCATATCTTCAAAGCAGTATAAACACATTCCTGATCATAACTTTGTTCAGTTCCAATAACATTTATAACCAAATCTGCTCTCGCAAATCTATTCATACCTTTACCCCCTGGTGAAGAAGTCCAAAGAAGCTGTCCATTTGGTTGGGAATTCCATTCTTCGTATTTCATGTCTTTATTTAACAAGCCAAATTTCCACATTTGAAGTGCTATATCTTTTGCCACATAAGTTGGGACTCCATTAGATCTTATTAAAACTTTGTCTGGTTCTTTCATATTCCAAAATAATTTTATTGCTTTTCCATCATCTGGATTATCATCAAGATATTTTTTGATTGCCAATATCCAACATCCCTTATAAGGTCCTTCATCTGGATTCACTACATAAGGACTACTCTTTATTTTATCCATTGCCTCCTCAAATAAACCCGCTCCAACAATGTCGCTTTCCCAGGTTAATAAATCATAAAAGATATTTAGCTTATAAGCAATCTTAAGTTGATCTCTTACGCATTTTGCAACAATATTTCTATAAACACCTTTTTCAACGTCATGCATCACATAATTAATACCTTCATTAATTTTTTCGATAATATCTAAAAGATTTAATATGCCATCTCTCTTGCGTTCTAGTTTCATTAACTCTTGTGCATTATCGGTACTAAAAATTTTCTTATCTATATCCTCTAACTCCTCTTTCAGATGCCCCTCCTGTCCAAGTATTTTATAAATATGCACATAAATATCACCCATCCAACGATCTATCTTTTTATCTTCCGGTAAGGTTTCGCCAAATAAATTCATTGCATAAATCGTATCTGCAACCTGTTTCCCAGTATCGTCAATATAATTTTGAACTTCTACATTATAACCTGCCCTTCTGTATATCCTTGCCAGGGTGTCGCCAAGTACGGCATTTCTAGCGTGTCCTACGTGCCACGGTTTATTGGGGTTTACAGATGTGTGCTCTATTAATATTTTTTCATCCGATTTCTTTTCAATTTCACCAAATTTCTTTCCCAGATTTTTTATTGTGTTAATAACTAAGGTGTTGAATCTCTCTGTATTTATAAAGAAGTTACCGTATCCATCCACAGCTTCTGCTTTACTAATTAATTTATGGACTTCAGGATTGTAATACTTTATTATCTCTCGTGATATATCCATTAGATTCTTTTTTAGTTTCGATGCGAGAGTAAATGCTATGGAAGTAGAAAGATCGCCAAATTCTGGGTTTGGAGGATATTCTAACAATATCTCCGATACAGGTATTGAAATATTATTTGATTCTAAAAAAGCGCTGATTACTGCCTTAATTTCTTTTCTAAATTCTTCATTTGGATTAACTTTTGCTGACATCTTTCCTTAACCTCAGAGTGTTACTTATTAACCTTAGAGCATTTATCTTAATAAAGCCAGCGGCATCTTTAGGGTCATAACCACCAGCGATATCCATGCTCGCCAATCCTTGATCGTATAATGATTCTGGAGACTGTCTCCCAATCACTATGACATTTCCTTTGTATAGTGCTAAACGCACACTGCCAGTTACATGTTCTTGAGATTTATCGAAAAGGGCTCGTAAGACTTCCATCTCTGGTGAGTACCATAAGCCATAATAGATCAGTTCAGAAAATTTAGGTATCAAACTATCTCTCAGATGCATGACCTCTCTATCCATCGTAATACCTTCGAGATCTCTATGAGCTATATGCAAAATTGTTCCAGCAGGAGTTTCATAAACACCCCTGGATTTTATTCCAACGAAACGATTTTCTACAATATCTACTCTACCAATACCATTCTTTCCACCTATCTCGTTGAGATATTCAAATAAGCTTAAAGGTTCTTCCTTAACTGTATCATCAGTTACATTACGAACCCTGACAGGATCCCCTTTTAGGAATTCTATCTCTATTTCTGTTTCTTTATCCGGAGCATCTTTGGATGAGACAGTCATTTCAAACATGCTCTCTCTCGGTCTTCTTGCAATATCTTCAAGCTCTCCTGCTTCAAAACTAATATGCATTAAGTTAGGATCACTACTCCAAGGCTCTTCTTTTGTCGCTCTTACAGGAATCCCTTTCGCTTTCGCATACTCAATTAAATCCTTTCTTCCCTGGAATTCGCTTAAGAATTCCTCATCTTTCCATGGTGCGATTATCTTAATACCAGGGCTTAATGCGTGATATGTTAGCTCAAATCTTACCTGGTCGTTACCTTTCCCAGTTGCTCCATGTGCTACTGCGACTGCTCCCTCTTTTTTTGCTATTTCAATCTGCTTTTTTGCTGTGAGAGGTCTAGCGAGTGATGTTCCTAAGAGATATCTCCCTTCATAAACAGCATTCGCCCTAATTGCTGGAAAGATAAAGTCCCTAACAAATTCTTCCCTTAGATCTTCAATATACACTTTTGAAGCCCCTATCCCTATCGCTTTTTCCCTCAGAGCTTCTAAATCTTCCCTTTGCCCTAAATCAGCCGTGTATGCGACTACCTCATACCCCCTCTCTTCTAATAGCCAATGTAAAATAACAGAAGTGTCGAGTCCTCCACTATATGCGAGAACAACTTTTCCTTTCATTTTTCCTTCACTCTACAAACCCATTAATTAGTTACCACATAAAAAGCTTTTATTATTTCATAGTCCCGAGAGGATTCGAACCTCTGTCAGAGGCTCCAAAGGCCTCTATGCTTGACCACTACACCACGGGACTTCATTGTTACACTATCAATCCTCTCTTCGGCATTAAAAACTTT
>DYFG01000010.1:12988-16925 GCA_020725315.1 Nitrosotalea sp.
CACCACGGGACTTCATTGTTACACTATCAATCCTCTCTTCGGCATTAAAAACTTTGTAACATCTATACACTCGTATCTGTTCCCTTTTATAAAAGAACAGGATTTTCACGGTTCAATACAAGTCAAGCACATCCATCTTATTCCTCGTTCTCTTCTTCACCTTCTTGCATGTATCTCAACCCTAACTCCTTGAGCCGTGCCTTATTTACATGCGCGCCTATCAGGTACCTGCCAATAAAGTGCTCAAACTCGGTATGTAACGAATGAAACGTAAGATGTTCAGCAGAAAATAACTCATTATCCCGCCGGAATTCATATTTGATCTCAAAATGAACTGCTGACCTCGTCAGCCGTTTCAGTTCGTCAAAATCGAGCGAATGATAGACGTGCAATGGTATATCCAGCACTTTTAATCGCACGACTTTATCCCTGGGATTGGATTCCTGGATGCGATGCTTTATCGCACGCTTTATCCCATGCTCATCGAGACTTCCACACACCACGGGCTCCAGATCTACCATTTCTCTTGTTCTTAAGGCATGGACCTTTAGATCATCAACATCAACGAGTTCGTAGTGATTTCCATACACCGCATGGACGTGTAGGATATGTTCAAACAGGCTAAATACACTGCCTGTCTCCTTCAAACGAGGCGTTTCATGATTGCCTGAAATCGCTACAAAAGGAATCCCTTCTTCGCTTAGTCGTATCAATTGCCCGAGAACGAACGAAATAGCACGATTCGTCGGGTGCACGGAGTCGAAGAGATCCCCTGCATGTACTATCACGTCAGGTCTTTCCTTCAGCGCATAATCCACAAATTGCTTGAACGCCTCGTACGTGTCCACTTCACGTTGGTTCAGCCCGGTCGCTTCATCTATCCTCCGGTATGCTGAATAGCCGATATGCGTGTCCGCAGTGTGGAGTATTCTTTTCATAAAACGTTTTTATCCCCGTATCGCGTGCTCCGTGACGTTAACAAATTTATTCAGTAATCTATCCTTTATTTCCTCCGTAGCACCTTCAACCGTCACTCTTATATACGGTGACGTGTTCGAAGCCCTTATAAGCGCCCACCCCCCTTCTTTAAGGTCTATTCTTATCCCATCCAGCGTATTTATCCTATCAGCGCCATACTCATTTACCAACCGCTCAGCAAGAACGCACATCACTTCGAACTTAATCGCATCATCGCAGTGAATATTCTTTCGCTCCTTTGGAAACATCGGCAACTCCTCCACGAGCTCTGATAACCTCTTTCCCGTTTTAACCACTATTTCTGCTATTTTCAACGGTATTATCATCGCGTCGTCAAACGGGAAAAAGGAGGGGATCACATAATGCCCGCTTGATTCTATCCCAAGCACCGCATTTCTTGCGCTCGCTTCCTTCGTCAAGAAGGTATGACCAACCGGTATTCTTTCTATTGTACCACCCAACTTCTCTAATTCACGCTCTATCAGCATGGAGCATTCGACATTGGCTAAAATCGTTCCTTTTCTCCCCTCCAATAAGTCTTTAGCTATAATAACGCCACACTGCTCAGCACTGAGCAGCCTCCCTTTGTCATCTATAAGCGCCACTCGATCACCATCGCCATCAAAAGCCACGCCAAAATCAGCTTGCTTTCGCCACACTTCTGCTTTTAACACTCCTAAACTCTCTTCTGTTGGCTCTGAGGGTCTATTGGGGAACGAAGGGTCCGGATTGAGGAAGAGCGCATCGGTTTTCAGGTTTAGACAGTTCATTATGTCCAACGCCACCAATCCCATGCTCCCGTTTCCACAATCTAACACGATCTCCCCCTTAAAACCATCTCGTTCAAATTCAAATCTTCCTGCTATGTACGCTATATACTTCTCTCTCAAGTCCACTTCATGATAGGTGCCCACATCATCCCACGAAACCGTTGATTCTATTCCTTCAAGCACTCTATCCCGTATCGCTTCGTTCTCCTCGGCTGAAAAGCCTATGCCTTCCCCGGTGTATAACTTCACGCCGTTCCATTCGGGTGGTAGATGCGAGGCAGTTACATACGCAGTTATATCCTTCTTGAGCCGCCACCCAGAGAACGCACAGATACCAAACGAGGTTGTTCCTACACTCGTCACGTTCACGCCTGAAGCAAGCAACCCCGAGATGAGTGCATGCGCAAGTAAAGGAGATGATGTTCGAATATCATTACCGACAACAAAATTCTCTTCGCCCCTTTCTTTCGCATACGTCCCCAAAGCACTTCCTATCTTCAGTATCGTCTCAGGGTACAGGTCAACATTGAAAATCCCCCGTATGTCATACGCCCTGAATATGTGTACGGGTGTCTCTTTTTCGTGCATCACCATGATAATTCTTTTATTTTATAACCACAAGATTATGCAGATTTTCACAAGATTCTTCTTTTTACCCTCGCAAATCCACTATCTCCGATATCTCAGGCCCCGTGGAGATCAACTTCACCGGAACTCGTGTGTCCTGCTCAACTTTAGCTACAAACTCTTTTACCTCGTTGCTCAACTCTTCGTACTTCTTTACACCTCTGCATGACGGGTCTAACCTGTCCACACCACTCAATGCCACCATCGTCGCTCCGTTTATCATCGCGGAGTACGCTGCCATCTTTCCGTCCCACTGCCCTATCCGCCTCTTCCGCCCGGTTACCGTGCCGTATTCCTCGATATGCAACTCAGCCGCTTTATCTTCGCTCATTTGCGTTTCAAAAGGACCTTCACCCACTCTTGTTGGAAAAGACTTGAATACCACGACAACCTCATCTACTCGCGTGGGACCTATCCCCACATCAGCAGCCATCTGTGAGGCGCTCGTATCCTTAGAGGTAACGAATGGATACGTTCCATAGAGCAAGGAAATGCCAAACCCTTGCGTACCTTCTACCAGCACTCCTTTTCCATGATCTAACACCTCATTTATTTCCCGAGGCACATCACAGAGGAACTCCTCCAGCTCCTTTACATCCTTCGCTTGTCTCGCCTTCCTTAATGCTCGTGCTGCATTCGCAGGCCCGCAACCGGTACCGGTGGTCCCTATTTTCCCCTTTAAATCCGCATCCTTCCGGTCCTCTTCAATGTGTTTCGCTTCTATTATCCCACATCTCCAATCCACACCTACTCGCCCTCTCAGCCCAAAGGATGATACTTCTCGTTTAAACACCTCGGGATCAACCAGTACGCCGGCGCCAATGAGAAGCCGTGCTGATTCGTACACAAACCCGGAAGGAACCATTCTCAATGCATATTTCTTCCCTTCCACTTCAACTGTATGCCCCGCGTTGGGTCCTACCCCACCACGCGCAACGACCTCCGGCTTGTCATGCTTTGCAAGGTACGCGATAATCTTGCCCTTTCCTTCGTCACCAAAAAATCCCCCTACAACTATTGTTGATGGCATGCGTATCCATTTAGTATGGGTTATGATATAACAAAAAGTTTTTAACGTGGTACTGACTACCCGTGGTTATGACGGGAAATGAGATAATCGGTTACCAATTTGCAGAGCGGATAAAATCCGCCCTGATAATCGGTTCCAAGATGGTGATGGTGCTGGAAATACTGAAGGAGAATGAATTTGAGGGTGCGAAAAAAGTAACGTTTGCTTTTTTTGACGCTTTGTCTATCGAGACCGGATTAGCGTTGAACGCGACAGAAATGAACGAATTCGAGCTGGTAGAAGAGAAGGTAACGCAGATAAGGAGAAGGATAGAGGAGAAAGATTTTGAAGAGGCGCATGCAACACTCGGAGCTGCAGTATCGCATGCGACAACCGCGTGTGAGAGAACCATGAGGGCATTGATCGAAAAGGGGCTGATATGATTAATTAATTAATTAATTAGTTAGAAGTAAAATTCTCTCACGTACTCCGGTTTCCTGGTCAATAGATCCCGAATACTTATAATCCCTACGAGCACGCCATTTTCAACCAC
>DYFG01000010.1:17025-22411 GCA_020725315.1 Nitrosotalea sp.
TGGTCAATAGATCCCGAATACTTATAATCCCTACGAGCACGCCATTTTCAACCACCGGCAGTCTTTTTACACGTTTCCGCGCTGCGAGTTTGCACGCTTCCTTCACCGATGCTTCGGGCGTGACGGTCACCAAAGGGGCTGTCATGATTTCTTTTGCTTTTACTTCACTCGCCCTTCTATTCTTCAGGAGAACCTTGAGTGCGATGTCGCGTTCCGTAATTATTCCTGTGGGTTCACCTTCTTTTGTTATCACCACACTCCCTATTCCCAACTCTTCCATATCTTCCACTATTTTAGTGACCAGCGTCTCTTCATCTTCCGTGATGATTGGACGGCTCATTATATCCTTAACCTGCATCTTTCCTCTTTCACCTCGCTTCACTCTATTCTAAGAATAAATAATCTAAAAATAATAAAAGAACTAACAGATCCCATACCTACATCGCTCATGCAGGTGCTACCGCAGTCTCACTGTTTATATCATTCCGCTGGATAAAATTTACTTAGACATCCTGGACTTCTCGTCAAGATATTTCTAAGGCTTATAATGCCCACGAGCTTATCATCAATCATCGTAATATTTTCTCTCTTCAGCTCTTCGGAGTCGAAGAATTCAACACACCAATAAGATCCTCTTTAGCCAGCTCGAGCACGCGATGCTTCAATTCCTCAAAGTGCTGCTCGAGATCACCCGCCAGCTCAATTTCATCGGTATTTTTAAAAATCTCCTCCTGTATCCTCTTACCGATAATATCGTCCCTTTCTGGCTTCAATCGTATGATGACCGAACCATTCGGTAGGAAGCTGGTGTAGTCCTCCAGAGCTCCACCTCCTATCCCCTCGATCAAGCCATCTACATCGCCGTCTGTAATGCCTATCATGCGAATACCAAACCTCTTCAGTATGTCACCGGCAATGCTCGTCGTATCGTCTCCTATCGTGATAGCGACCTCAACATCGCCATCTGTCTCCTCGATCTTGGGGAACAGATGCTCAACGGTATAGAAAAAGCATGCTATCTTCCTCCTCTTTTTTTCCGGTGATTTAGTTTCCCTCCTTATTATTTTTGGTTTCGTCCTCCTGATCACACGTCCGGTTTTTATCATCTCCTTCCCGAGATCCAACTGAGGCAGCTTCTCCAGGTTATGCGTTATCACCGTGCCACCCACAACCTCTACCAGTTTTCCTCCCTTCGCAACGAGCGTAATACTATTATCTTTGCAGTCAGGCGACACCGTGCCGATAACAATGCCATCCACAACGATCTTCTCGCCGGGATGCACGCCCCTTATCTCCCGGTACATCAAATCCGCTTCTTTTTTATAGCGTGGTTCAAGTTTGTGAGGTTCTCTCTCCTTGAACTCACCGAGAACACCCCTTATCGTTCTATATACCTTCTCATCGCCGGGCTTTGTAAGCCATCGAATAATAATCCTGCTACTATATTCCAGTTGCACAAACGAGAGATTCCCCTTTGCGCCATCTCGATCAATAAAATTTCGCAAAATGCCTTCCCCGAGTACAAAGCCGCTCTCCTCGGTCTTCGCATGGTTCACCAACAGGATAAAATCTATTCCACGCTTTACGAAATCAGCCAGTACTTCAGAGGGTTTCATATCCTTGCTGATGTCTATGACGCCTCGCATACCCGCATCGATGACCGCGGTTTTACCTGTTATTCCACCCAGAGCAGCTTCTACCTCAAATCCCGCACCTTTTAGTATTTCTATCGCTTCCTCCACCTCACCTTCGTCTATTACCTCCGGGCCATGAACGAGCAATCCTAAGAGTGTCATCGAAATCCTCTTATGTCCTAATAGTAAATTTGAAACTTAAAATAATTCCATGACACGTAATAACACGCTAACCAGAAAGGCAATGACCAAACCCCTCTTAATAGTGAGCGAGAGCATGCGTAACGCTGACATGTATTACGCGACTCATTTTCTCGCTGCAGACCCTTTTATCTATCTCTGCTTCCCTCACGACCGAAAGGACATGCTCATTGTGTCGCAGATGGAGTATGAACGAGCGAGAAAAGAGTCAATTGTAAAAGAAATTCGCTCTTCGCTTGATTACGGCTATGACCTCAAAATGGAAGAACTTATTAGTAAAATCCTCCAGGAAGAGGGTATAAACGCAATCGAAGTGCCAGGCTATTTTCCTTTATATACTGCCGAGGAGCTGAGGAAGCGAGGCATCGAAGTGGTTCCCGTAGAGGAAGTGATCATGACCAAAGAGCGGGAGATAAAGAATGAGCAGGAGATAAGCTATATGCGGAAGGTACAACGTGCCTGTGAGAAGGTAATGGCGCTCGCTCTAACGATTCTCAAAAGATCTACGGTAAACGGGAATTTTTTGATGGAGAAGGGGGAAATTTTAACCTCTGAGCGAGTAAAAGGATACATAGAACATGCTTTGATTGATGCTGGCTGCACATTCGATGGTGGAGAGCCAATCGTAGCATGTGGGAAAAGGGCTGCCGACCCACATTTCTCTGGCAGTGGTCCTCTTTTCGTAAATGAGCCTATCATCATAGATATCTTCCCGCGATTGAGGGTTGAACGCTACTGTGCTGATATGACCAGAACTGTGGTTAGGGGTGAGCCAGCAAAGGAGGTCAAAGAGATGTACGAGACGGTTCTGGATGCTCAAAGCGCTGCCTTAGCGCTTGTAAAGGAAGGCGTACCATGCAAAGAAGTGCATAATCGTGTCTGTGATATATTTGAGGACCGGGGATACGAAACGATACGAAAAGGTGGCAAAAAAGGATTTCTTCATTCCACCGGTCATGGAGTAGGATTAAATGTACATGAGAACCCAAAGGTTGGTGAGAATGAGTATATGTTGAGAAAAGGGAATGTGATTACGATAGAGCCCGGGTTGTACGAGCCTGAAGTGGGCGGTGTCAGGCTGGAGGATATGGTACTCGTGCTGAAGAACGGCTGCGAGAACCTGACGACATTCGAGAAGCGAATTGTGGTTTGAAAAGATAGGGTTTGGTTTATAATGCACTTCTGAGATAAGGCTATCCCTTCCAGCTCCGCAGCAAAACGGGGCTTAAATTTTTGATTTTTGGAGGAAAAACAAAAGGTATTGAACAAAAACTATAAGCTTTTTAAGGTAAAATTATACATAGTCGTAGTAGTCCGCCACCGAGTAGGCGGCGGGTGAAGCAAAATACAAAAGTGAGGTGAAGGATAATGATGGCAGGAGACCCATAGAAAATATTATAGGTCCGCATAACCCCCAAATCAGAAACCCATCCGAAAAGTTCAGTAGTTCTGGGGCTAGTCATGTATATACGAAAAGGAGCTTGGATATTTTGATACCTTTAATGAGTTCTTAGCAAGAAAAATGTCGATAATATGTATTACAAGGCAACATATTGATCATAGCGTAAAATTTGTAGTATCTTATCTTAAATTTGCCAATCGCCTGCGGATACTAAAGGGAAAAACATAAACGTTACCGATAATATCATCGGCACAACCAAAGATCTTGCGGTTCTCATTTTTACTCCTCCATGCAGGCACGTCTATTATTCATTTCGCTCATCCCCTTAAGTTATCGGATTGATACGGAATCATACTCTCTTCCAAGCTCCTTCGATATTTCTAAGGTACTCTTGTGGGTAATGTCCCCAACCCCCCTGATAATAATGTAATGCATTTCCTTAGATAAAGTTAAAGGTGGAGGAATGAAAATGATAGATTTAAGCGGCTTTTATTGTTCAAATGAGAGATGCAGTGATTACGGTAAGACTGGCGGAGGGAACATTGTGCGTAGCATAACTCTGTTATTTCTTCTCTTCTGAGTCGATAAAATAGGGACACGACCCGCTTTTTGAGAGAAAGAGTTTATAATATAATATGTTGATGAGATGAAATAGTGGGAACATGGATGTAAAAAGCAAGATATGAAGGAATATAAGTGCAAGTATTGTGGTGAAGTATTTGAGAAGCCGTTACTGTTGGCTCGTCATGTAAGGCCCACGCATAAAAGAGCAAAGACAAGAGAAAAGAAAGTGGTCGCAATAGGAAAAGAGTCAGATCAGATTAACAGAAGTATTGAAGCCATCGGTATTCTGAAGGGATTGCAGGCATTGCCTAATCTGAGTCAGGGGGAAAAGAAACTGTTGCAAGAGGTATCGCAGAGAATTGAGGAGCTTTTGGCATACAGCGTAATTGCTCAATATCTTGTGGTATAAATTCTAAACACTAAAATCTAAATCCTAAACAAACTCCAATATCTAAACTCTAAATTCAAAACGAACTCTTTGACTAAAGAAGAGATACCAAAAGAGTATAAAACCCTTCTGGGTATAGAGATAGAATTCTTCTGCTGAGGTTATTGAATAGACAGGATGAGTGGTATAGAAATCATACTGAGAACCGTGGTAATTAAAACGACAGAAGCGACTAAAGAAGCATCTCGGTTGTATTTTGCGGCTAATATCATTGCCATAACGGCGGACGGCATAGCTGCTTGAAGCAGTATGATATCTCTTACCAATCCTTCTATGGAGAATAGTGTGATTATCAAGAAAGCAACCAAAAACCCACCGAGAATCCTGAATGCTGAAGCAAGTACTGCTAGTTTTGCGGCGCTTATTTTTATCTCGGTCAGTTTATAGCCGAGCACGAGCAAAGCCAAGGGGATGGTAATCATTCCAATCATCTCAATTGGTGTGAAGAGCACCTGCGGGATGTGAATGTTTAAAAGATTGACTCCCAGGCCAATCACCACGGCGTAGAGTAACGGGACTTTAAATGCTTCCTGTATCTCATGTTTGTGGTGTACGATATAAATACCGAGGCTGAAGATCACTAAGGAATTGAGCATATCATAGACAACCGCTCGTGACAAGCCGTCCATACCAAAGGCGAATAAGGCAACGGGATAGCCTAAATAACTGGTATTACCAAAGACCATGGGTAGATATAATCCCTTTTTGTCTGAATGGGTCAGTTTCAAGCTGAAAAAAACGAGGAGAGTCATAATGAGGATGATTGCTAATGCTGCTCCGGCTAGTGTGGTAAAATCTACGAGGTTAATGTCACTTTGTGCAATAGACGAGAAGATCAAACAGGGGGCGGAGATGTAAACGATGAGATCAACGAAGGTTTGAATATCAAATTTTTTGACGTTGCCGATGGCATACCCAACTAAAATAATCGAGAATACCGGGATTACCACCTGGAGGAGTGCGTGCATAGAGAAAAGGAATGCGAAGGGTGTTTAAAAACTTGTTGTAATCGAATCGTAAGATAGCACGAGGATGGCAAGAGCGTATGCAAATTTTCGGATATTCATTCTATTCTGTTAACATTTTATATCTGCGCTTGACAAAAAGTATTTTTAAAAGCTGGAGTATTTCAGAACT
>DYFG01000011.1:0-4621 GCA_020725315.1 Nitrosotalea sp.
ACAGCGACCGATGTGTCGTGAGCAAAAGGCTCATTTTTTTATATTCCTTCCTTAAGTTTTTCCTTCATTTTTTCTAGCGTTAGAGAAGAAGTCCAAAAGCTTTCAAAGTATGTCGAAAACTTATCAATCCAATCTTTTTTCCCATGTATGGGTTTGATGTAGACAAGACCATAGGTATTCAAAAAATCCTCGCCCCAAAGACTATCTGTTTGCACAATCTCAACAACTAGCTGGCTATCAAACATCACAAAGTCATGGAGATATTCTCTACGTCCTGGTTTCCCATCATCGGCGAGAAACCTTCCTACAACATCGCGCTTTTTAATGCACTTAATCTCGTATCCAGGTACGTCTTTCACAAAGTCAAGATGATCTGATATTATTTGTGCGATTTTTTTCCACTCAGAAAAGCCATCATCTTGTTTCACATCCACATCAATTATGAAAACTCTCTAGCTATCGGATGTTCTTTTATTTTTTTATCAACCTCTTCGCTTATTTCGTCATAGCTTCGTGTCGCTCCTTCATTTGTCAAGGATTGTTTTTCGAGTATCCTGTTAATCAGCTGATTTCTGATCCTTTTAACAGATTCTTTTTGAAGTTCAAGGTAACGCCGCCAAAAAGCAGCTTCTCTATCCTTCTCGGAAAGCTTTCCCCAGTTTCTTACATCGTAAAAACTTGTTGCTATCATCTCAGATCGGAACGTCCCAGCAAATTCTATCATCATTGCTATAGCCATTTCTTCCAACACTTCAATTTTTCCTGTATCATACTCAGCTTTACTTTTAAAATAGTTGCTCACTGTGTCATCCATCCTTTTTCCCACCGACTCGGTAATTCTTTTGTGTGCTTCGTCTCTACAGAAGTGATAGTTTTTCTAGTTTTTCCCTCACATGATACGCTTAATTCTGTGAGTTTCGATTTGCACGATTTATCTAGCGCCTTAAATCTCTGTTCTATCAGCAACGTAATCAACAAGAAGAAGAATGAAACCACCGAAATAAAAAGAGCTATAATCTCTTTATACCAGTAGTATGCAAGAAGTGATATAACCGTGGCGAATAGTTTGAACCATGCAGGAAACGGAACATCCTTGGGAGTGAACCTCTCCTCATAACTTCTTTTTATGTCATGTTGTTCTTGCATTTTCATTCGTCCCCTTCAATAGCTCCGCTATATTTTTCCTTCATCACCTCAAGCACTTTAGTCTCCAGCTCCTTTGGTAGAGAAATGCTTTTTATTCTTGGTTCACACAAATACTTTCTATTTTTTGAGACACCTTCCCAGATATCTTTAAGTGTCCTTTTGCCCTTTCCCACCATTGCTCCAATATGAAATAGTTCTCCAGGACAGCCATACACTTGTCCCCTTATACTGATATAAAGCGCATATCTCAATTGGGTACAAACATGTCCCCCGGCGAATGGAGAAACCCCCTCAAATCTTATCCCGTGCTCGGCGTTCCATTCATAAATTTTATTCCATAGAGCTATTTTCATCTCATCCGTCACATCAAATCTCTTTCTTTGGCGTTCAATAGATGTTCTACCGCAAGGGATAAAAGTACAAACCATTGGATAAATATTCAACTCTCTAAAATGGACGTACATATCGAAAACCTCCTCATAATTATCTTTTAAAACAAGGATATCGGCTCCTAACCTTTTAGGGTTTCCCTTATTCAATCCGACCTCAACTAGCCTATTCATGCATAATTGGTTATATTTCGTAAACGCGTATGGTCTTCCCCCTCGTCTTCTTATTTTTATGTGATCATTTTCCTTTATTTCTTTTGGTTCGTAAGGTCCAACGGGGCAAAGCCTGTATCTCGTAGGTCCCCTCTTCTAAAGCAATACCCACAGTTTAAACTGCATCTCCACCCTAACTCAAAATCCAGCATTAATAATTTATTTGAATTAATAGCTTTCTGTATCTCCTCCTTAGAAAATACCCATCCTTTGATTCCGTTTATGTAACTCTGATCAAATTTTTTCAATTTATTCACACCCTTACCTCTTTTGAGTATCCACTTTTAACTCTAAAGTCACTATCCCCCGCACAAATGTACAGGGCTTGCTATATGGACCCTGAAGCATAATCAACCCCCTTCCTTATCACATCTTAGAGAAGGCATATGTCTCACTTCCATTATTCCATTAGTCCGTTCTTTATCTTAAACCTTTTGCTCACGATTGCGGATAACGTCTGAGCGTATCTGAAGTTCCGAGCGAAGCGAGGAATTTGGGCGGAGGTGCGAAGCACCGAAGCCAGATACGCTCTGTTATACGCTGTTCTGCTACCCTCCTTCAAAGTCAATCCAACCTTTTTTCTCATCAAAAATTATTCGAAATATCTCAAATATATCTAGTCTTCCCATCAACATTGGAACATCCTCTATCAATGCCCATGCGATTCTCACATTCAACCGTATCCCGTTCAAAACTAAATTAACTTCTTTAAGAATATAAGGAATGCCAACACCTGAAATGCCTTTGAGTTCATGAATTGTATCGGATTCCTCTTGCCTAAAACCAAGAGCTCTACCAAAGCGAAAAGGTATCATTGAAATATCCGCACCAGAGTCTATATACATTGGCATTTCCACGGCAAATCCGTCTCTCTCCAAAATTACCTCTGCTACTGGGCGGAGAACCATTCCCAAACTGCTTTTCTCCCTCCTAAATTCATAGCGTATCATAGAATCAACATCCTTTCATCGGGAACTTTAGCCACGAAAGGTATTTCATGCGGATATTCTCGCCTTGCTCTGCTGAGCATCTCCTCGATATCCTCGCCTTTCGCTACTACATTCCCCCTTATGATAATCACATATTTGTTCTCCAAGCCTGTTTTATCAAGCTTAAGATACGCTTCGAAATTTTTGGTCATGTCTTAACCTCCTTTACATTACGATATTAGTGTTCTCCTTTTAATACTAATGGCAGAATTGCGTATAACTTCGGTATATCTGCAATACTTCGTATACCATTCCAATTTAGCGGTATATACGAATTTCGTATATCCTTCCATTTTGGCAGTATATCTGAACTACTTCGTATATACATCCCTCTAGATGATTCTTCCCTTTCCTCGATTTTCCTTCCCATCATCCTTTTACACCTCCTCCACTCTCTTTCCTAAACTATCTAACGGGCTTTTTATCCTCCCTCCATCGTTATTACTCACTGAGTATATATTTCTGTCGGCTTCGAAACCCTTTCTCGTACGGCAGCCATGAGTATCGGCAATGCAATCGTGGCGTCACAATAAAGCGTAACTATCTTTGCTTTATCGCCTATTTTTCCCCACGATTTCGCTTCCTCTAAGGTCGCACCACTCAAACTCCCATCCTCAGGCGTCTTCGTGGTTATTTGTATCGCGTAATCCAGCCCTTCTCGACCGTTTGCTCGTGGCGCTACCATCGCAGCCTGGAATATAAAGTTCTTCGGCACACCACCACCGAGTATGAGAGCACCCGTGCGTTTTGCTTCGCAAAAGAGATCGATCAATTCTTTCATATCAGCGAATGCATCAATCTCTAAGGAACCCGTTTGTTTATACATCCATATATGGAGCCCGATCATGGAATCGGCAATCGAAGGACAGAATACAGGGACTCCGCTCTCCACCGCGCTCCGTAACAGCGAATCTCTGTCCGAGAGGTTCTCGCCTATCACTTTGAGCAATTCGTTTATACTATACTTCTTGGGACTGAGGTCTCCAAATACTCCTCGTAAAAAATCTTCTAACCGTGCAAATGCCTCATTATGCACCACGACATCATATATCCTATCCAACCCATGATTCCTTAACCTGACATCATCTACCGGTATATCGACATTCGCACCCACATCACCGATCGTATAATGGTCTTCGCCAAGCGCTTCTATGATATCATGCACGAGATTTGCGCCTGTCGTTACCACTACATCCACGTACCTCTCCCTTATCATTTCCGCTAATATATTCCGCATACCGGCAGGGACCAGTGCACCGGCGATGCCCATGAATTTTGTCGTCTCCGCTTTCAGCATCTCTTCATATATCGCTACTGCTTTTGCCAATCGACCAGCACCGAAGGCGCAACCTCTCAACTCCTCTACCAGCTCATCTACACGCATATGATCCACTATTCTAACTCCTTTCACTTCCCTTGACCCTTCTAACCCCTTTAAATTCTCATCTCTACCCATTTTTAACCGAACCGAAAAGGGAACCCCTTTAATAAGTATAAATGAGAAAGTAAAGTTACCATATATATGTGATGTGGGTGGGGCTGTAGGGTAGCCAGGACGATCCTCCCAGCTTGGGGTGCTGGTGACCGGAGTTCAAATCTCCGCAGCCCCATCAAAAAGAGGTGAAAAAGGATGTTTGACGAACCGGTAATAGAGATAAGCACGAAGGACGTAGTTACTATAACTCCGGATACAGCGATAACGACGGCTATCGGCATTATGGAAAAGAACAAGTTTCACAACCTGGTTGTACTTGATACTGACGCGATCTATCTTGTGAATGTACAAGATCTGCTCATTGCCTCCAATCCCCAATCACACGTGGATGAATTCATGTTTAAACCGCACTACATACATAAAGACACACCCACCCTTGACGCAATATG
>DYFG01000011.1:4721-21982 GCA_020725315.1 Nitrosotalea sp.
TCATGTTTAAACCGCACTACATACATAAAGACACACCCACCCTTGACGCAATATGCGAACTGATCGATAGTGGTCAGAGAGCGGCTCCCGTGGTTGACAACAAAGGAGCGCTTGCAGGAATTGTCACGGACTATGACATCATGAGAAGGGGAGCTGAATCACGCATCCTAAAGGATACTGATGTGAGAAGAATAATGACCAGAAATCCGATCTCTGTACAGAAGACCGACAGCATTGGAAAAGCGAGGAGCCTCATGAGGAGAAATAACATAGGGCGGGTTCTTGTGGTTGATGAAATGGATAATTTGGTTGGCATAGTTACCGTAGGGGATATTTTAAGAAAGATTTACAAGCCCAAAAGGCGGATGACCTCCGGTGAGCTTAAAGGAGAGAAGGTTACACGAATGGAGCAATCGGTCACGCTCATTATGAATTCTCCAGTGATAACCGCTGATGCAGATGCAAACCTCGCGGAGGTTGCACATTTACTGCAGAGATACGATATACGGGGTGTGCCAATCGTAAAAGATAGAGCTCCGCGTGGAATCGTGACCATACTGGACATCATGAGATATCTGCGAGGGCTTAGAGAAGAGGCAATGGTGGAAGTAGAGATCCAGGGAGCTCTCGATGAGGAATATAAAGAACTTGCAGAGCGAATTATCGAAACAGAAGTGCGGAAAATTGCAAAATTCGCCAGAAGGGTGCATTGGATAAAAATTGTGATAAAAAAAGAGCGGGACCTGGGAGGTCTCCCGTATTATAAGATAAGTGCGTATGTCAAGACGCCTGATAAGTTGTATGTCGGTCAGAGCGAACCGGGGCTCATCAAGACAGTAACCGCAAAGAGTGAAGATGAAGAGGTGGAAAAGAAGGCGGGAAAGCGAAGATGGGACTTCATTGAGGTGCTCAAGGATGCATTGCTCTCGGTTGAGGGGCAGATAGAGGAAGATAGGGGGAGAAGGCGGCTAAAAAATAGGGAGAATTTTTAAAAAATGCAAAGATGGTCAGTGAGATAGTTCGTCAAAAGTCGTGGATAAACGAAGTACTTCGGATTAATTCCCGTATCGGAGGGATAAACGAAATTGAGTTCGGTTATCCGCAGTTATATGAAATTCCGAACCCCGCTATATGAAGAAAACATCTAATAAATATGATGCCCTAATAATCGGTAGTGGAATAGGTGGTCTCATCTGTGGTGCACTTCTGGCAAAGCACGGCCTAGACACCCTAATTTTAGAGCAACATTTTAAGCCAGGAGGCTATGTTCAATCTTATAAGAGGGATAAGTTTACATTTGATGTAGTCCATGCGATTGGCGGTCTTAAGAAAGGATCCCAGCTTGAAAGGATATTTTCCTATATTGGTGTAGATAAAAAAGTAGAGTTCATTGAAATAGATAAAACATTTAAATTTATCTATCCTGATATCACGATAGATTGCTATACGGACATTAATAGGTATAAGCAGGAACTTATTAATAATTTCCCAGAGGAAAAAGAAGGTATCCACAAGTACTTTAAGACAATGCAAAGTATCTGGAAAGAAATGCAAAGTTCATATTACCGACCAACCTTGTCACAGTTTTTAACTTATCTTATCAGGTTTCCTAATTTAGTCAGATACTACCATAGTACTCATCAGGAAATTCTTGATAGATTTTTTAAAGACACAAGATTAAAGGAGATTCTTGGAAGTGGATGGGGATACCTTGGATTAAATAATCCGAGAATTTCTGGACTTTATCTGATGGGTATGTATATGTCATATCACGCGGGAGGTGCATGGTATCCAAAAGGCGGTTACCAGAAAATATCAGATGCTTTTGCTGAATGTTTTAAAGAGTATGGTGGAAATTTGAGATTAAATACAAAAGTTAAAAAGATTTTGATAAAAAAAACAGGGCTATTGGGGTTGAGCTTGATGATGGTGAAAAAATTATGGCGGAATGCGTAATTTCAAATGCAGACACCAAACAAACATTCTTAAATTTAGTTGGAGAAGAAAATTTGGATAAAAAATTTGCAGAGAAAATAAAGGAGTTCCAGCAATCTGTATCCGGTTTTGTGGTTCATCTGGGGGTAGAGATGGAATTACCAAAGGAACTGAATTGTGGATGTATTATGTGTTTTCCAGAATATAGTACTGCTGAAAATAATTTTAAGTTAGCTTCCAAGAACGAAATGGAAACAAACCCAGAAAAGATTGGTTTTGGTTTAAGTATCCCAACGCTAAAAGACCCTGACTTAGTCCCCGCTGGATTTCATACTCTTGACATTATCACTATGCCTGCACCATACAGATATCAAAATCAATGGAAGGGAGAAAATAAAGAAGAGTACAATATGCTTAAGGAAAAAATGGCTGACAAGCTCATCAAAGCAGCAGAAAAATTAATCCCTCAACTATCCAAACATATCATTGTTAAGGACATAAGCACACCTTTAACTTACGAAAGATATACATCTGCTACTGAGGGGGGATGGTATGATATTGCCTGCACCCCAAAGCAGTCTCTACTGAAAAGAACACCCGCAAAAACGCCTGTCAATGGCTTATATCTGACAGGGGCAAAGATTTTTGGGGCCCGGAATGTTTGCCTCGATAAACAGTGGACTGTTCACAGCAGATATTATTCTGAAAGGAAAATTAACAAAAGGAAAATTTATGCTAAGGTATTAATTAATGCTGATAGGGCGAGGTTCGAAACTCTGCGTCGCTATTAAAGGAGAATGAATATGGATATTAAAGAATTCTGCACGTTCATCTAATTCTATATTCTCTTATAAACTCAACGTACAGCCTCACGATTTACCACATCCTCCACCTCGATATCCAAATCAACATCCAGCACATCCAGTTCCTTCACCTCTGCTTCTACCCCGAGCACCTCACTGAAGCTCGGTTTCGTTCTCCCTTCATCACCCGAGATGAGTTCCTTTATATACAACCCAGCGCCGCATTTTATTTCCATAACGGCATTTTGCTCTTCGATAGAGACCAATCGTGCACTATGTACGTTCCTTTTCCTTACCAAATCCGCCCTCCTGTGCAGGACTCGTGTTGGTGTCCGCTGTTCTATGAGTGCGCCACTTAGCCTCTCCAAAGCATTCTTCACCTCTTCTTCAAGCACCTTTGTCTTGAGTTCCACTTCAATCCGGTACGTCTTATCCATCTTCGCATTCTTTATCTTCGCTACCATCTCTCTGTTCACATACCGAAGATCCCTCACTTCCACTTTACCCCTCTTCTCTTCATTCACCTTCTCCTCGGCCATCCGCAAATCCACGTTCCTCCGTCTCGGCTCCTTGAGCTCGACCACAAACGGGCGACCAGAACCGAGCATGCGAGCATCTATGTCCTCCCGCCCACACCCATGCAACACCATCTCTTCACCCTGAAACTCTTCCCGTAGCGAGTCACTTATCAGTTCCTCGACGGATTCTGGATACATCTTGCCCGTGAAATCGCACCGCTCGCAGCCCTTGCCCCTGCATTCACGGCATAACCATCTCGTTTGTGATATCCCTCTTTTCAACTTCCGGTACCTACCGTAAATGAAAACCGCCTTCACCTGCAGCTCTACCGTTTCTGTCCACAAATTGAGTATGACGACGAGATCAGGCAGTTTAAAATCGACTATTTTGCCCGTTTCATGCTCGATTCTCTTTCCTACTTCTCTATTCAACTCTGCCTTCAACGGCTCGGCATAAGAAGCACCTGCAATCTCCCACAGCAGCTCCTCGTTCTCTAAAAGCAGTCCGCTGACTTTTGTACCCACCAGGAAGGAATCAAATTCATAATCCTTCAGCTTTTCCAACGCTTTTGAGACCCAGTATTCTAAATGCTCAAATAGACCATTACAGACCCAGCATTTACCCTCCTTGAGCTCACCTTCCTTCTCTCTCAAAACTTCTTTCAGTATTTTCCCTCTTTGCTCGTTTGAAAGTCCAGAAGAGATCTTTGCGATCTGCCTACCAAGACAATGGTCGCATATAGATCCTTCGTTTGTTATTTTTCGTGCTATTTCTATTACGTCCTCACCTAACTCACCTAAGATTCTCATCTTCACAGTTTGTAATGAAGAGCTAACAAAACATCACAAAGGTATTATTATATTAGTGCTACAAATAGAGTAATATGCTCTCAAAGTTGAACGTAAAAAACTACAAGAGTTTAGCAGATTTTGAGGTGGAACTCGGCAAGTTCACTACCTTGATAGGACTTAATAACTCAGGTAAGAGCAATATCCTCGATTGCCTATCCTTTCTAACCGAAACTATGGAGGGGGGGATTGGGTATGTGATACGCATAAGAGGAGGATACGATCATATAGTTTATGGTGGCGAGGAGGAAAAAGAGATAGAGATAAACATAGTTGCATCCATTGACTTAGAAGAATACAGCTATGGCATATCTTTCTGGAGAAATGACATCATTGAAGAGAGATTGACATTGAAGGAGAAGGATGAGGAGAGAGTAATTTTAGAAGGATTTAGTGGGACAGGTAAATATTTAGATGAGGAGGAGGGAAAAGAGAAGGGATACTCCTATGGACAAGACTCGCCCGCACTTTGGTATTTAAGGGACTTAAAGAGAACGCCAACAGTCTTGAAATTCTGTGAATATGTGAAAGGTTGGCGATTTTATAGCTTCACGCCTTCTAAAATGAGAACAGCTTTACCTGCTCAGAGAAGGGTAGTGATGGATAGGAGTGGTGATGGACTTGCTCAGGTCCTCCATACCATACTTTCTGACCGTTCCCATTTCTATGATGAAATAGAGGATGTGTTGAGGATTGCAGTAGAGGAAACAGAAAGGTTACTTTCACCATTGACTGATGATATAAAGACTTATGTTGCGATAAAGGAGAAATATTTCAATAGACCTTTTGATTACTTCCAGTTATCGGACGGGACCTTGAATTTCCTTGCACATTTAGTGGCTTTATTTAATCCAAATCCAGGGAGTTTAGTCTGCTTTGAAGAGCCTGAGAACCACATCCATCCAGGCCTATTTGAACTTTTAGTAAAGACATACAAGAGGGCAGAGACACAGGTAATTATAAGCACTCACTCACCTCGCCTTGTTGACTGGGTTACCGCTGGAGATATAAGATGGTTAGAGAAGGAGGAAGGGAAGACGAAATTGCGTGCATTGGACAAGGAAGAGATAAAAAAAGCGTTAGAAGAGGAGATACCGCTCGGTGAGATACTATTTTAGATCGTCATGGTAAAAATAGGAGTTGTTGTGGAGGGTTCCAGTGATGAAGGTATTATAAGAGAGATCATTAAGACTCTATCAAAGAAAATAGACACACCGCTATCTTTGGAGATAAAAGTAGCGAGAGGAGGAAAGATCAAGAACAGAAGGATATTAAGAAATAGTGCTGAACATTTAAAAGTTCAGGGATGTCAAAGGGTTATGGTTTTAATAGACTCTCATTGTAATCTTTCCGATATAAGGAATAGTCTTGAGGAATATATAGAAAATATTGGTGGTAAATTGTTTGTAGTTAAGCATGCGATAGAATCTTGGCTTCTTGCAGATGTCGGTGCTATTTCAATAGTATTAAAAAGGAGGATAGAGAAGGAAATTCCCAATCTCGATGAGCTTCATAAGCCAGAAGAGTTTCTCAATGGCATATTCAAGGAATACACAAATAGGGATTATGACAAGATTAGAGATGGAGTGAAAATAGCAGAAAAGGTGGACGTAAATATCTTAGAGAGATACACAAATTTTAGAGCTTTCATAAACTCGCTTTCAATCAATAATCCCGATAGACATAATTTACAAATTTAAGGAAGAGGTATGTGAAGAGTGATGCAGAGAGAAGAGATCTGGACTGAGAAATACAGACCAAAGAAGTTGGACGAGGTGGCAGGACAAACTGCGATAATTAAGAATCTTCAGTCTTATGTCATGCAAAGAAACTTACCGCACCTCATCTTCTCCGGACCTGCGGGTATAGGTAAAACAGCAGCCGCTATTGCAATGGCACGAGAACTCTATGGTAACACGTGGGCAGAGAACTTTACTGAGTTGAATGCCTCTGATGAAAGGGGCATAGATGTGGTCCGCAACAAAATAAAGAACTTCGCACGAACCATGCCTATTGGCGACGCATCCTTCAAAATTATCTTCCTCGATGAAGCAGATGCGTTGACCGATGCCGCGCAATCCGCGTTGAGAAGAACGATGGAGCGATATTCAGGCACGTGCAGATTTATTCTCAGCTGTAATTACTCGTCGAAGATAATAGAACCCATACAATCCAGATGCTCGGTGTACCGGTTCAAATCGCTCTCTCATGATGCGATAGCCGCTCGTATAAAGTATATAGCGGATAAGGAGGGTTTGAAGTTGTCAGACGACGCTGTTCGGGCACTAAACTATGTTGCGATGGGTGATATGCGAAGGGCAATAAACGCATTGCAAAGTACTGCGGTGCTCAGCAGCGAGATCAAACCAGAGATGATCTACGAGATAACGGCAACTGCACGACCTGAGGAGATAAAAGAGCTGATAAATAAGGCATTGGAGGGTAAATTCTTTGCTGCGCTCGATACACTGGAGGACTTGATGGACAAAGGGATATCAGGTGACGAGATATTAGCACAGATGCATCGGCTTGTGATAAATCTGGATATTCCGGCTCGGAAGAAGGTGGAATTGATGGACCGAATTGGAGAAGCGGATTACAGAATTACCGAGGGTGCAAACGAGCGGATTCAATTGGATGCGCTGATAGCTGCTTTTTGTCTTTCCTCGGATAAAGAATGATTTGAGGAAGAGTGAAGATTTATCCTCACGTTCTCTCCACCCGGTATATATCCACGGGTATGAACTTCTTATCCTTTTTATGGAACCAGAACCGCCTCCTCAGTGGAAATGCGACTGGAAAGTGACGAATTGACGCAGAGGGGAGAAAACTTTTTACAAAGGATTCACTGCCCGCATTGAGGATGGAGTAGACAACGGGTGCGATTTCAAGAGCTCTTTCCAAGAAGATTCTATCCGCATGCCTGTTTTCCCGTTGTGCACCAAAGGGGGGATTCATCACGACGGTGTCACCCTTCCCTTCCACTTCTCGCACATCACACCTTCTGAATTCCACCGCCACACCAATCTTCGCGTTGTTTGATTGCGCGACTTCTATCATCTTCTCGTCGCTATCAATCCCAATTACTTCCTTCGCACCCAATACCTTCGCACCTATTCCCAATATCCCGTTACCACATCCGAGATCGTAGACCACCCGGTCTTTAATATCGCCGTTCATGAACGCGAAATAGAGTAATTCAGAAGCTATCGTAGCGGGAGTTGAATACTGCTCGATATCAGCATCGGGCTCCTCTATCTCCTCCACACGTTCTAATAGAATTGCCAGTTCCTTTTTCTTCATCCTCACGCCCTCGGAAAAGAACCACAACATTTATTTATATTTATGGGGTGAAAGAAGAAAAGTGCAGGAGCTCCTAAGAGCTATCGAGAAGCGTTTTAAAAACCGAGGTAAGAGTGGAGAATGAACGTGCTCTGGTTTGCCCCGATTGCAGGGCTTGTAAGTTTGGTGTTCGCCGCGATATTCGCAGTTTACACGCTCAAGCAGGAATCAGGCAGTGATAAAATGAATGCGATCTCTGGAGCTATCCAAGAGGGTGCAGCAGCGTACTTGAACCGGGAATATAAGACGATCGCGGTCGTTGCGGTAATAACCGCGGTGATATTACTCGTTGCCTTATCGAACTCCTTTGAAGGCAGGTTTTTCGATTCCGGACGAATTGCACTCGGGTTCCTGGTGGGTGCTGCGGGTTCTGCTGCGGCAGGCTATATTGGGATGTCAGTTTCGACGCGGGGCAATACCCGGGTTGCGCAAGCTGCATTCTCAGGTGTACGAAAAGCACTTGGGATTGCGTTCAAGGGTGGTGCGGTAACCGGGCTTGCGGTGGTTGGGCTTGCGTTACTTGGGACGAGTTCTTTTTACATCCTTTTTGGTAGAGATTCGCATGCGGTGGACCTCGTCGTGGGGTATGGGTTCGGTGCTTCTTTGATCTCGTTATTCGCCCGAATCGGAGGCGGGATCTATACAAAAGCAGCAGATGTGGGTGCTGACCTGGTGGGCAAGGTAGAAGCAGGAATTCCCGAGGACGACCCGAGAAATGCCGGTGTCATTGCTGATAACGTCGGTGACAATGTGGGTGACTGCGCAGGCATGGGAGCCGACCTCTTTGAGACGTATGTGGTTACAGCGATTGCAGCAATGCTCATTGGTGGGTTAATGATAAATGCGGGAGAAGTAGCACGAGTTTTTCCCGGAATTGCATCAGGTTTAACACTCATCGAATATCCGCTGGTTTTAGGTGCGGTTGCAATCTTCGCTTCGATTATAGCGATCTTTGCCGTGCGGATAGGCACAAAAGAGAACATCATGGGGACGTTATACAAGGGCGTGATTACCGCTGCGGTGCTCAGTGTTATTCTCTTCTATCCGGTAACCGTGCACTTATTTGGTACTAACCCAGCTGCTCATTCACTCTTCATCTCCGCAGTCGTGGGGGTCATTATAATGGCTCTTATGGTGGTATCTACCGAATATTTCACACAGATCCATGCACCCGTAAAGTCAATTGCAGATGCCAGCAAGACGGGAGCGGGCACTAATCTCATTACCGGTCTTGCAGTTGGTATGATGTCCTTGGGTTGGCCGGTGATCATCATCTGCGGTGGGATACTGGTTGCGTATCTCGTGCCATTCGTGGTTACCGGCGCGGGTATAGCTGGGCTGTACGGGATTTCAATTACTGCAGTCGCAATGCTCTCGACCACCGGTATCATCGTTGCACTCGACTCGTACGGTCCGATCACCGACAATGCGGGCGGTATTGCCGAGATGGCGGACTTACCACCCGAGGTGAGAGAGACGACTGACAAGCTCGACGCCGTTGGTAACACCACGAAAGCGGTAACCAAGGGGTATGCAATCGCATCAGCGGCAATCGCAGCATTAGCACTGTTTTCTGATTATCTGCATAAAATCGGTGGTGGCGTAACTGCGGCAGATTTCAGCCTCTTCAATCCGCTCGTGCTCATCGGCTTATTGATTGGTGGACTTTTACCCTTCATCTTCAGCTCAGTGATGATGCGTGCAGTGGGTAAAGGCGCATTCAAGGTCGTTGAAGAGGTAAGAAGACAATTCAAGGAGATACCGGGCATATGGGAAGGCACGACGAAGCCGGAATACGGCAAATGCGTTGACATCGTTACCTCTGCGGCGTTACGAGAAATGATCGTGCCGGGCATGATCGCCGTGGTGGTGCCTGTGGTTGTGGGTCTTGTGCTTGGCGCAATTGCGCTCGGTGGACTGTTAATCGGGGTGATTATCTCAGGCTTGACGCTCGCACTGATGATGGCGAATGGCGGTGCAGCCTGGGACAATGCGAAGAAGATGATCGAGGATGGTTATCTCGGTGGCAAGGGAAGTGATGCGCATAAAGCTGCAGTCGTGGGCGATACGGTCGGTGACCCGTTCAAAGACACCGCAGGGCCAGCGATTAATCCGCTCATCAAGGCAATGAATATGGTTGCCATCCTGTTCTCGTCGCTCTTCCTGGCTACGGGCGTGTTGCCGATGTGAATGGGCATTTATAGCTCATAATTAAAAGTATAATTCAATCTCGACGCATGAAGTAGAAAGACAGGTAGATGATAAAAGAGATGGAGATGACTGTGAGGGAAAAGATAAAGATAGTGATAAAGATGAATAAGATCGCATTAGCCAAGCTCCTTATTCCTTTTGGTATCGCTGGTTTCATCGTGGCATTTTTATGGCTCTTCTTCCCAGAGGATTTTGGGAAATATGTGACGGTTTTCGGTGTTTATTCATTTCTGCCGCTTGTTGGTCCTCTTTCTGTCGTTCCAACAGGGTTAGGCCTTGGTATTCATCCGGTACCTCTTGTATCGTTTATCATTTTCATGGACGCCGTGCTCGCTTTATTTTTGGTCTGGAACTTCGATTACGCGAAGAAAGTACCAGGTATAGGAGAGCTGGTCGAAAGGGTAGAGAGAAGTGGAGAAGAGGCAATAAGAAAATATAAATGGGCGAAGCGATTTGGGTTCATAGGGGTAGTCCTTTTGGTCATATTTCCACTCCAATGGACCGGGGCGGGGGTCGGTTCAATTGTGGGGCGGCTCATCGGAATGCCGTCTCTAATGACCTGGCTCGCTGTGGTTACTGGTACGTTTATTCGATCTACCATTCTGATATACGCCAGTTGGCTTTTTGCCTTCATTGTGAACCTTTTTTTATAAACACACGAACTATTGTATGCCAGGGTGGCAGAGTGGACTAATGCGGTGGCCTCGAGAGCCACTGTCCCGAAAGGGACTCTCAGGTTCGAATCCTGATCCTGGCGCTTATTATAACCACAAGATTACACAGATTTTCACACAAACTTTCTTAGAAAGAAAGTTTGATCAAAGAAAGTGGTTTTTGATAAAACTTTTTCCTAAAAAGGTTCAGTGTTAATCTCGTAAAATCTCGTGGTTTAAGTAAAGAGTATCGCCCAGAGGAGCAGCGTTGTGCACCGTGCGAGCTCGTTCGAAGCACCCATAATGTCGCCACTTATCACGCCCAACTTCTTTATCGCCACGTACGAGACCAAACATGCGACGACGATGCCCGTAAACACGAGGAAGACGCGAACTGAAGTGGTAAAAACGGTAAAGAGCAATGCAAGGAGCATGGCAGAAAGGAGCGTACTCATGTATTTCCGTGGCGAGAAAGACTGTATAAACAGAGCTCCCAGTCCTTCGTTATCATCGAATCCTTTGCCGAGTACCATGCACGTATTCATACCGAGCTTCGCAGAGACCTCCGCGATTACGAATACCGAAGCGAAATCGTACAACGAGATGAAATTGAAGGTAAAAGTAGTCGCTGTTAAACCTGCACCTATACTCTCAACAGCAAATAAACTCACGAGGAGAAGAAGGATAGTAGCGAACAATCCCGCTATGCCCGTCTTATCATCCCTCATCGCCCTTATTTTATCACCTTTGCTTCCCGGTGCCAGTAATCCATCAAAGAAATCTGCCAAGCCATCCAGGTGTATCAGACCTGTGACAAGGTAAAGAGCGAGCAGCGTGAGCAAAGCGGCAATTTCATTCGCCGCACCCAGGTATCCAAAAGCGAGAAAAGCTACCACAGCGACAGGTAAGCCGATCAATAACGCAACAAAAGGGAAGAGATAACTCCTCGCTGCCACTACTTCTATTTTTATCCCCTCCCTTACTGGTATCTGCGTTAAGAAACTGATGAGATCAAGCATCTTATCCTCTTCTTCCAACCGGCATGATATACAGCGGTTCCTCTTCCTCTGGTGCATTCAAGACTTTTTTTACCTTATCGTCAAAGAATGCGCCTATTGCTACGGTTCCGAGGCCCAAGGAAACGGTCTGTAAATAAACGTTCTCCGCCGCATGACCAACTTCCATGTGCACATATCTTCTTCCTCTTTCTCCATATTTCACCGTTGTTCGTTCATAAACGGCAGTGAACACGATGTTAATAGCTGCGTCTTCCACACATTCCTCTCCAAGAGCAGCATTCGCAAGATCCACCCTCACGTCTCCTTCTTTAACTTTTTCCAGCACGTGAACCCCTGTTTTATACCGGTAAACACCTTTATCCAATCCCTCTACATCCCCAACAACCAGATACACCTCGAGAGGATAGAGTCCACCCGCGGAAGCCGCAGTCGCACCAGTCACGTATTTCTGCGCTCTCCTCTCTCTCCATGGCGCGGTAATACCATGAGCAGCCCAGAGTAGCTGTGATACCTCCTCGAGTGTTAAACTATCGCCTGAATACGCTCGTATTGACCTTCTCCGTGCTAATGCCTCCTCTACCGATGTTTCACTCTCATACCGTGGTTCTGGAAGTTTTATACGTTCTCCAACCCCTATTTTCTGCATCTCCTCCGTTTTGAAGGGCTCTGCGGGTTTTTGTGGCATTAGAAGAGAAAACGAGAGTGCGAGTGCCGTTACTACTGCAATTGCTACAATCGCGCCTATTATGGATCTCGTTGGCATTGTCCGCTATTCCCCTTTTCAAGTGATTTTAATAACTTTGCTACGTATTAAGTAAACTTTGTCAGGGAGAAGGTGGGGCGTTGAACAAGTGAGTAAACGCCCAGGTCGGGATTTGAACCCGAGTCCGAGCCTCGACAGGGCTCAATGATAGGCCGCTACACCACCCGGGCTTATGCTTTATTATCCTCTGTACCTTATAAATACTTATATCTTTAATTGGATAGGGTTTAAAAGTGAACTCTTTCTACCAAAGAGAGAAAAGCAAAAGGTGAGAAGTGAATGGCAACGAGAGGTAAGAAAGCAGTGGGAAAGGTCAAACTGTTGATGGACAAGACAGAGCGAATACGAAACATCGGTATCATCGCGCATATCGACCACGGAAAGACCACATTGACTGATAACCTCCTTGCAGGAGCTGGAATAATATCGAAAGAGTTAGCAGGCGAGCAACTCTTTACCGATTTTTATTATCTGGAACAAGAAAGGGGGATAACGATATTTGCCGCGAATGCGTCCATGGTTTATGGTTATAAAGGTCAAGATTACCTCATAAATCTTATCGATACACCGGGTCATGTGGATTTTGGTGGCGATGTGACACGAGCGTTGAGAGCCGTTGACGGTGCGGTGGTTGTCGTTGATGCCGTAGAGGGTGCGATGCCGCAGACCGAGACCGTGCTGAGGCAGGCGATGAAAGAGAATGTGAGACCCGTTCTCTTCATTAACAAAGTTGATAGGATGATAAACGAGCTGAAGGTGGATGCGCATGCGATGCAAATCCGGCTCGGCAAGATAATAGATAAAATAAATGAGCTGATAAGGGGCATGAAGAAGGATAAATACGAGGAGTGGAAGTTTGACGCTGCGAAGGGTAATGTTGCTTTTGGCTCTGCATTGTATAACTGGGCGGTAAGCATTCAAACCATGAAGAAGACCGGGATTGGGTTTAAGGAGGTATATGAGTATTGCAGTCAAGAGAAGATGAAGGAATTGGCGGAGAAGTGCCCTGCTTACGAGGCGGTTCTTGATATGGTAATAGAGCACCTTCCCTCGCCCTTAGAGGCACAAAAGTATCGCATCCCCATAATTTGGCGTGGAGACGATGAGACCGAGATAGGAAAGAGTATGGCACGCTGTAATAGAGAGGGAGAGATCGCTTTTATGGTTACCAGCATCGATGTGGATCCGCATGCAGGAGAAGTTGCCACAGGGAGACTTTTTAGTGGCACGGTGCAAAAGGGGCAGGAATTACTCGTTTCAGGCACGTATAAAAAGGACCGGGTTCAGCAGGTGGGTATCTTTATAGGCGAAGAACGGGTAGAGGTGGATAAGATACCTGCTGGTAACATTGCTGCACTCGTCGGTATGAAGGATGCTATAGTCGGCTCGACGCTTTCTACATCGGAGATGGTCCCCTTTGAGAGTATAAAGCATTACAGTGAGCCGGTCGTTACGGTCGCAGTAGAAGCGAAGAGCACCAAAGACCTGCCTCGACTGGTCGAAGTGCTCAGGAAGATGGCTAAAGAAGACCCGATGATACGCGTTGAGATAAACGAGGAAACGGGTGAGCATCTCGTTTCTGGCATGGGTGAGTTGCACCTTGAGATCATCACGTATCGGGTAGAGCATGATGAGGGCGTTCCTATAATCGCTTCGCCACCCATCGTTGTGTACCGTGAGACGGTGGAAGAGAAGGTGGGTCCCGTGGAAGGGAAATCGCCGAACAGGCACAACAAGTTTTATTTTGAAGTCGAACCCCTGGGTGCAGAGGTAGTGGAAAAGATAAAATCAGAAGGTATCACCGTGGGCAAAGACAAGGTTTTGTTGCGAGACAAGCTGATTGAAGCAGGAATGGGGAAAGAGGAAGCCAAAAATGTCGTTGATATCATCGAGGGTAACGTATTGGTCGATATGACAAAGGGAATTCAGTATCTGCGAGAGACGATGGAGTTGATCCAGGAAGGGTTTGAGGATGTGATGCTCAAGGGACCCTTGGCACGGGAGAAGTGCAGGGGTGTCAAAGTGAAATTGGTGGACGTGAAGCTGCATGAGGACTCGATACACCGAGGACCTGCACAAGTTATTCCCGCGGTCCGAAATGCTTTACTGGCGGCTATTCTGCTCGCAAAGGCAACCTTCCTCGAACCGGTGGTGGAGGTGTTCATAAGCATACCGCAGAATTTGCTGGGAAACGTAACGAGGGAGTTACAGAGTCGAAGAGGGCAAATATTGGAGATAAAAACCGAGGGCGATATGGTTTCGTTGAAGGCCGAGACACCGGTGGCAGAGATGTTTGGCTTCGCTGGCGATATACGGTCTGCAACAGAGGGGAGAGCGCTCTGGAGCACCGAGTTCGCGGGCTTCAAGCCTATACCTCAGGCTCTATTCGGCGAAAAGGTGATGGAAGTGCGGAAGAGGAAAGGCATGAAGTTGGAGATGCCAAACGTATCTGATTTTGCGTCTTAGCACTTCTTCTTTTGAAGATGAAGAGAGGGTGTAAATAAAAATAAGTAGCAATCTTGCATCATGCAATACATTGTATATACCGATGTAGATGGGACACTGGTTGACGAAAATTATTCCTCTGAAGCAGCGAAAGCGGCAATTGAGGAGCTTATAAAGAGAGAAGTACCCATTGTTTTTTGCACCTCCAAGACGAGGAGGGAGATCGAAGTGTACCGGTCACAGCTTGGAATAAAAGACCCTTTTATCTCAGAGAACGGTGGCGCTATCTTCATTGCATCCAATTATTTTGAGTTTGATTATCGCTATGACTATGAGTTATCCTCAGATGATCAGAGGTACCGAGTAATAGAACTTGGCACGAGCTATGAGGAGCTGAGGCGGAGATTGAAAGAGGTAGAAGAAGAGAGCCAGGGCACGTTTAAACTAAGAGGTTTTGGTGATATGAGCGCCGAAGAGGTCGCAATGGATAGTGGTCTCACTCTGCAGGAGGCGGAACTGTCGAAGATGCGTGAGTACGACGAGGCATTCAAGGTACTCGCAGGCGAAAGAGCGAGAATATTCGAGAAGATAGAAGCAAAGGGGTTGCATTTCACCATGGGGGGGAGATATTGCCATATACTGGGGGATAATGATAAAGGAAAAGCAGTTGAGATTCTGAATGCGTTGTATAAGAAGAGATATGCACGGATGAAGACCATAGGATTAGGTGACAGTTTAAACGATTTGCCCATGCTTCGTGCAGTAGACATCCCCGTTTTAGTGGCGAAGCCGGATGGAAGGCATGAATCCATTGAGGAGGAAAGGGATATACGAATAAGAAAAGAAGAGGGTGTTGGACCTGTTGGGTGGCGGAATGCGATAGAAGCTATTATCCTCAGGAGATGAAAGGTGCTTATTCCTTAAATCTTATCTTATGCACTTAGCGAACTGGCGATTTAATATAAATAAAATTAAATGATAAAGTAAGGTGAGGTGTTTTTCAGAGATGATAAAAGAGGAGACCCCAGCATTATCTTTTATCGTTGGGATGATAGAATTGCATAACCTGTTTGGCTCAGAAAGCCTCTACGATTGGTTGAAGAGGATAGGGGAGCGAATAGCAGAGGTGGAAGGGAAAGGAATAGAGGGGAAGAAGATAAACGATGTGTATTATTTACCCATCTGTCCGCTTGCCGCTTCGTATCATTTTGCCTCTAACTACGCGGAATTGTCAAAATCGGGTGAAGCCCCTTATGCTAATTTAGAAGAGCTTCAAAAGGAGAAAAAAGCTGAAGATGCCGCGCTCGCAAGCATATTATGTGTAATGCACCACGCATACCGTAAAAAGAGGGCAGAACTCGCGGATAAGAGAATTTTTCATCTCGCCGCCAGGTCTCATCTGACCACCGAGCCGGTTTTCAATGAAAAGGCAATAGAACGATGTGGTAAGAAGAAGGAAGAGATAGAGAAGATTCTGGATTTTGGGACATGTGTCTTTAAGTATGAACCTGATTGAAGCGAGGAAATTATATGAACGGAGCGTGGAATTGATAAAAGAGAATCAACATCCCAAAGGTGGCTTCTACGCCAGTCCACCGGGAACGCGCTACCCGTACGTCTATCCCCGGGATCACTCTGTTATCGTATTGGGGGCGCTCAGTGCAGATCTGATAAAAGAGGCTAAGCTCGGTTTACAATTCATCTTAGAGGCGCAGAAGCCTAATGGTGAGTTCTCACAGCGGTACGATGTTGAGGGGGTGGACCGGAGTTACAAGGAGCTGCAGATCGATAGCACCGGCCTGGTTCTCTTCGCGTTAGGGAAATATCATGAGAGAACGGAAGATGATGCCTTTGTAGCTGACCATTGGGATAAGATAGAACGGAGCGTGGACTTCATTTTGCACAATAAGAATGACGAGATCGATTTAATCCATACGATCAATAGCATACACGAGTATCCAGCTTATGAGCATGGCTTTGAGATCTATGCGAATTCCGCATGCTGTGCAGGGCTATTAAAAGCGGTAAAAATGGGTACGTTGGTCGGAAAAGAGAGAGAGGTAGCAGAGTGGGAAAAGGAAGCGAAAAAGATAAGAGAGAGCATCCTGACACGGCTCTGGTCCCCTTTTCTTCGCTCGTTCATCAAAACGATACGGATAAAAAGTAATGATAGCAAGCCACTGGGATACGATCCATTCTCTTCGGTTGTTACTGACCCTGATGCATCGGAATATGGACCGGCTTATTTTGAACTGATAGAAGACAGTGACTGGCGGGTGATTTCAACGGTGAAGAGAATCGATGAAGAACTGTGGGATACGAACCTCGGGGGGTTGAACCGGTATCCTGAGTATTGGGACCGGAATAATGGTGGATACGGTCCATGGCCGCATTTTACGGCTCAGCTCGCGAGGCATTTCGTGATAACCAACGACCGGGATAGGGCAGAGAAGTATCTGGGCTGGTGTGTGGAGATCGCACATAATCATGATTTGCCAGAGCATATCTCAACGCTCATGAATTTTTTAGTCTGGGAGGAGAATTACACGCGGGTTGGGATACTGAGGGATGATAAGGTGAGACTGATTGAGCAGATAAAGAAGCATGAGAAATGGGAAGAGGGATTAGCATATTCTGTGGTTCCTTTATTGTGGCCCCATGCTGAATATATCTGCGGGTACAACGAATACGAGAGGAAGTATCTTAAAATACTCCCCTTTTAA
>DYFG01000209.1 GCA_020725315.1 Nitrosotalea sp.
CCAACAATATCAATGCGTTATGTCGTTAATTATGCATTCGGACACGGATTCAGGAGATAGTCACAGTGGACAGATCATGCATAATTGCCTGAGCATAGGAGATAAAGCATAATCAGCATTAGCCTCCATGTGGCTTTGGCTGCATAGTAGAAGCAGCGGATAACCACATATATCGATCACACCTTCGGCTGAAGAAGAGAACGTCATGCGCCTGTTCTCATATGTCGTCGTAACTGATATAGGGTTCTCCCCTAACCCGTTTCATGGTTATCTAACGCTAGCCTGCTGTAAACCAAAGATCAGGAAGTCCGCAAAAATTGGTAGCTGGATAGTCGGAACCCTATCCACCGTCAGGTACCCAGGGCTTGGTAGGCGCGTGCTGTATGCAGCACGAATCACTGAAAGGCTTTATTTTGAGGAATACTGGGCGGACACCAGATTTGCATACAAGAAGCCGTGTTGGGGTGGTCAACCTCGGGAGCGCTGTGGTGACAATATTTATAATTGCAGCCACATAGACGGACCTGTTCAATTGCAATCATTCCATAGCAAAAACGATGGGAGTGAAGACCTCGATGCGAAGGCACGCGACCTAGGTGGCGAATTTGTGCTCGTCTCGAACGATTTCGTTTATTACGGTAGGCGAGCTGTACCAATTCCAGACGAGCTGAATTTCGTAGTAAAGCGTGGCCCAGGATACAAGACCAGCTTCAGCGAGGATCAGATTAATTTGTTTATCAATTGGCTACCGTCGTATCAACCCGGAAGGCCTACTGTCTTAGCCGACCCGAATGACTTCGAAGAGAATAGGTCGAGTTGCTGCATGTCAGGTCTGATTAATGTTAGCTTGTGTTCTTGACTTTTCTGGGATTGAACCAAGTCACGACAAAATAACTAGCCGATTAACCTGGGTTCGTATCTTTTTCAAGGTGGATTAAATGAAGATTAAATATCCTAAATCGATTTCCAAATTCAGCACCTTGCTAACAGGGGGATTTGTTTTCTTATTGGTAGGGTGCGGCCAGAATGGGTTAGATAGGAAACTTGATTTTTCCACGACGGATAGTCTCGGCGAGAGCGTCGGCCTTGCAGCGAAAGAAGCGCCCAGCGAAGAAGGTCAGGTATTTCTTGAGGTTTTTCAAGCATTTATAGCCGCAGATATCGCGGAGCGTTTATCAGAACAGAACAGAGAGATTGACCCTATTAAGCGCGCAGCCGTCATTGATGACAATAATAAACACTTTTCTAAGCTAAGTAATATTCCCGCAAGGGATGTGGCTGTTTATTATCTTGATGAGAGAATTAATTCAATTAATTCGCAGTTAAACATTGTTAATAAAGTAAAAGAAAAGAACCCAATTGCAGTTGAGTTAATCTCTACGAATGGTGCGGAACTTGTCGCGGACGACAGGTTGCGCCTGTATATTAAAGCCAAGTTGACCGAGCTATATAAACCCGATGGATGGGAATACACCACGGATCCGCGGGATGGTAATGCATCCGCTACGTGTGCCTCCGAGGTCATGATTGGTGATAAGAAATACCCGGCAGCGGTCTTAGGTCAAGTTGGGTTTTCTGCGACAGATAAAGATGGGACTGTTAGCGACATAACAGTTGAGCTGACGAATCCAGAAGGTGTGGCCTTATTTAACAAGGTGGCGCAAGAGGACCCAAAACAGCTCGGGGTATTAGTTAGTTGCCATCCACGTGCTGTCTATTTTAAGGATGAAACAACCGGCCAGCGCAGTGTAGATATCATGACCGATGGTGACAATCTTAAGAGCTATGTAGCAGAGCTCCAAAACTGGCGATCAGCGTTAAAGAAATCCTGAATCCGTGTCCGAATGCATAATTAACGACATAACGCATTGATATTATTGGATAATAAGGCATTCATCCCATTCACCCAAGCGACCATGCCCTGATTTGAACTGCGCCAAAGCGCGAAGCTGCAACTGACCTCGTACTCCGGCCTGGC
>DYFG01000210.1 GCA_020725315.1 Nitrosotalea sp.
TCCTCAACCATTCCGCGTGTAAGCAATGCGATTCCTTGCTTCCTGAGGTAAGCATCGTCTCTCTTTATCGTGCTCAGGCTTGTCCCAAGAAGGAATGCGAGATCCTCTTGGGTCAGAACCCCACCTTGTTCTATTGCTTCGTCACACAACCGCAGTTCCTTATTCCTTCTTTCCGCAGCGATGCCGTGTTCTTGCCTGATCTCAAGCTCTTCCTCGTGGTAGATCGTTAAATTCACTGATACCATCCGGCAATACTTTATAGGCTTCCCCGCAGGTTCTCCCAGAGCGACAACTGTTTTTGTTATCTGACACGGACCTCTGGAACCATCGTAGTAATCACGATTGAAGAGCGTAATTCTATCGTATAACGCTTCTGCTTCCACTTTAGACAGTCCAAAACCGGTATTCAAGTCATTGATAAAGAGCTGTCTCTCCGATTTGTCTACCAGCCTTTCCAAATATTCCTGATTCATGTGCATCACCTATTTATAGACTTAGATGCTATCATGAACCAGGTGTCATTTGACACTAAGGATATTTTAATCTTTTGTTTTTGGTTCATGAACTTTTTTACTTTTTAACTCATTATAATCTATTTAAGTCATATTAACCATAAAATTTAAATACTCCTAAGTTTTATATTCAAATGTCAAGAATGGCTTGGAGGTGGAAAAATGGGGAAGATAGAAGCGGGAAACGAAGGCGAGATAAAGAAAGGTGAAGAAATGAGATATACTCATCCAAGGGAGATGGCAATTGTGGTGACCAAGCTGTATAGCGGTCCTATGAGGTCTAAGGACCTTGTAAAAAAGATTGAAACGGTATCAGAAGCCACTGCGCACTCTATATTGAAAAAATTAGTCGAAGATGGATTTATCAATAGGATTGAGCAGAGTAGCCGCAACGTGAGCTACGAGCTTACAGATAAAGGGAGGAGTCTTGTTGAAGAGGAGAATATCAAAGCACGGGATACCCTCGTAAGTATTGTGCGGGACCTCCCAACCCAAAAGGAGATCGTGGTTGACATCCTTGTAGAGGATATGTTGGAGAGGCTGCCAAAAGAATGGAGAACCGAAAAAAAAGAAATACATTGAGAGAATATCTAAAGAGACGGATAGATGAGGAGAAAGAAAATCTATACAGGATTATAACAGAGGTTGAAGGCGTTGAAAGGGCTTATAGATGACGGAATTAAGAAGCTTGCTGAAGAGATTCTCCAGAAGGCCAGATCAGTATATAGATTAGTATACGATGAGACTGCCTCGTTGTACCTAATAGTTGCTAGTACAATGGAAATATACACGGACAGTCTCTCTCTTTTTAAGGTTCGTCGAATTCTTGGAGATTACTTTAATAAATCGAAGAAGGATGTTGATGAAGCTGAGTTCTGGTTAAAGGAAGCACGGTTTCTCGAACCAAATAAGGAAGATAAGCGCAGATTCACTGTACACAAAGAGGGAATAAACTACACAAAAAGGCTGCTTGAAAAAATAGACGGAGACAAGTATAATAACTTTATAAATTTTGTAAAAAGAGAATCTAAAGAGATAAAAAGCGACAGTGGTCATGTAAACTGGAAGAGGGTCCATGAGGAGAGGAAAAGAATTGGGTTAGACCTGATAATTTATGTTGATGCGGGAGAAAGAGACCGAGTATTAGGTGCTCTTAGAACTTATGATAAGCAGTGTGGTAAGGCATATGCCATCAATGCTCCACGAGAATATCGCCAATCCACAATCTTCAGTCGTCACAGCACCTTCTTCTCCCTTCTCCGGTGACTTCTCGTAAAGCTCATCCATCCGCCGGAAGAAAGCAGAAAAATCCGGCACATGCACCTCTTTTGCATGGACGAAACACAGGTCGATATTTATCGTCTTATTTGGGCTATCCGCAGTTGTTCCCCTGTTCTTCCGCTTTTTCTTCCTTTTCCCGTTCTTCCACAGCCCATGCCTGTTCAACACGTTTCTCACGGTCTC
>DYFG01000211.1 GCA_020725315.1 Nitrosotalea sp.
AACCCAAGTTCCGTGAAACGAAAATATCTCCGACGGGAAAAAATAAATATTGTCCCCCAACCCCTATCCATGGGCACTTACAGGCCCAAAACAGGGAAATCTTTCTTGGAAAAGGGTCCCTCTTGATACCTCAGAAAGTATTTTCGGCAGTCTTGAAATCCCGAAAATTCTAAGTATCAGTTCTAATTCTTTTGTCGGTACTGTTACATACTTCAAATACAAACATCCTACTTGATTAATTACCACCTTGATCGTCTTTAACCTGGCTAATGCTTTCTCCGAACTTATTTTAACTTTAGCCTCAGCAAATTTTTTCTCCATATATCTCTGTATCAGTAATGCCAATACACAAACAAATATATGTGCTTTTACACGTCTGCTTAACTGATGGTATACCGGTGCTACCTTAAGGAAATCTTTTATATCTCTAAATGCATCCTCAATATCCATCAAATCTTTGTAGCGTAAAACAATCTGTTCTAAGGTGAGTCCTTTTTCTGTCGTTTTGATCATGAACTTACCATCTATTTTCTCTTCATATTCAATGCTTTCCTTCTTCTGGCTAAACTCAAATTTCCCTTCCTCAACTTCATAACTGAAATATCTTCTGCCATGTTTCTTGTTGAGTATCCGTTCACAACAAGATACTATGACTTTCTGTTGTTTAATTCTACCGCTATCTACCCTCTCTTTAAGCTCAATCAATTCTTGCTCTAATTCTTGAATTATTGATTCTCGTTTCTCCTTTTCCTCCTTTGCTCTATCAGTATTGACGCAGATGACCCTTCGTTTACCATCCGAATCTATTTCTACTTCCCTGGCAAGCAGATTTTCTTTTATTTTAGTGAATCCATCACTACCAGCTTCGAGCAGCATTTTCACCTCTTCATTCCTTCTGCGCTTCATCGCTACGATGTAGCCATCTTCCTTTTCCAACTCTTCTAAATTACTTATGCTGATCATTCCTCTGTCAACAACAAAAATTATTCTGCCAATATTGTATTTCTCTTTCAATTTCTTCTTGATCCACCACAAGGTTGTCTTTTCTGCTCGATTTCCCCTGAATACATAATGTGCCACCGGTAGCCCTTCCACCATTACTACCCCCAACAATACCTGCAGATGATTTTTCTTCCCCAATCTTACATATCCTCTTTGCCCAATCTTTACTCCTCTGCCTTCAAATTGGACATTAGTAATATCATAAAATACTACATCTGAAGGGAATAATCTCCTCGCCCAAAAGTATATCTTTTCTTCGATTTTTTCTTTGCCCTTGATTAACCAATCCAGGGTATAATAGAATCTGTCAGCCCTACTTTTTAATTTACCATTTCTAAACCGAGAATCAAAATCTTCTAAGTATACTCCTTCCAACCACTCGCATAACCCGAGTTCGCTTTTAGGTTCCATCAACCGATTACTCACCATCGCCAATACACCTACTTCCCCTAAACCCCTCCCTGCTTTTCCAGAAGCTTCTCTTATCCATTTACCAAGACCGATTTCTTCCCACAACTTCTTTATTACAACAAGAGGTCCATATTCTATGACTCTTTTCGCCTCAATTTCCTCAGGAGTTACAAGAACCTCGTCACTAAAACGTCTTAGCCGTTTTAGTAGCTCTCCTAAGGCTTTTCTTCCTTCAATATCTTGTCTTCCCAGATTGGCAATAACCCTATCCTTCTGTTTGCCATTCTGATAGTATCTCTCAATTAACCGTAGATAAACAATTGTCCTACCCTTACTTTTTACTCTCACTAATTTAGGATACATACCGCTGTCCCCTCCTTTCTACTCCCTTACGGAACGGGAAAATAGTTCCATATATTACGACGGTATATATCCTAACATATTTCGCAGGTATTTGTCAAGAGTCCAAGAAAAATATTGTCCCCCAGCTTTTTCGTCTTTTGAGGATTTTCCTCGTCGGAAGCCAACCTGGCTAAAAATCTCTCCGTCGGGATTTTTTT
>DYFG01000212.1 GCA_020725315.1 Nitrosotalea sp.
ATAATATAAATGGAATAAATTTAGGTGATAATATGACCATATCCGTAAACATAAACCCTAAATTGGTAAGCGAGCTGAATGCATTAATCGATGGGAAAAGCTACCGTAGTCGAGACGAAGCCGTTGAAGACGCCGTCAGGATTTTGATCGCGCTTAAAGGTAAGCTATATACCAGAAGCGAAATAAAGGAAGTGCTAAGCAGATACATCTCTGTTTCATCTGATGAGCTATTAAGAGAGATTAAGGAAGAAGAAGAGTTATGAGAAGGGTTTATATCGAGGCAAGCGCACTCTTCAAAGCATACAAAAAGGAGTTAGGGTCCGATGTTATGGACTATCTTTATGGGCTGATGGAATCCAGGATTGTAACAGGACTTGTATCTCAATTAAGCGTTCCAGAAATTTTTAGAGGAATAACAAGAAGAAAGAATCAAGGAGAGATTCCAGAGGATGAAGCGCAAAAAATGATGGACTCGATTCTCCTCGATATAGATAAAAGGATAGTAAACGAGGAGTTATGCATTCTACCGGTCAAAGAGGAAGCTATACCGCTCATAAATAGGTGTATCCGTTATCATAATTTCTTTGTTATAGATGCCATACAGTTTGTAACTGCATACAAATCCAAACCAACCGTTTTTATACATGCGGACAATCATTTCTCAGCGACGATAGTAAAAGAGAAGATGAGAACGATCGATGTCCGAGAAAAAGAGGCTGTCAATGATCTAAGAATATTAGTGAAGGGCGAGACATGAGAATAAACCTCGGTTCTAGTAAGGAGCACCGAGTTTATCGACTTGGCGAATATAGTGAACGAACTTACCGACAATGAAATGGGAGTACTATATGTAGAAAGAAGGGGCTGGGATGTCAAGACGAAGCTGTTATCCCCTATAGAAAAGGCAAAGAAACTCCTTAACTACGAGCCACAGATGGAATTCGAGGACAGCTTGAAGAGAGTGCACGAACGGTTTGTGGAGAACTGGGAGAATATGTCGAGGAGTGCAGAGTTCTAAAAATGAAGTGTCTTATTTTTTAAGAAGGCCCAAAAAGATTCAAGGAAGCAAATTATCGGAGTAAGTGTAAAGTAGGGGTAAAGGTAAATTAAATATGAGGAGAGTTAATAATTTACTATGAAAGCAGTGGAGGAAATAAAAAGATTGTTGGAAGAAATGCAAAAAAGTGAGGTTTTCAAATCGAGGAAAGAAGTTGTTATAGACGCAGTAAAAGAAATGGCGGTGAGATATGGTCTTTATTCTAAAGAAACGGCGCGTGATATTTTAAACAAGAGAATAAGTGGAAAATTGAGCGACACAGTGAGAGCAGTGAGAGAGGAATGATAATATATCTCGATACGAGTGCATTGGTTAAGGAGTATCACGACGAGGAAGGCAGTATGTATGTCCATGAAATTTACAGGAGGGCAAAAGAAGGGAAAGAAAAACTGTTCACCTCTCTATGGACTGTAAGTGAAACGATAAATGTTTTAGATAAGCATAAGATGAGGAGAGAGTTAACGGATGAGGAATTTGAAATTGTCATTGGGGCGATTTTTTCAGACATTTTGAATTTAAAGGAGCGTGGCGCACTTGAAGTTATTGAAGTGGAGACCGATTTGTTCAAGATGTCATGGGAGATGATCATTAAAGAACATCTATCGTCGGCTGATGCATTGCATTTAGTTACCGCTTTGAAGAAAAAAGTGAACAGATTCCTTGCTGCGGATAGTAAACTTGTGAACGTTGCAAAGAAAAAGGGATTACAAGCAATAAATGTGGAAGCGGTATCGACACCCTGAAGAGTGGTTTATAAAGAGGGAGAGGAAGGATTTATAATAACGGCATTTATGACAGCAACAAACAGGAATATGCACCTCCCAAAGAACTGGGGAAATGGGATGCTTTCTATCGCTCTACACTATAGTCATAGACAGCGAAAACCATGCATATCAGGGACAGATCTTTTGAGTAC
>DYFG01000012.1:0-9113 GCA_020725315.1 Nitrosotalea sp.
CACGTTTAGGTTTGTATACTATAAGTTGGGTTATGGAGGAGGTTAAATATTTAATGGTTGGCAAAAAATTACATAACATAAAGAATAAGAAAAAATGACCTTGATTGTAGTAACCGGAATGCCCGGATCGGGCTCGTCAACGGTGATAAAAGGGGCATTGATCTTGAATGAGAAGGGCGCTGAGTTCACCCTCCTAAACTATGGCGATGTGATGTTTGAAGTGGCGAGGGATGCAGGGCTTGTAGAGAAGAGAGACGGGATGCGAAAATTGCCAAATGAAAAGCAGCAGGAGATACAAAGATTAGCCGGTGATAAAATCGTGGAATGGAAGAAGAGCACGAACCTCATCATCGATACGCATTGCACGATAAAGACCCCGTCGGGGTACCTTCCGGGATTGCCGGACTATGTATTGAGAGAGATAAAGCCCGACCAGTTCGTGCTGATAGAAGCAAATCCAGACGAGATACTCGCACGGAGGCAGACTGACAAGACGCGAGAGCGGGATGTTGAGGATGAAAAGGGCATAGAGGAGCATCAATTCATGAACCGTGCGATTTCAATGGCGTATGCCTGTCTGACTGGTGCGCCGGTGAAGATAATACAGAATCACGACGGGGAGGTGGAGAAAGCAGCGAAGGAGTTTTTTGAGTTGATGAAGGTGTTGCCCAAGGCTTAATGATGGTTGCTGAGCCGAACATCGTTACCATATAATTTGTAAGGACAAAACAGTTTTAAGTTTACAATACCCTCCATTTAAACACCCCCAATGGCACAATTTCACATAACTTTGATTTTTTGATTTTTCTAATACAGTTAAAAAGTTTCTCTGAAACATCCACGTCTCGCTTCACTCACTCCAACGGTATAGCCGTCTTCTCCTTCTCTAATTCTCGTTCTTTCTTCTTTATCCTCACGCTGAGTACACCGTTTTTATACCTTGCAATTGCCGTTTCAGGCTTTACAGGCGTCTTGAACGGTACTTCCTTAAAGAACCTTCTCTCGTCTTCAGTTTTTATCTCCAGCCTGTCAGCAGTCGCATGCAATCGTATATCCTTCTTCTCGACACCGGGCAATTCAGCTATGACTTCGTAAGCATCCTCATGGTCAATTACATCTATTAACGGTTCGCGTTCACCATTCGGAAAAGGCTCTATTCCTTTATACGAGGCTTTGATATTCCCAAATTCCTTTATCTCCGGCTCCTTTCCCGGTTCCTTGGTGTAGGAGAACCCGTAGATGAACGGTCCGTATCTTTTTATTTTACGCCCCGGCGTCTTCTCCTCCGTTATAAAACCCTTGAGCTCCTCCGGTATTTCTTCTTCTAACTTCCTCGCCATCTCTTCAAAAGGGTCTCCTAACCACCCTTCCATATCCTGCGGCTCCCTTTTCGTCATCCTCTCTCTGGATAGCGCTGGCTGTTCCTTCATCTCCTCGAAGATCCGCTCCATATACCACTCCAACAGATCAAAGATAGAAGGGCGCTTTCTTTTCTCCATATTTTATCGTTTTAAATTCAGCATTAAAAAGGTTCGAGCATTAATTCCCACAGTTCTTACTCACCACTTTTACCGGTGCTTCCCCTTTTATATGCGTTACGAGCGCCATCAACTCGTCAAGCTTCTCAACGCTCCCTTCAACGCAAATAACGACGGAGCCCTCTCCACCATCTACGCCTCCTGCTCCTATCGGGAATGCATCCTCAGCTCCTAATATCTTTAAAGCTTCAATCTCAGTGATTACCTTGCCGTGCACGGGCATCAGTCCCACTGGCAAACCTATCGATTTGTGGAACTTTTCAATCCCCACTCGCTTTGCAGCTTCAGTAATGGAATAGGGTATTGTCTTCTCAATGCCGATGGGTATTACGAATTTCACGCCGCGCGCCATAACGGTACCGAGTGCAGAACCTATCGTGCCACCTGAAGGATTTGCCATGAAGACACCGGCAGTTCCCGTTGCATCCAACGCATTTGCACCCTTTATGAGCACGTCGTCCGCAGATAGATTTTCTATCGCGTTTTCCATGCTCTCCTCGCTAATCTTTCCATTCTTGAGTACCAGCTCTTTCTCCCTCTCCTCCTTAGGAACCACGCACGTACCACTGTCCGTTATGACACCTGCTGCGTATCTCCGCTTATCTATTAACGGGGCTTCGCCCCGTTGACCCCAAAAACCCTGTAAGGGTTTATTGTTCTCCGATCCAGGCACGTCATTCAAGATCTCCTCGACCACATAAGCGTTTGTCGTCCCCAGTGTTATTACGATCGTTCCGAGCTTCAATGCTCGCTGCACTTCTTCCAAATTCCTTACACCCTTTGCAATGAGCCGTTTCGATTCGGAAGGCGTAAGTGTAATCAAAATTTTTCCCTTTTCTCTTGCCATAACTCTACCTGCACCTCTATCTGTAAATGCTTATGATATCGGAGAGAATAGCACTTGCTGCTTCAATAGGACCTGCTCCTTTTCCGATGACCGTGATATCGCCAGCCAGGTCTGTTCTTATGGTTGCAACGTTCATCGTGCCTCCGACATTAAGTGGGTCGTCCTTTGGAACCAACCGTGGCGCCACTTTCAGGCACCCCTCCCGGTCCACCTCTCCGATCAATTTTATCACGTATCCTGCATCATCAGCCAGCTTTAATGCGTCCGGTGTGATCTCCATGATGCCGGTTACCTCGACATCCTTGCACGTTGCATACCGATCGAAGATGGAATTTGCTAAGATCACGAGTTTCACCGCGGTATCTATGCCCTCGACGTCTTTGGAAGGATCAGCCTCAGCGATTCCTATCTCCTGCGCCTCCTTTAAGACGTGCTCGTAGGGCAGCCCTTCTTCTGCCATTCTCGTGAGAATATAGTTGCACGTGCCATTCAAAATACCCGTTATTGAGAGAATCGCATTGCCTGCGAGATTCTCCCTTACAAATGATAGTATGTGCATAGCACCACCAACCGTTGCTTCAAATCGTAGTTCCTTCTCCCTCTTCGCTGCTAGTTCCATCAACTTTTTATACTCGACCGCCAGAGGACCTTTATTCGAAGTTACCACGTGCTTGCCTGACTCCAGTGCGGTAATTATATGCGTTAATCCAGGCTCCCCATCCTCGATATTTGTCGGCGTCGCCTCCACCATAACCTCGTGCTCCACTTCTTTTATGACATTCACGCTCGTCATATCCTCCCTCTTTTCCCGTTTCTTATCCCCTGTACGGAGCCCCATTATAGCCTCTTCACTCAGCCCATCCTCATCTACAATAATACCCCTCAAATCAGCTATGCCCACAATTTTTATATTCAACCCGTATTTTCTCGCTATCTCCTCTCTTTTCCTCCTGATCACCTCCGCTACGCCGCCTCCTACATTTCCAAAACCAATTATCGAAATTCTTACCGTTTTTATGCCTGTCTTCATTCTCATATCCCCTCTTGCGTTCTTCATTCTGAATTAAATTAAATAGGCGTGATAATCAGGATGCCCTTTTTGTTCACCGTACGTTTTAAGATCTGCAAAGCTTCTTCTAATTCCTTTTTACCAATTGCGCTCAGTGTAACCGAAGCAGAGGATTTCTTAGCCACACCGGGCATGGAGACCGAGAGCCCAACAACCTCTGCAAATCCCGTACTGTCTATACTATCTATCGTATCCCGTACATCAGAATGCATGATATGCCCAATGAGTAGAACGACCATTGACTCCTTCAGGCGCTCCTTCCCTATTCTTACCACCTTCACGCCCCGTTCCTTCAACCTTTCTACTACTCTATCCAATCTCTTTTCTTCCAGCTCAAAGACAAATTGAACGGGTATTCTCCCTGACGGGGTTTTTTTATCCCTTTGATGCAGCACGCTGAGAATATTCCCACCAAAATCTGATACGGGCTCCAATGCGAGCACTAACTGACCCGGGATATCTTGTAATTCGATATCCATTGATATCTTCATGATAATGCCACCTCTGCGTCTTGGTAATGATAAGGAAAGGTGAATATAAAAGGATAACAATCGTTGCAATCAGAATTGAATTCAATACCTTCAGGATCGCGTGCATTCACACCTCCACACGCTCGAACAATTTACCTGGCTTCTTTAACGCTTGACCACTTTTTATTGGCACCATCATCTCATCGAGCTTCACCGAATGCAGATCACCCTCCATACCAAGCTGCTCCCACACCTCTTCCATCTTATCAGGCATTACCGCATCCAGTGAGATACAAACCGCTTTTAGTATTTGTAGCACGTTCTTTACTATTTCCCCAGACCGCTCCCTGCCTTGAACTCCCTCCTTTATCAACCGCCATGGTTCTTCTCGTTGAAAATAACTGTTCCCAAAATCCGCGAGCTTCATCACTGCATCAACGAGCTTCTTGAATTCGTAGTCTTCCACTGCTCTTATCACTTCCTCCCTCGTCTTCTCTATCTCAACAAAGACCTCTTCTTCGACATCGCCATCGGGAACCACGCCAAAATTCTTAGAGGCAAATGATAGAACGCGGTGAACGAGGTTCCCGAGAATCGCCACCAACTCGTTGTTCACACGCATGAAAAATGAGTTCCATGAGAAATCCAGCTCCTTCGTGTGGCTTGAGTGCGAGACTAAATAATACCTTAACGTATCGGGATGGAACCGTTCTAAAAATTCTGTTGTCCATACCACGTTCCCTCTGCTCTTTGAGAACGTCTTACCATCTATTTTCACCATACCAGAGGCAACGACCGCATCAGGCAACGAATAACCCGCTCCTTTAAGCATTGCAGGCCAGAATATGCAGTGGTGGTATATAATATCCGTGCCTATGAAATGCACAATAGCGGTTTTATCCTCTTTCCAATACTTGCTCCATTCCGTCTCATCTACTCCTTTTCCTCTGATGAGCTCTTCCGTGAAGGATATATAGCCAATCGGTGCGTCAACCCAGACATAAACAACCAGGTCATCACGACCTGGAAAGTTCACGCCCCATTCCAGATTCCTCGTTATACACCAATCCCTTAGTTCTTTCTTCACCCATTCCTTCGCATAGTTCTTAGCATTCATCGTGCCATCCATTGTATCTAGATATGAGCTGAGGAACTCAGCAAAGGACGAGAGATTGAAGAAGAAATGCTCCTGTTCCCTGAACTCCGCATTGCTTCCACATATCTTGCATCTCGGCTCTCGTATCTCGCCAGGTTCAAGATGCTTACCACAGCCCTGGTCACACTCATCACCTCGTGCAATCTCACCGCAGAAAGGACATATCCCCTCTACATATCGATCGGGTAGAAAACGCCCGCAGGGAGTGCAAAATGCCTGTTTTATTCTCTTCTTATAAACATACCCATTCTCTATCAACTTCTTCACTATCTCTTCCGTCCTTCTATGATTCTTCTCAGAATCTGTCCTCCCATAATAGTCAAAATTCACATTGAGTCCTTTGAAAACTCGCTTGAAATGCTCATGATATCGCTCAACAACCGCTTCAGGAGTGATGCCCTGCGCTTCTGCACTCAGCACAATCGGTGTTCCATGAGTATCAGAACCGCTGATAAAGATGACCTCGTAGCCCATCTTCCGGAGCATCCGCACGTATATGTCAGCGGGGACATAAGTCCTTAGGTGTCCTATATGACACTCACCATTAACATAAGGCAATGCAGAAGTTACCAAGACCGGCATCTCAACGGGGATCTTCATTTCTTGTTAAGGTTATCGCACTAGCTTTACAACCGAGAAAGAGGATTGGATTTATAATACTTTTACTTTAAGAGATAGGAAGTAGTTTAGTAATGGTGGGGTAGAAAAATGGGCGAAGAGGGTGTAATCGAAAAAATAGCAGGTCCGTTGGTTGTTGCTGATAAGATGCGCGGGTGCGAGATGTACGAAGTGATTAAGGTAGGGGAAGAGGGATTGATGGGCGAAACGATAAGACTGGACGGCGATTTTGCGTATATCCAGGTATATGAGGACACAACGGGTTTGAAGCCCGGTGAGCCGGTGATAAGGACAAAAGCACCTCTATCTGTTGAACTCGGTCCTGGCATCTTAAAGAATTTTTACGATGGTGTGCAGAGACCTTTGGAAGAGATAGGAGACAAAGCAGGGGATTATATAACGAGAGGGATATATGTGGATGCCATTGACCGGACGAAGAAATGGAATTTTACACCCACCGCAGAGGAAGGTGAAGAGATAGTTGGTGGGGATATTTTAGGTGAGGTCCCTGAGACAAAGGTAATAACGCATAAAATTCTTGCGCCACCGTGGATACACGGGCGAATTGTAGAGCTCAAAGAGGGTGAATTCACTGTTAATGAGTGCATAGCGCGGGTACAAACCAGCGATGGCGAGGACGTGGAATTGAAGATGATGCAGAAATGGCCGGTGAGGAAAGGCAGACCCTATAAGGAGAAATTGGACCCTGAGGTGCCTTTGTTGACCGGGCAGCGGATAAATGACACCTTCTTCCCGATCGCGAAAGGTGGCACGGGGGCTATTCCCGGTGGCTTTGGAACAGGAAAGACGGTGATGCAGCACCAATTGGCGCGATGGGCGAACGCACAAGTCATTGTGTATATAGGGTGTGGAGAGCGGGGGAATGAGATGACCGAGGTTTTGGAAGATTTTCCCGAACTTGTTGATCCTTACAGCGGCGAAAAGTTGATGGAACGGTCCTCGCTTATTGCAAACACCTCGAATATGCCTGTTGCGGCACGAGAAGCGTCTATTTATACGGGAATCACACTCGCTGAGTATTATCGTGATATGGGGTATGACGTGGCGATTCAGGCGGATTCAACATCACGCTGGGCGGAAGCACTGCGCGAAATATCGGGTAGATTAGAAGAGATGCCGGGTGAAGAAGGTTTTCCTGCTTATTTAGCCACGAGATTGGCAGATTTTTATGAACGAGCAGGGAGGGTAAAAACGTTATGTTCGGATTCGGAGGGAAGAATCGGCTCTGTTACGGTAGTGGGGGCGGTGTCACCGCCAGGGGGTGATTTCTCAGAACCTGTGACACAGAATACGTTGCGCGTGGTGGGCGTTTTCTGGGCTCTTGATTCAACGTTAGCGGATAGGAGGCATTTTCCGGCTATAAGCTGGCTCCGTAGCTATTCTCTTTACCTGGATAATCTCAGAGAGTGGTTTAATAAGCCTTCGTCTCCGGATTTCACGGTACAACGGGAGGAGATGATGGCACTATTGCAGAAGGAGGCAGAACTGCAGGAGATAGTTCAGCTTGTTGGTGCCGATGCACTTCCAGCACGTGAACGAGGGACATTGGAAGTTGCTCGTATGATACGAGAGGATTTTTTGCAGCAGAACGCATATCATGCTATCGACTCCTTCTGCTCGTTGGAGAAACAGTATCTGATGGCAAAAATCATTCGCCAGTGGTATGACTATGCAAGCGAAGCGATAGAGCACGGTATAGAAATAGAGAAGCTGGGGGGGATGAGGATAAAGGATGCCATAGCGAGGATGAAATATGTGCCCAGTGAAGAGTTCAGGGAGAAATACGAGGAGATCATAAGAGATATGAAAGATGAATTTGAAGTAATAAAGAGGAAAGAGGAAGGGGGGTGAGAAGAAATGGCGATTGACACTTCTGCCTGTGAATACACAACGATAAGAGAAGCGGCTGGTCCGTTGATTGTGGTAGAAGGTGTGGAGGGGGTTATGTATGGAGAAGTAGTGAGGATAGTTACGCCGAGTGATGAAGAAAAGAACGGGCAGGTGTTGGAAGCGAGTAGAGGACGTGCGGTGATTCAGGTCTTTGAAGGCACCTCTGGAATAGATACGGCAAGGACACGAGTGCGATTCACGGGAGATATAATGAGGATAGGCGTTTCAGAAGATATGGTTGGTCGCTTCTTTGATGGTCTGGGTAGACCGATTGATGGTGGACCGGAGGTTATACCAGAAGATAGGCTTCCTATTATTGGTGCCGCAATAAACCCTACGGCACGGGCTTATCCACGTGAATTCATTCAAACTGGTATCTCCACGATTGATGGCATGAACACGCTGGTGCGCGGGCAGAAGTTACCGATATTCTCCGGTGCGGGAATGCCGCACAATGCCCTTGCCGCTCAAATAGCGAGGCAAGCGAAGGTGTTAACCACTGGCGAGCCTTTCTCCGTTGTATTTGCGGCAATGGGCATCACACATGAGGAGGCTTCGTTCTTCATGCACGATTTTGAACTCACGGGTGCAATAGAGCGGATCGTTGCCTTTCTTAACCTCGCGGATGACCCTGCGATTGAGCGTGTGATAACGCCAAGGATGGCATTGACAACTGCTGAGTTCCTCGCTTACGAATATGATATGCACATCCTTGTCATTCTTACCGATATGACGAATTATTGTGAAGCGTTACGTGAGATATCAGCGGCACGTGAAGAGGTGCCGGGAAGAAGAGGCTATCCTGGTTACATGTACACCGATCTCGCTACTAATTACGAGCGTGCTGGTCGAATAAGAGGACGTAAAGGTTCGATTACACAAATCCCCATCTTGAGTATGCCTGATGATGACATCACGCATCCTATACCTGACCTGACGGGGTATATCACCGAGGGGCAATTCGTTCTCACAAGAGACCTGCATCGAAGGGGTATCTATCCGCCGGTTGATGTGTTGCCCTCACTCTCACGATTGATGAATGAAGGAATAGGACCGGGGAGGACGAGAGAAGACCACTCGGGTGTATCCAATCAGCTCTACGCAGGGTATGCCGAGGGAAGAGATATGCGTGATCTGGTTGCAGTAGTAGGAGAGGAGGCGTTGACAAGCAGGGATAAGAGATACCTGGAGTTTGCCGATGAATTTGAGAAGCGGTTTGTTACACAGGGTAAAAACGAGGATCGAAGTATTGAAGAGACCTTGGATCTCGGCTGGGATTTGCTGGCGACGCTGCCTGAAGGAGAACTCAAACGAATCGACGAGCACATAATAAAGGAGTATCATCCGCAGTATAGGGTGAAGGCGTAATATCTGTAGAAGTAGATAATACAGGGAGGGGAGATAGCAAAAGAGATCTGGATAGAGGAAAGCGGTAAAGGGTTTGGGTTGTGTACCTCCCCCTTCTTTATTTACTTTTGACAATATTTCAATTTGTTAATTATAA